>QWPJ01000231.1 GCA_003671195.1 Planctomycetota bacterium
GCCTTGGTCGGCCCTCTGTTGATCGAACTGATGGGTATTCCTGACAAAAGGCCCACGACCTTCTTGCCTGCTGTGGTTTTTCCGGGTGGTGGAAAGCCCGATCGCAAGCCGATGATCACTTGGATCGGCACCCGTCCCCCGCGTGAATTTGAGCCGAGCCCTAAGCCCGGTGAAGACCCTGTCGATCCTTACGCGTTTTACGATCAGGGTTACTACAACTTGGGTGTATCCGAACCTCGCTATGACTGGGGAGTCTGGGCCTACTCAGGTTCCGAGGACTCGATCTCGATCGCCCAGGTGCAGCGACTGCTGATTGAAACCCCGCTGGCAGACCTTCAAGCCCGGGGGCTGAGCGAAAAGGCGGTAGAGGAACTTATCGAAATCGTCGGGAAAGAGGTAAAAGAAAGCAAAGGTAAGGCACCCGGTGCCGCGTCTATCCCAAGTCTTGGGACCGCTTACCGCTTGCCCAAACTCAAGCAGGGACGCGACACAGGGATCAGCCAACGGGAGAAAAACGAGGAGATCCTGAGGGTCTTGGATACCGCACCTGACTCCATTCGTCAGGACGCTCAGGCGCTGTTGCAGTACATCACCACCCAAGGGGTCGACCACAGCGCCAATCGCGCCTTTTTGGATTATGCGAAATTTGGGCACCGCAAGGATATCCACTTTTTCAAGCGTGCAAGACGCATGGTGATGACCGAGGAAACCTGGGGGCACCGCAAGCCATTCATATCCGACAATGAACTCATGGGATGGGGTGCTTTCAAGACTCCTTCTCTGCGAAATATCGCGTTGACAGAACCCTACATGCACAACGGGCGTTATGTCTCGCTTCGACAGGTCATCGAGTTCTATAGTTTCGACAATCCCGACCTGATCCCAGCAGACCCGGTCTCTAACCCGGATCTGCATCCCGAGATGGGTCGGTTGCCCCTGAACCACGACGGGCGGATCGACCAAGGAGATGGAAAAGCCAACTTAGTCCAAATCCAGGATGCCGAATCCCTGCTGTTTTTCCTGCTGTGTCTGACCGACCAGAGGGTCGAGTACGAGAAAGCGCCCTTCGACCATCCGTCGATCATACTTGTCAATGGTTTCAGCAATTCCAGCATCCATTCCGAAAATGCGATCGAGATCGCTCCCGTAGGAGCCAATGGGTACAAGGATCCCCCTTCGCAATTTCCAAGCTCGAACTAGTGCTCGGCTGACAATGCGATCGGATTATTGGTCTGGAGTCTTACCATCTGTTGATAGATGCCGTCGGCTTCGACCAACTCCGCATGCGTTCCTTGCTGCACGATCTTGCCCTGATCGAGGACCAAGATCATGTCGGCATTTTGGATGGTACTTAGTCGATGGGCGATGACAAATGAGGTTCTCGAACGCAGAAGCAATTTCAGACTCTGCTGGATCGCTTGCTCGCTCTCGCTGTCGAGGTTGCTGGTTGCCTCGTCGAGAATGAGGATTTTTGGATCGGCGAGAATAGCCCTCGCGATGGCGATCCTTTGGCGTTGTCCACCGCTGAGTTTGAAGCCTCTTTCTCCGATACGCGTCTGGTATCCGTTAGGTGATTTCGTGATGAATTCATGCGCTGCCGCGGCCCGGGCCGCTTGTTCGATCGCTTGCGTACTGGCATGGCGATTCCCGTAAGCGATATTCTCCGCGATGGTTCCATCGAAGAGAAATACATCCTGTTCGACGATTCCCAGCAGTTGCCGAAAGCTATCGAGATCGACGGTTTCAAGAGCCTTTTGATCGATCGAGATCGAACCGGAACTCGGTATGAAAAACCTAGCGATCAAATTGCATAGCGTGGTTTTCCCTGCGCCGCTGCGTCCGACGATCGCGATGGTCTGACCGGGCTTTGCGACAAATGAGATCCCAGAGAGGACTTCTTGGTCGTTCTCGGGGTATTGGAAATGTACGTTTCGAAATTCGATCCGTCCGGAGACTTGTTCCCGCGATAACTTGATCAATTCCATGGGTTGTCCACCTACGGAGTCAGGTGGGTACCTCCTGTTAATTTCCTGAGCTTCGGTCTCGGTTGCAAGCAGATCAAGAATACGATCGAGTCCAGCGAGGTTGTTTTGGAATTGAACCGCGCTGCCCGTGAGGGTTGCGATCGGACCGAGCAGCATGGCGAGGTAAACCAAGAACATCATCAGGTCACCAAGGGTCAATTGGCCTTGAAGGATTTGCCAGCCTCCGTAGACCAGCAGGAGGGTCGATGCAAGCGGGATCAGAACCTCCCAGATCACCTCGATCAAACGGGTACGCCACCAGACCAGCAGGACCTGACGTACTGCATAGTGATTGCCGCGAACATAACGCTGTGATTCGCTGCGTTTTCTTCCAAAGGTTCGCACGACTCGAATGCCAGAGAATGTCTCGGTCGAATTCCCGTCGATCTTCTGGCGTGTTGCGCGCAAGTCTCGGTACAACGGCCGGATCCGGTAGATCCAGGTTCTATGGGTCAAGTAAACGACAGGCAGGAGCAATAGGCCTGCAGCCAGGAGTCGCCAATCGACGATGACCAGAACGATGAAACTGCCGATCAATTGCACGATCGCTTGCCAAGGGTTGTAGAGCATGCTGAAAACCAAATCGGCAATCCCGCCTGCGTCTTCTCTGAGGAGGCTTGCTGAACCACCGCTTTTGAGCAGTTGCACTCGATGCAATGGCATCTGCAGCATGTGCTCGAATACTTTTTTGCGGATCGAGGTTTGCACTTGATTGACCGCCTTGGTGCATTCCCATCGACCCCAAAGATGAGCGCAGGTTCGAAGCAGGGTGACGGAGGTCACAGCCACGGCGATCCAGATGAGCAAATTCAACCCGGTGGTTTGTTTTAGCCAATCCGGAAACCAATCCGGTGTAGGCTTGGGGGGACTGGTCAGTGCAAAGTCGATCGCGAACTTTGTCCCAAGTGGGGGAAGCAGACTCAAGAGTGTCGAGACGGTCAACGTCGCCAGCCCGATCAGGATCTGCCGACGGTGTCCAGATAGCAGTTGGATGAATTCACGGAACAAGGTCCAAAAGGAGCGGTGCGAGCGTTGGACTAATTTGTCTTTTTCCTGGCCCGACATCGTCGAGTGGAACGAGTCGTAATCCTGCTTGCGGTCGGACCCAGACTTCCGTAGATCCTCGACGTATCGACGGAAATCAAATCGGCTAGTTGGCATTTAGATTCTTCACTGGTGAACGCTTCGGGGAGCCGAACACCTGCGCCGACTCTGCGGGTATTCTACGCGAGAATTTCCGTAACGACTCTCTGTTTTTCGACTCCGGTCAGACGTTGGTCCAATCCTTGGAATTTATAGGTGAATCGCTCGTGGTCGATTCCCATGCAATGCAGGATTGTGGCGTTCAAATCGTTGATGTTCACGGGATTTTCAGTGATGTTGTAGCTGAAGTCGTCGGTTTGACCGAAGGTCATTCCACCCTTGATTCCACCGCCAGCCATCCACATGCAAAAATTCCTCGGGTGGTGATCTCGGCCATAGTTGTCCTTGGACAAGCCACCTTGGCTGTAGACAGTCCGCCCGAATTCACCGCCCCAGACGACCAACGTGTCTTGGAGCAGCCCTCGGCGTTTAAGGTCCTTGATCAGGGCCGCGATGGGTTGATCGGTCTGCTTGCATTGGTTCCCAATCTGCCTTGGTAAGTCGCCGTGTTGGTCCCATCCGCGATGGAGCAATTGAACGACGCGCACACCTCGCTCGACGAGGCGACGGGCTAGAAGGGCGCTGTGTGCGAACGAACCGGGGTCTCGGACGGCCGGACCGTACATCTCGAGCGTCTCTGCGGTTTCGGTTTCGATGTTGGTCAATTCCGGTACGCTGGCTTGCATCCGGAAGCCCATTTCGTACTGGGCGATGCGGGTGGCCGTTTCTGGATCTCCGAATTCGGTCTGCGAAGCTTGATTCAATGCCTGGAGCGAGTCGAGCATCAGACGGCGATCGTCGCGGCTGACACCTGTGGGATTCGGAAGGTACAAAACCGGATCCCCACTTCCCCTGAGGGCTACCCCATTAAAACGGGTGGGTAGAAACCCGCTGGCCCACATGCGGCTAAACAGGGCTTGTCCATTGCTGTCTTCGGGGAATTTCGGCGTAAAGACAACGAAGGCCGGAAGGTCGTTGCTCTCGCTTCCGAGACCATAGGCGAGCCATGAGCCGATACTCCCTTTGCCGGGGACTTCCGAACCGGTCATGACAAACGTGCAGGCCGGATCGTGGTTGATCGCGTTGGTGAAAACGGATTTGACCAGTGCGATCTCATCGACGACTTCGCTGGTATAAGGGAACAGATCGACGTTGGTCCACATCCCGCATTTCCCGCGCTGTTCGTATTTGAACTTGGATGGAGCTACGGGAAATCGGGTCTGACCGCTGGTCATCGTCGATAAGCGCTGACCGCCTTGGACGCTGGGTGGAAGGTCTTTATCGTAGTATTCAGCCAGCCCTGGTTTGTAGTCCCAGGTATCGATCTGGGAGGGTGCTCCATTCATGTGCAGATAGATGATGGATTTGGCTTTTGGAGGGAAATGAGGCAGACCTGGTAAAGCCGGGTGGATTCTCGAGGCCGGTTGCCCTGGATCGGCGAGCAATCGCGGCAATTGCGACTGGCTTGCAAGCAATGCGGTGGCAAGTCCGCCGAACCTGAGCCCTGAGGAACCGAAAAAATTTCTGCGGCTAAGCCGCATCTGCAGATCATGGAGGTCGTTCATGGGATCAGTTTCGGGTAAGGGTTTCGTCCATGTTGAGAATGGTGCTGGCTGCCAGGGTGTAGGCAGCAAGTTCTGCGGGAGTTAAATCCGCATTGGGTTTGGATTCACCGAGCTGGATCAATTGCTGAGCGTCCTGCGGTGCTCCCTGGTAGCGTTGCATGTGCGTTGCGATCTGCTTGTCGAGCAACTCGATCTCCTTGGCCGTCGGATTTCGAGAAAGAACGGTCTTAAAGAGGAATTCGATCCGGGCCTGCGGGTTCTTTTCTCCCGAGGTGAGCACCCGCTGTGCGAGTCCGCGAGCGGCCTCAACGTGCTGGACATCGTTGAGCAATTGTAGGGCTTGAAGCGGCGTATTGCTTCGTTCCCGCCTTGCACAGGATTGCTCGCGGTTGGGTGCATCGAAGTTCACCATGAACGGGGGTGGCGCTGTCCGCTTGTAAAACGTGTAAAGGCTTCTTCGGTACAGCGCAGATCCTTTGTCTTGTTGATAAAACCGAGTGTTGGATCCAACAAAACCGACCGGCTCCCACACGTTGGGTGGTTGGTAGGGCTTGACCCCCTTGCCCCCGAGAGTCAGATCGATCAGCCCACCGACATACAGGGCATTGTCGCGGATCTGCTCGGCGTCGAGCCGAAGTCGTGGTGCGTGGGATACGAGTCGATTTTCAGGATCTTTTTCCAGCGCCTCGGCGGAGATCCGCGAGCTTTGTTTAAAAGTCGCTGAGGTGAGCATCAATCGCATGAAGGATTTGACATCCCAGCCCGAGTCTTCGAATTCGATCGCTAGCCAGTCGAGAAGCTCCGGATGCGAGGGCGATTCGCCTTGTGTTCCGAAGTCGCCGCTGGTCTTGACCAATCCGATTCCGAAGACCTGTTGCCAGTAACGGTTGACGGCCACGCGAGAGGTCAGCGGGTGTCTTGGTGAGACCAACCATTCGGCTAGGTCCATCCGATTGAGTTGACGCGATTCGTGTTTTTGGATCGGAGGTAGAACCGAGAGGACGTCGGGCTGGACCTTCTCTCCGGGCTGGTTGTATTGCCCTCGAAGCATGATGAAGCTTTCCCGAGGGGTAGGATTGTCTTTGTAGACAAAGGTACTGGGAATCGCGTTGGAATAACTCTCCCGTTCGCTGCGAATGCGATCGACTTGGCCGGTCCATTCGCTCAGAAGAGGTTTGGTCTCGGTACAAATCCTGGCCAGGTAGAATTCTTTGAGTCTGGCTACCGCACCTGCATCTGGAGCCGGCTCGCTGCCCGCCTTGGCGATGCTGTTTAAATCGCCGGGCAGACCCGGAGTGTCTTTCCCCTTGGCGGCGTTCCACCAAGCGACAAAGGATCGAAGTGGGTCGTTCGCAGGATCGCTGACTCCCACCACCCCGATTTTGTCCCAATAGACCGTTCCGCCGAATTGAGTGGTGGCAAATCCCGTCAGAGCATCGCCGGCGTTGAGCCCGAGTTTTGCGGCTGGGATTTCCAGGCGAACCCATTGTCCCGTCGCTGGAAGTGCACCCATATCGACCCGTTCGGCAGTATTCGGTGCACCCCATTGAATCGCATCGTATTGGCCCCAAACGGCTCGGTGCTGCCAACCGCTGCGGTGGTACTGGAGCATAATCGCCTTGGGAACATTCGCAGGATCGATGTACACGTTTGCAAACAAAGTCGCCTGGGAAGGGACCGTCAGGGGGATTTTGGACTGATCCCAAACATCTTGAGACAACCCAGCATCGGTGCGTTTGAGGGCTCGCTTTCCACTGAGAACTTTTTCGCCTTGCTCAAGCGTCACGAACGTGGTCGGATGTCCCGGTGCTCCAGCGGCATTGCCACCTGGTGGGAAATCGTCATCCATCCAAACCACCTCGCTCGAGGAGGCCTCAGGCTTCGGGTCGGCCAAGCCTGGGTCATGGTAAACGACCTTGGCGACCGCTTCGCTGAGGTTCTTTTGACTGGCCAAAATCTTTTGGTCGTAGTCGGATAGCTTGGCCTTTTCCTCCTCGGTTTCAAGTTTCAGGACCGGGTTGGTCAGCAACGCATTTCCATCCATCGCCGGATCGGCTGACGCATTGAAAAATGCGTACATCGAATAGAATTCCTTCGCCGAGATCGGATCGAACTTGTGGTCGTGACACACCGCGCAGCCGGCCGTCAGGGCCAACCAAGTCGACGCCATCGTGCTGGTCCGATCGACCGCGTAACGGTAGTAGTACTCCGAGTCGATCGATCCACCTTCGCTCGTCGTGACATTGCATCGGTTGAACCCAGTGGCAACGAGTTGATCGAGCGTGGGTTTTTCGAAGAGATCACCGGCGAGTTGTTCGATGGTAAACTGATCGAAGGGCAGATTCCGGTTGAAGCTTTGGACAACCCAATCGCGATAAGCCCACATCTGCCGTTCGTTGTCCAAATGCAAGCCGTGGGTATCGGCATACCGTGCGATATCGAGCCAGTGCCTGGCCATCTCCTCGCCATATCGGTTCGACTGCAGGTAGCGGTCAACCATTTTCTCGTAAGCCTCTGGCGAGGTGTCGGACAAGTACGCTTGGACCTCCTCGTCCGTCGGCGGCAACCCTGTCAACGTAAAGGCCACGCGTCGGATCAGAGTCGAAGGGCTGGCCTGTTCGGACAATTTCCATCCCTGCGACTCAAGACGCTTACCGATAAACGCGTCGATCGAATTCTTTCCACCGGCGACTTGCGTCGGAACTTCAAACTCCAGCGGCGGTTCGAACGCCCAGTGCTTCTGGTATTTGGCTCCCTCTTGGATCCAACGGCCTAGCAACTCGATCTCTGCGGGGGTAAGTTCTTTGTGGCTCTCGGGCGGAGGCATTTTGGTGTCTGGATCGCTGGTGTGCAGCCGTTCCCAGAGGACGCTCTTGGACGTATCACCCGGGGTGATCGCGCGTTGGGAGTCCCGTTCCAGAGTCGCTCCATCGAACGTATCGAGACGCAGGCCCGCTTCGCGTTTTTTCTCGTCGAAGCCATGGCAAGCGAAGCACTTATCGGCCAGGATCGGACGGATGTCGCGATTGTAACTGAGCGGGGCGTGGGCCATCAGAGTGCCTAGAAAACAACCCATCCATCCAAGCGCGATCGCTTGGGTAAAAAATCGTTTCATGTTCCGTACCAATCGAGGGGATCGAGGCGGCAAAGGGCAGGAGCGAGCCTATGGAAAGCCC
>QWPJ01000151.1 GCA_003671195.1 Planctomycetota bacterium
TCCCCCCCCCCCCCCCCCCCTTGTCAACCAAAAAAAAGGGAAATCCGTCAGAATCGTTAAGTCTTCATGGACAGTTGGTTTGTTGGGAATCTCTACGCGATCGCACCTCGTTCGAATCCTACCCGCTTCACTGCAAAACAGCTTTTTTTCCCAGCGAAAACAAGGGCTCCGTGGCGACGCTGGCGACTCTGCCGCGCGACTCACCGAAACGCTATTCGGGGGGGGGCAAGACAGCGCATCAGAGTTATTGATTTTTCAGGGCAGCACGTTCAATCATGGTCGCGCAGCAGCCAACACGGCGATGGGCTCGAATGTTGGGATAGGGGGTCTCGCGTAGGGATCCAGTTGGCTGGTTTTAGCCCGGAGGGCGACACTTCTCTGCCATTAGTGCTTAAGCCACCGGACCCTGGCAACAACACAACCACTCCATATCCTTCAGATGCTTCGCATTTTACTTATTATCTTATTTAGCAAACACATGCTCAGCCTCTAAAGTTACCACTCACCCCATGTTCAATCAAAAAGGTGCTTGGCAAAGCCCCCATGCTCGATGGTGGGTTGCGCGGCAAGGCAGCGAACGATTCGCGTTCCTCGGACGTAGCCACCTGTCGGACGTAGCCACCTGTCGGACGTAGCCACCTGTCGCCAGACGGTGGAAGCTTTACTCGCACCGCCCCACCGCTTGGCAGCGGATGGCTAAGATTTGCAGCAGATCAAATGAATATTTGCTAAAGAAGCAAAGAGGGTTACTTCTTCATCCTCTTACTAAGCAACCCGCCCAATCCAAGCAGCGTCCCAATCAGCATCGAACTAGGCTCGGGAACTGCGTTGGGGGTCCCGTACAACGAATCGATATCAGATTGGTTTAAGGCGTGATTGTAGATTCGTATGTCATCTATCGCACCATCAAAAACGCCTGCGTTTGCGTGCGTTGAACCGCGAATGTTTCCTATTCGGAGTGGAGCACCGCCCATGTATGGTGTAACATTCACCACCGATGCAACGCCCTCAAGTACTCCATTTACATAAATTTTGAGCGACTGCCGATCGTAGACCGACGCGACATGGTACCAGGCTCCATGAATTTTTGTATCTGAGAAAACACCATAGTCCTGACCGTTCGCGGAATCCGCTCGATCCGGACATCGATCCCATCGCCGAATTTCAAAAAGAATCCGAGCGTCAATTGCACGCTTGCCATTCCCGCTTGGGATTATGACCCCGCGATTCTCTCGAATGTCACGGGTAGTCCACCAGTCCTGGGCCTGACCCGCTGCATTATTTTTTAACCACGGACGACACGGAATACACGGAAAAATCCCAGCAAATTCAAGGCTTACGTCCGTGTATTCGGTGTGGTCCGTGGTATTGTTTTGGCTTTCCTAGGAGGTAGGCGAGCTGCCGATCGACTGGTAAAATTTTGCAACTGAAGCTTTGGATCGTTCGCGATCAGGCCGTTGTACGCTCGCAGTTGCTGCAAGGTGATTTATGCTCTCGGGATTCTCTCTGCGTGGGACGCTGACGTTCGGCTCGGCAATCGTCGCAATCCTATCGCTAGGCTCATCGTGCCTTGCTCAGCAACCGAACTTCTTGTTTCTCTTCGCCGACGACTATGGCCGATTCGCGAGCGCTTATGCAGAACATGAGCCAAACGAGCCACTTCAAAGGCTCGTCCGAACTCCTAATATCGATCGCATCGCCCAACGCGGAGTCCTGTTTCGCAAAGCCTTTGTCTCGGCCCCAAGCTGCACGCCATGCCGAAGTGCCCTGCTCTCGGGCCAGCATTTCTGGAGGACCAAAGAAGCCTCCATTCTCCAGGGTGCCAAGTGGGAACCGAGCCTCCCTGCATTTCCTCTTTTGCTCCACGAGGCCGGCTACCACATCGGGGAGAGCTTCAAAGTATGGAGCCCCGGCTCACCGGTCGATGCACCTTATGGGGCCGGAAAATTCGCCTACGAAAAATCGGGCAAACGCTGGAACGATTTCTCCGAGAACGTTACGCAAATGGTCGATCAAGGCATACGTTTCGAAGAGGCCAAACAAACCCTCCTGGACGAAATGGCTTCGAACTTCGATCAGTTCCTCGGGGATCGCCCCGAAGGCAAACCGTTCTGCTATTGGTTCGGACCGACCAACGTCCATCGCCAGTGGGTCCAAGGCTCCGGGAAACGACTTTGGGGATTCGACCCCGAGGAGTTCCAGGGCAAGCTTCCAGCGTTCCTGCCCGATGTGCCCATCGTTCGAGAGGATCTTGCCGATTACTTCGGAGAGATCGCCGCCTACGATGCGGCCGTCGGCATGCTGCTCGATCGGCTCGATTCGAGCGGGCTTGCCGATTCGACGATGGTCATCGTCAGTGGCGATCATGGGCCTCCGGGTTTTCCCCATGGCAAATGCAATCTTTACGACTTTGGAACTTCGGTGACACTGGCGATCTGTGGACCGCAGATTCCTGCCGATCGGACGATCGACGATTTGGTCAGTCTGACCGATATCGCGCCGACGATTCTCGAATCGGCTGGCCTGCCGATCCCCGAGAGCATGACGGGAAAAAGCCTCTTGCCGATGCTTCGCAGCGAGCGGAGTGGCAAGCTCGATCCGAATCGAACCGCCGTTTTTGTCGGTCGAGAGCGGCACGTCGAGTCGGCCCGCGCCGACTTTAGCCCCTACCCCCAACGCGCTATACGGACCGACGACTATCTGTTGATCATCAACTTTCGACCCGAGCGCTGGCCGCTCGGGGACCCTTATGGACTGGAGGCCCCTGAGCCACCGACTTACGAGCAGATTCAAAGAAACACCCGTACGACGCATCCGGACGAAGATGCAGGACCCACGAAAGCGTGGTTGGTCACCCATCGGGACGATCCGCTTTATAAGCCGTTCTATCAGAGGGCTTATGGCAAACGACCTCGGGTGGAACTCTACGACCTCAGGAGCGATCCGCAACAGATGACCAATGTTGCCCAAGAGCCACAGTACCAGAGAATTCGCAGCGAGCTTGAGGATCGGCTGATCCAGGAGTTGACCGCCACCGGGGATCCTCGGGTAGAGTTAGAGGGGCAATTCTACGAAACTCCACCGATGTCTGGTCCATTGGTCCAACAGGGACCCGCGAGCAAGGCCAAGCAGCGTTAGACCATCGAGCCGCACGGGGCCCAGCAGGTCGTCTACTTCTTCGGATCCAAGTTCGCGTCGAGTTGCTCTTGGGTGACCTTCGACGCGACCCCCTTCTGGGGAATCTCTGCCTTGGCCAACCACAAGCATGCGTTGAGGATCAATTTGCGAAACGAATCGTTCCCCCAGTTGTTATGGAAGTGACCGCCGGTGAACCCAAACCCTCGACCTGAGTCAGGGCGTTCGACGGTCCAGAGCATCGCCTCGGCCCGGCCTAGATTGGCTTGGATATGCGGATAAGGCCCCGGTGGGTAGACATAGGGTCCGTTTCGGACCGCATCGGAGGGGGCTGCGACCAAGATCGGTACGAACTTGCCACTGCTCGAATCGGCTGGCGAAGCGCCTGGAAGATCGTTGACAAAACGCATGTTGAAGTACCACTCGTCCTTGACCGAGAAAGGTTCAACCCCGCGGGTGATGGGATGTTCGGGCAATTGAGAGAATTCCGGCGACCACATCGGATTGCAAGAGAACATATGCTCGTAATGGCCGCCAATCCACTTCTTGAACTCCTTGCCCGCTTGGTCCGATATGATCTCGACGGCATAGTGCATGCATCCGATCCCTACCCCTTTGCCCGCAAGCTCATCGATCTTTTTAAGGCGTCGTCCCGACTCTTGAACCGCTTCGTGTCCTCCCCCCCCATCCATATAAAAGACGATCGCATCGGCTCGATCCAGCACCGATTCGTCCTTGGGCCAGCCATTGAGCGAGATGTCTACGCGGACCGGCAATCCGCTTTCTTGGAGGCATCGCGCAAGGAGCTGAACACCTGCGTTGAACTCGTGCATTCGAGGGGGGTGCGAAGGTCGGCCTGCAATCAATACGATCCGTTTGACTGCCGAGTCCTCAGGGGATTGGGCGCAGAGCGAATGGTCTCCAAAGAGCCCGGTGCTTGTGTGCGTCAGCAATCCAAAAATCAACATCCAGCATGCTCGGGGAAAGCCCATCGCTTTGTGCTCCAGGGGAAAAGGAAATTCAAAAAGGGGGGGGTGAGGCAAGAACCATTGGCTTGCTCGCGCTTAAACCCTATCAACCCGATGGGTTTACTTTAGGGGACTTAGTTTAGGGGGCTTAGTTTAGCTAGCATAAGCCCAATTCTTGGGGAAATTTTTCTTGGCGGGGAAAACCTGTGACCAAAGGTGTCACGCTCGGAGTGCAAAATGGATTCCGTTGAGTCTGTGAATGAACCACAAGCCAAACCGGGAGGGAAACCATGCTTGCACTGAGTCGATTGGTAGGAGAACGGATTTTTATTGGCGACGACATTGTCATCGAGGTCCGAAAGATCACGGGTACTCGAGTGGTCATTGCCGTCGGAGCACCGGACGATGTGGTGATCGACCGGGAGGAGGTTTTCGAGCGCAAGTGCGATGAGGATCCCAGGTGCGATCGAACCGTCCGGGAGTCGGAGGTGCTCTATGCGAATCGGTGAGTCCGAGTAACCAAACGGCTCGACAAAACGGATCGATCGTGCGGAGTCGATTCGCCCCGTTGTTTCGCCCTATTATTTGGCTGCGACCGTGTCGCGGATCTTTTCCAGAAGCTTCTTCGTAGCCTTGATCCCATCGTCAGGGCTCAATCGGGAACCTTCGTACTCGATTCCGACCCAACCGCGGTAACCTGCGTCCAAGACGATTTTCATCATCTTTGCAAAATCGATCTTCGACTCGTTACCCTGCTCATCGAAATCGTAGCTTTTGGCCGAGACGGCTTTGGCAAGAGGCATCAAATCCGTGACACCTTGGTAGCGATCGTAGTCGTAGAAATTCCCGAAATCCGGGAGGGTTCCGCAGTTCTCCATCCCCGTAGCGCGGATCGTCTCCGAGAGCCACTTGCCATTGGAACTCAATCCACCGTGGTTCTCGACGATCACGTTGATCCCCAAAGGTTTGGCGTATTCGCTCAAGCGGCGTAGACCGTCAGCAGCTAACTTGGACCCCTCCTCATAAGGCTTATCGGTCTCCGCATTGACCCGGATCGAATGGCACCCTAGATACTTCGCCGCGTCGACCCACTTGTAGTGGTTTTCGACGGCCGTGGTACGCTTGGCCGCGTCGCTGTTGCCCAGTCCTCCTTCTCCATCGATCATGATCAGGACGTTGGTGACCCCAAGATCGCTGGTCCGTTTCTTCATCTCCTCAAGGTACTTCGCGTCCTTGGCTTTGTCCTTGAAGAACTGATTGACATACTCGACGCCATCGATGCCGAATCGCTCTTTGGCAACTTTCGCAAAATCTAAATTGTCGATCTCTTTTGCAAACAGGGGCTTGTGCAACGACCATTGGGCAAGCGAAATCTTGTAAGCCTTACTAGGTGCGGTGTCTTGACCCAAGCTCCATCGGGAGCTGGCCGAAAGAGCTACAGCCGCTGCGGAACTAGCCAGGAAATGTCGTCGATTGGTGGATTGCATAAGGACCAGAGGTTATAAAAAGGCCAAAGGGTGGGAAAGGCGGCTCGGGTAGCAAAGCCCGTCGGTGCGCCCCTGATTTTATTTTGGGCCGGTATCCCGGGCAAGCAACACAGCAGCAGGAAATTCAAAAACAATCCATCCTATGTCCAAACGACCCTCCCAGAGATCCTCGCTGGAATACTCCTCAGGCGAACCGGAACTGATCCTTCTGGAAATCGATTGGGACAGCGAATCGCCGATCCCCCAGGAGATCGAAGCGTTGCTGGCCAAGGCCGATCAAAGGCTACAAGCCTATTGGGACTCCTGGCACCGCCGGCCGATCGAGCAGTATGTCGCTTGCGACTTCCGCGATGTCTATCGCGCCATGCATGCTGTGAAATCCCAGGAACTTCCGATCGGGAACCTCTTTTGCGAATGGGGATGCGGATTTGGGATCGTCACGGCGATGGCTGGAAAACTCGGCTGGGATGCCGTCGGGATCGAGGCCGAGGAGTTTCTGGTTGAACAAGCTCGCCAGTTCGTCCGTTCCGAGAACATCCCTGCCGAAATCTGGCATGGAAATTTCCTGCCAAGCCGCGCCGAGCGATTGGCCAAGCGTCAAGCCAACCACGCCTCATTATTCCACCAAATCCCCAGCGTCTATGCATCCCAATCCTTGGCCGTCGACGACTTTGCCACCATCTTCGCCTACCCGTGGCCCGGCGAAGACTACTTCCTCAAGGATGTCTTTAGGCACTATGCGGCCGACCGAGCTATCTTGGTGATGTTTCTGGGGCCTTACGAAATCGAAATCTATCGCAAGCAACACCATTTCGTTTAACAGTCAGCCGAAGGCGTACTGGCCGTCGAAGATGACAATGAATCCAGTACGCCTTCGGCTGACTGTTAAACAAAGCATACGGATGGCCAGTACGCCTGCGGCTGTTAAACAAGATCAGGCATACAACTTGATCGGCATCGAGAAAAACGCTACTGTCCAGGGCACTTAGACCCTTTTTCACCCACAAATTCGGGGGAAGCCGGAGTCCCGGAGTTAACGAGTCGAACTGCGGAGCACCTGCGCCAAAAGAGGCAGGAGTTGTTTCTTGCGACTGACAATGTTCGGCAGCTCGTACAGACCGCGATCCAAACACGGATAGTTGATCTCGTCCCAAGCGTCGGATTCCTTGGACAACAACAGAAGCGACCCGTTGCTGACCACATCGGTCACCAGCAACGCAGAAAAGTGCAACCGCTGTTTGTTGGACAACTCTTCGAGCCCTTTTCGGAGTTCTTCTTTGCGATCCCAGAACAGATCGAATCCGGTCTCTTCGATCTGAGAGATGGAAAAACGAATTCCAAGCTCGGTGAACTCCTTGCAATCCTCTCGGACCACTTCGGCAGGCGAGCAGTTGCGAAGCGCCGAGCCGATCTCGAAGAATTCCTTGGCGTAGAGCTCAAGGTCCACTTTGCACAATTTCTGGAGCCAATCCAAGATATCGCGGTCGACTTGGGTCGTCGTCGGCGAACGCAGATAGAGCGTATCGGAGATGATGCCTGAGGCCATGCACAATGCGATCCCGGCCGAGGGCTCGATCCCCGCGGCGCGGTATTGCCGCGCCACGAGCGTGCAGGTCGAGCCGACCGGCTCATTGATAAAGCGGATCGGTTGGGTTGACTTGAGCGAGCCTCCGATGCGGTGGTGATCGAGGACCTCGAGGATGTCGGCATCCTCGGCACCGTTGACCGCTTGACTCAACTCATTGTGGTCGACGAGCACCAACTTGGGTTTCGTCGGATTGACCAGATCCGATTTGCTGACGGCTCCAACCAATTGGCCTAAGTCGTTGACCACTGGAAAGATCGCTTGTTGGATCCGTTCGGTCTTCAATCGAGCTTCGTCGATCGGTTGCTTGGAGGACAGGGTGATAAAGTCCTCGTCGATTGCAGAATCGATAAACTGGGAGGACTTGATTCGCATGGCCGTCGTCGCGGTATCATACGGACTGCGCAGGACCGAGACCCCACGGGATTTTGAGAGTTCGACGAGCCCTTCGGATAAGGCATATCCACCGGTGATGATGATCGCACGCACGCCGTGTTCGACTGCCGGGAGTTGGATCGTCGGTCGATCGCCGCAGACGACCATGAGTTTTTCCGCAGGGAAACGTTCCATCCGCTCGGTGAATCCCCCTGCGCTCATGGCGCCGACCATCACCATGAGTTCGTCGTGCTGTTCTGGGTCGATCGAATACTGGAAGGAGCCCCCTAGGATTTCTCGCACTTTGCCCAAGCTCGTGCGGACAGTTCGTGTCTTAAGCGGATCGGCATCGTCGCGAAAAATCAGATCCATCAGTTGCAGCAGCGATAGGATACCGACGACCTTTCGATCCTCATCGACGACCGGAATGGCTCGCACATCCTGGCCCTTCATCCGTTGGTAGACTTCGTAGAAAACCTCTCCGCGTTTGGCCGTCACTGGCCCCTGGGCGCAGAGGCTCAGGACCTCGGGCCGCACATCCATGACGATTCTTGGGGGAGCGACTCCAGCTCGTTTCAAAACGAATTCGGTACGTTGGTTCGGAGTGCCGCAGCAAGCGGCGATTGCATCGGGACGATGGGTTTTTTGTAAAAAATCCGCGTAAGCAATCGCCGAGCAAATCGCATCGGTATCCGGATTTCGATGTCCAAAAACCAGCGTGCTCATAAAATCTTGATCCCAATCAAACCTGAGGAAAACCAGAAGTTTTATAGACTCCGACCCTCGAAACGAGCCGCGAATCTTGCAACCTGGGCGAACCGAGCGGAAGTCTAACAGATCTTATCCTATCCTAGCAGGGAAAAATTGACGCATAGAAGGATATTCGATACCTAGATACCTACTTGCAAACTTGATCGTCCCAAGCGACCATGGAAACTCAGCCAGGACGCGTCGTTTGTCCAGACGTGCCCCACTCCTTAACGATGGATTTAACATGCTTGATATTCAGCTTCCCGATGGAACCGTTGTCTCCCATCCGGACGATGCTACCCCACTTTCGATCGCTAATTCGATCGGTTCGAGACTCGCAAAAGCCGTTGTTGCGGCCCAAGTCGCTGGAAAAGTCATCGACGCGACCGGCCCGCTGAAGCCTTTTGACAACGGCTCTCCAATCCCCTTGAGACTCTTGACCGAGAAAGATCCCGAGGCGCTCGATGTGCTCCGGCACTCCAGCGCCCATATTATGGCCCGGGCCGTCATGAGGCTCTATCCGGAGGTCTCGCTGGCCTTCGGTCCAACCATCTCCAACGGCTTTTACTACGACTTCTTGATGCCGCACAAGCTGACCGAGGAGGACTTTGCCAAAATCGAGCAGGAAATGGCCGCGATCATCGCCAAGTCTGAGCCGTTTGAGCAATTCTCGCTCAATCGCCAAGAGGCCGTATTGCTCTGCAAAGACATGAATCAGGGGCTCAAGGTCGAGCATATCGAAACCGGCCTAGCGAGCCACCCTGAATTGGGTTTTTACCGCCAAGGCGAATTTGTCGACCTGTGCCGCGGGCCCCATATTCCCGATGCCGGACGAGTCAAAGCCTTCAAAATCATGAGCGTCGCCGGTTCCCACTGGAAGGGGAACATGTCAGGACCCCAACTCCAACGCCTCTACGGAACCGCATGGTTTGACAAGAAGGATCTCCAAAACCATCTCGATCAACTCGAAGAAGCCAAGCGCCGGGATCACCGTGTGCTCGGCAAAAAACTCGGGCTCTACCAAATCACCCCCGATGTCGGCCAAGGCATGTGCTTGTGGATGCCCAAGGGAGCACGGATTCGCGGTCTGCTCGAGGATTTCCTCCGCCGCGAAATGCTCAAACGGGGCTATGAACCGGTCTACAGCCCCCACCTCGGTCGCGTTGAACTCTATGAAACCAGCGGCCACTTTCCCTACTATCGCGATAGCCAGTTCCCACCCCTATTCGTCCACGACGCAGGCGCCTTGGTCGACGCCTGGGCTCGACGCCTAGGCGAAGACGAAACCTTCGGCGCCCAGCAAGAAACCATGTTCTTGCAAGCTGCCGAAGTCCTAGGGTTCGACAGTGCCAGCTATAGCAAGGCCGAGGGCAAACAAGCCAAGCTCGATGCCCTGAACGATTGGCAACGAAACCACGAGCGATTTTTGGTCAAACCCATGAATTGCCCCCACCATGCTCAAATCTTCAAGGCCCAGCCCCGATCCTACCGAGATCTTCCACTGCGACTCTTCGAATTCGGTACTGTTTATCGCTACGAACAAACCGGTGAACTCAATGGAATGCTCCGTGTTCGCGGGCTAACCCAAGACGACGCGCACATCTTCTGCACTGCCGACCAAGTCGAACAGGAGTTTCGAAACACCATCGAGCTGACCCGCTTTGTCCTCGAGTCGGTAGGACTCCAAGACTACCGCGTGCAGCTATCGCTCCGAGATCCCAAAAGCGACAAATACGTCGGTAGCGAAGAGAACTGGCAAAAAGCCGAAGCGTCCCTTCGAAAGGTCCTCGAAGAATCCGGCCTGAACTTCACCACCGCCGAGGGCGAAGCGGCCTTCTACGGGCCCAAAGCCGACTTCATGGTCCGCGATTGCATCGGCCGACATTGGCAACTCGGTACCGTCCAACTCGACTACAACCTCCCCGAACGCTTCGAACTCGAATACGCCGGTGGAGACAACAAGTCCCACCGACCTGTCATGATCCACCGAGCCCCCTTCGGCTCGATGGAACGCTTCGTCGGAATGCTTATCGAGCACTTCGCTGGCGCCTTCCCCATGTGGCTCGCTCCAGAGCAAATCCGCATTTGCCCACTGAGCGAAAAAACCAACGAATATGCGGTCGAACTCGAAAAGGTCTTCACCGAAGCCGGCTTCCGCGTAACGACCGATTTGCGCGGCGCGAAAGTCCAAGCCAAGATCCGTGACGCCCAACTCGATCTCATCCCCTACATGGCCGTCATCGGACCCAAGGAAGCCGAAACTCGCTCGATCGCCCTGCGAGATCGTATCGCTGGCGAACTGGGCACCAAACCGCTCGACGAAGTCATCGCCATGCTCAATGAGGAAGTCAACTCGCGACGCATCCGACAAGTCGCTGACAAAAAGTTCGCAGAACCACCACCAGCTACCGAAGCATCGAGCCACGAGTACTAATCCATCATGAGCCAGGATCCAAAGCCGCCAGCAAGAAGCGCCGAAAAAGTCCTCTCCGAAGAGTTCTTTATCGCCCGTTCCAAAATCCTCGATCTGGCAGCAACCCTCGATCGCCTGGAACGAGCCGATGGATCCCTCGAGGCTCTGCATCAACTCAAACTTCTCGAACAAGGAATGGAAATCCTACTGGACGATCAGTCCGACAAGGCCAAACGAGTCCAGTTGCTCATGAGCCGTCCCTACGATCCCGATTGGCGAAAAAACTATGGACTACATTGATCCCCATATCCACATGGTCTCCCGCACCACCGACGACTACGAGACGCTGGCTCGTATGGGGTGCGTCGCCATGAGCGAACCGGCCTTCTGGGCCGGATTCGACCGCGGTAGCGTCGAGAGCTTCCGCGATTACTTCAGACAACTCACCGAGTTCGAGCCCAAACGCGCAGCCCAGTTCGGCATCAAGCACTACACTTGGCTGTGCATCAACGCCAAAGAAGCCGAAAACGTCTCGCTCTCACGCGAAGTCATCGCCATGATCCCCGAATTCCTCGAGGCCAGCAACGTCCTCGGTATCGGTGAAATCGGCCTGAACAAAAACACCAAAAATGAATCGACCATCTTCCTCGAACACGTCGATCTGGCCGCTCGATTCAACCAACAAATCCTGATCCATACGCCTCACTTAGAAGACAAATACCAAGGGACCAAAATGATCCTCGATATGCTCGTCAGCGACGCGCGCATCGAACGATCCCGAGTCCTGGTCGATCACGTCGAAGAGCATACTATCCAAGAAGTCCTCGACCGAGGTTTCTGGGCAGGCATGACCCTCTACCCAATCACCAAATGCACACCGGCTCGCGCTGCCGATATGATCGAACGATTCGGTACCGAACGGCTCATGGCCAACTCCGCTGGCGACTGGGGACCAAGCAAACCCACCGCCATCCCTGACTTGATCATGGAACTTAAACGACGCGGTCACTCCCGCGAACTGATCCGCAAAGTCGTCTACGAAAACCCCTGTGAGTTCTTCTCGCAAAGCAAAAACTTCAAGGCGCCGATCGCACCGTCATGAACTTGATGCAAGCGGGTTTCTCGGCCGAAATCGAATGACCCGTCGCCTTGAGAAATCCTGTCCCCCGATCGATCGCGAACGAATGGACTGTGTTGCTGTCCTGATTCTCTGCCAATAGAAATTGACCCGTAGGGTCGATCCGGAAGTTCCGCGGGGTATTGCCCAACGTCGAAAAATTCTCGATGCGAACCGCACCACCATCCTTCGGACTGATCGCAAACAACGCGATCGTGTTGTGGCCTCGGTTCGAGCCATAGACAAATCGACCCGATGGATGCACCAAAACCTCAGCCGTTGACCAACCTGCTTGCAACGTCTCCTCCGGGACACTCCCGACCGTCGCAATCTGAGTCAACGTCCCAGTCTCTGAATCCCAAGCGGCGCTCGTTAAGGTCATTCCCATCTCATTGATGATGTAGACCAGCTTGCCCTCGGGATGGAATGCCAAGTGCCTAGGGCCCGCTCCCCCTGCAAGCTTGAAAAATGGATTCGGTCCAGGCACTAACTTCTTGCTGGCCCCATCGAGCCGATACACCAAGACTTGATCCAAACCCAAATCAGCTACCAACACCCATCGGTTCGTCGGGTCGACCATCGCACAGTGCGCATGGGGCCCTTTTTGCCTAGCTGCATTCGGCCCACTACCTTGGTGCTCTACCACAGAGCTTTCCGGTTCAAGCGATCCGTCAGGCCGGATCGGGAATAAACACACCGAACCGCTGCCATAGTTGGAGACCACCGCGAATTGTCCCGCCGAGTCGACGGTGACATGACAAGGCCCATTGCCGCCGACACGTTCGACATTGACAAGCTTCAACTCCAGAGCCTTCGCGTCGGACCAATCACCCGCTTGGTAGGCCGCCCGGTCGAATTGATAGGCTGCCAGCGAGGCGGCTCGCTCCCGATCGTTGATCGCCGTCTCGGTCACGACGTAGAGAATGTCCAGCGTCGGATGCATCGCAAAAAACGACGCCTTGGCCTGCTTGGCCACCAAACGTGGTTCGACCATCGATCCATCGGCGTTCAAACGGCTAGCATAGATCCCAGGACCGTAGCCACCGATCCAAAAGACTTGGCTAGGTGATCGTTGGCCGGGTGCTTGTGCGGTGGCGGCTTGTTGCGCATACAAGCTACCGTAGCCGCCTACGGTCGATAGAGATAAAAGTGCAAGACTGAAGGATCGGCGGGTCGTTTTGAACATGGAAAGGTCCGTAAGTTTTGCAAAAAAGGAAACAAGGGAAACCATCAGCACGCGGCTCTGCAACACTCTCGAACGCTCTGCCTTCAAGGCGGTCTTTTACATCCGCTCGACGACGCCGATCCCCAAAAGCTCCAAACCGCACTTGAGCGTCCTGGCGACAATCGAGGATAGCTTGAGCCGTGAATACCCTTCTGCTTGCGATTGGGAATTCAACACCGAGCACTGCTCATAAAAACTGCTGTAGAGTTTCGCCAGATCGTATAAGTAGTCCGTGATCATATTGGGTGTATAGTCCTGCATCGATTGCTGGAGCATCTCTTCGAAGCGGACCAAATGCAGCGCCAGGGCCAATTCGGATCCTTGGCTCAAATCCATGGGTGATAACTCCCACTGGACTTGCTTCCAACCCTTCTCCTCGGCCTTGCGCAAGATACTGCGGATTCGAGCGTAGGAGTACTGGATATAGGCCGATGTATTCCCTTCGAGCCGAACCATCTTGTCCATATCAAAGATGTAGTCGCTGGTTCGATTGTGAGCAAGATCTGCATACTTGATCGCACCGAGTCCTACCGTCTCGGCGATTTCAAGCCTCTCCTGGTCGTCCATTTGGATTCCGGAACCGCCCAATCGGTCGGGATTGCATACGACCTCCATCGCCCTTGCGACGGCTTCGTCGAGCATCGATTCGAGCCCGACAGTGCTTCCCGATCGGGTCTTGAAGGGTTTGCCGTCGGTTCCCATGACCGTACCGAAGCTGATGTGGCGAAAGTCGGTGCGGTCGAGTCCGATTTTATCGAGCACGGAAAAGAGTTTTCGGAAGTGATCGCCTTGGCGATGATCGACGACGTAGAGAGAAATGTCAGGCGAAAATTCGCGTTCGCGAAACATCGCCGTCGCTAGGTCGGTCGTCGCGTAGAGGTAGGCTCCGTCCTGCTTTTGCACAATCATCGGTGCCTCGGAGCCTTCGAAGAACACGCACACCGCTCCGTCGCTCTGAACCGCAAGCCCCTTGGCAAATAGCTCCTCGACAACAGCGTTGAGCATGTCATGGTAAAAGCTCTCGCCGTACCAATGATCAAACTGAACGTTCAACCTTTGATAGATGGTATCGATCTCTTCGCGGCAGTTGGGTAGGAACTCGTTCCAGAGCTTCAAGTTGCCCTCGTCGCCTCGATGCAATCGGGCCGTCTCGGCCAATACCTTCTCGTAGATTTGCGGATGGGTAGTCGACTCGGACATGAGCAAGTTGTCCTTTTGCAAATCTGCGATCTTGTTCGCATTGCTCTGTAGTTCGTCCTGCGCTGTTGCCACGGCACGCTCGGCTGAGGTGAGTTCCTTGGCGATCTTCTTGTCGGCTGGTGCAGCAGCGAGCTTAGCTTGGATTTGCTCAAGGCGACGCTGGGCAAATTCGATGGCCTGCTCGAGCTTCGATACCTGGACAAGGGCCTCTTGATATCCGCTGATGGCCTGGACTTTGCGGTACAAACGGCTCAACTCGGCTACCGGATGCTTTTGATAAGCGGCCTGGTCGCAGAAGTGCTTGTAGCCGTAGATGATCATGCCGAACTGGGTCCCCCAATCCCCAAGGTGATTGTCGGTGATGACGTTATGCCCTAAGAATCGCAGCACCTTGGAAATCGCATCGCCGATGACCGTCGATCGAATATGCCCGACATGCATGGGCTTGGCGACGTTGGGCGAGGAGTAGTCGATGATGATGGTCTTGGGCGGATCGACTTGGGTGACCCCAAGCCGAGAGTCGCTGTAGGCTCTTTGGAGTTGCTCGGCAAGCCACGAAGGTGCCAGACGCAAATTGATATAGCCAGCCCCCGCGACGCTGACCGACTGGCAGATGTCCGAGAGATCGAGTCGATCCACTACTCCCTGAGCGATCTCAAGGGGTGGCTTGCCCAATACCTTCTGCAAGGGCATGGCGATGTTGGCCTGATAGTCGGCCAAGCCCGGATCTCGGGATGGCACGATCCTCTCGAGGGACGAATGGACCAAGGCCGGGTCGCTTAGCAGGTCTTGCAATACCTTGCGGAATCGCTCGCGAATGGCGGTGAGGATTTGCATCGCTTAAACGGATTTTCTATCTAAGAGGTTTTCTTTTTGTTTTGGCCGATGGGGATCGGCATCGGGCCGGCAAACGCGTCGAAGATCACCAGCAGATTCAGAAGGCCTGCGACGGCCGTATAGAGCGAGCCTAGATCAAAACCCGCAGAGTCTTCGTTGTTCCACTTCGATAGCCAGTCGGGATCGCCCTCACCGGGATAACCTTTCGGTGGCGGAGCCATGAACCCCCAGAGGAACTGCTGATCGATCGGTCGTTGTCCGATCCGCGACTGAAGGATCATGGGAAAGGCGGGGATTCCGACAAAGGCTTGGGCGTAGGCGTGGATACGAAAATCCTGGCTGCTGTCTTTGGCGATTTCCTCTCGGCCTTTCTTTGAGAGCAGCCGAAATAGGTTGGTGACCTTGAAGGTGTTCGGATACGCGTACACGACGCGCCCTCGTCCAATGATAAAACCGGTCAGGAAAAGCCCCAGAATGCAGGTTGCAAACAGGATCGCCTTAGCCTTGCGACCTTGGTAATAATGACCCGCTCCTGGAAGCAAGTACGCCAAAAAAGCCGCTACGGCGCGGTTCTTCATGTCGACTTCGACCCCGTCGAAGACCCTCTTGGTCGTGTTCTCGTTGCTGTCCATCCTCTAGGATCCCTCGTCGGTTGGTGTGTATGCTAGGACGGTTTGCGAATCAAAGAGATTCCAGGGCCGTTTCGATGATCTTACATGCCATATCGATGTGGTCATTGGTCGTCACCCCTGGAGGTGGCAGGAATCGCAAACGCGTCGGATTGCTCCCGGCGACAAAACCCATGAGTCCTAGTTCGTAAAGCTTGCCCAGCAACTTGGTGGCTGTTTCGTAAGTTCCATCCCCGGGCGTAAAGGCGATCATCATCCCCTCACCATACGGACCACAGAGCTTGCTTGGATACTTCGCTGCCAACGCCTGAAGCTTGGACCGAAAATAACGATGCCGCTGCATGTTCCATCCGTCGTCGCCAAAGCAATTGGACTTCTCAAGATGCTCTAAAACCGCCAATCCGCAACGGATCGCTGCGGTCGCTGCGGTAAAGGTCTGCGAGAGCAACGGTCCCTTGGGCTTGAGCGTCTCGCCGTAAAGCGTCGCACAGACTTGAGTGATCTTCCCAAGTGTCACGATGTCGGCAAAGCGATCGAGTCCGAAGTGCTGGAACGCAAAAGGTCGACTCAATCGCGAAAATGTTTGGACCTCGTCAAAAATTACCAAGATGTTGTGGTCATGGCAGATTTGGCATAACGTCTCAAAGTACTCCTGGGTGCCAGGATAGTAGCCCCCTTCGCCAGCGACCAGTTCGAGCCACAAGCATGCGTGCTGCTTGGGATATCGCTCGAGCAACTGACGAAGCGTGCGGATGGCTCCTTGAGTCGTCCCTTCCGGATCCGATGGATGGAACATCGGAAGATAGTCCACATCCAAAGCCTTCGGGACTCCCGTGCGATACGCGGGCCGATCGGTCAACGATGCCAGTGCAATCGATCGACCCGCAAAACAATTGTCGATGCAGATCACCCGTGAGGCAGGCGCTCGATTGTGAAAAGCGATCTTGAGCGAATTCTCATTGGCCATCGCCCCGCTGGTGCTCAATAAGCAATGGTCAAGCTTGGCACCCTGCAGACGACTAAGCGAGATCAGCTTCTCGCACATCCAAAGCGACGCCGAATCGTGTTGCAAGTTTCCTTGCATGACCGTGTCTTCAAGAGCCGCATCGATCGAAGCGCTGAGCATCGCAGGATTCGAATGCCCCATCCCATGTACGCCGATCCCGACGATGAAATCCAACTTGACGCTGCCATCGCCCAACTCGATCAACGGCCCATTGCCCATGCCGCTGGAAATGTAAGGAAAATAAGTCGCTCCGCCACGGGCTTTGGCCAGCCGTTCCAACTCGGATTTGTACGCCTCGGCCAAACCCGGATTCGGCGGTCGCACCTCGGTAATCTTGCTCCGGTGCGACTCAAGCGCTTCGAGCAACAACAAGCGGGCCTTCTGGACCCGTGGGTCGCGGACCAAATCACCGTAGTGCAGGGGCTGGGTTTCGTGGCTCAACAAGGCACCTATGGAAGATGGAAATCAAAGGGTAAGAAAGGGCCTGATTGTAGGGGAATCGTCCAAATAACGGTAGATTCCACCCCTCAATACAACCTGGAATCATCGCGAAAGCTCCGCCCGAATGTCTCGAAAGCTTGCATTCCACACGCTGCATTTGGCCAAAAGGCGAACTACACTCCATACCTGATGCCCTTGGATCTTCAGCCCAGCCATTGCCCGCGAACCACAACGAGCCCATGTTGAACAACTTCCCCCGCTTTGCCAGCCAGCCCCCCATTGCTAGCCTGCTCCGCTCGATGCCCTTTGGACAGCTTTTTAGCAAACGGGACTGGGCTCCCCTGAACTTGGTTCCTTTAGCCTTGGCTTTCCTGACTGCGACAAACATCTCGGGGCTTGCTCAAGAAGCCCCACAAGCCCCACAAACCGTACCGACGGACCAAACCCAATGGGTACAAGTACCGGCCGGCAGGTTCTTGATGGGGTCACACGTTCCGGCCAAACAAGTGCTCGACGATTTCCGAGAGTACCAAAGGGACATTGATGAGATCATCGACGAACATCCCCAACACGCCGTCGAGATCACCAAGCCATTCTTGATGGCGAAAACCGAAGTCACCGTCGGCCAATTCCGCGCCTTTGTCGAAGCCACCGGTTACAAGACCCGCGCCGAGCTCGACGGCAAAGGTGGTTGGGGATTCGACCCGGTGACCAAGAGGTGCGATCAACGCGACCCTCGCTTCTCCTGGAAACAGACCGGGTACCCGCAAACCGATTCCCATCCAGTCGTCAACGTGACCTGGGAGGATTGCCAAGCTTACTGCCGCTGGCTCTCGGTTAAGGAAAATCGCATCGTGCGCTTGCCTACCGAGGCCGAATGGGAATATTCCAATCGAGCAAACACCAACGCGTACTACTCCGTCGGCAATTCACCTTCCGATGTTTTGGCCCAAGCCCGTACGCTCAAACCCAATCCTAAGACGATTCGCCAAGCGATCCAGAACCTCGTGATCGATCCGGACACGCCTCCGTTTCCAGTCCCCGTCGGATCCTATCGGCCCAACGTGATGGGACTCCACGACATGCACGGCAACGTTTGGGAATGGACCTCCGACTGGTACGACAAACTCTATTACAGCTACTCGCCAGCTAAAGATCCCCAAGGGCCCAAACAAGGGAGCGTCAAGGTCCGCCGGGGGGGCGGCTGGAACTCCTTTCCTATGTGGGCCCGATCGAGCTTCCGCAACTGGAACGATATCGACACCCGGTGCGCAAACCTCGGCTTCCGCGTCGTCGCAGAGCTGAGCCCGTTGGAGATCAAACAGCACGAGAAAAGTCAATCGGTGAGCTTGCTATTCGTCGGCGATATCATGCTCGATAACGGACCGGGCAATGCGGTCAACAACGGCAAAGACCCTTTTGAAAAATGCGCCAAACTCTTGCTCGATGCCGATGTAACGGTCGGTAACCTCGAATGTGTTCTAGGAAAGGGTGGAAAGCAAGTCAACAAAAACTACATCTTTCGAGGAGCGAGCGACTCCCCGAAATACCTCAAGAAATACTTCCATGCGTTGAGTCTAGCGAACAATCACACCTTGGACTTTGGCCCCGATGGCCTTATCGAATGCGTCGATGTGCTGACCAAAGCCGATATCGGTTTCTTCGGTGCAGGCCGGGATCTCCAAGCCGCTCGCAGCGGGCTGATGCTCGATGTCAAAGGTCGAAAAATCGTCCTGCTCGGATACAACGAGTTTCGCAAAGAGGACTACCAAGCGACTGAAAATCGGGCGGGCAATATGCCACTGAACTCCGACTGGGTCATCGAGGATATCCGATACGCCAAGCACGCGTGCAATGCAGACATTGTCATCCCGTTTATCCACTGGGGCCTCGAGATGAACCCATTGCCTACCGATGAGCAACGCACACAAGCCAAACGTTGGATTGACGCGGGAGCGACCGCCGTCATCGGCGGCCATCCGCATGTGACGCAAACGATCGATTCGTATCGAGGAAGACCGATCGTTTATAGTCTTGGTAATTTTGTATTCGATTACTATCCGGTCGATCCTGCGATCTGGTATGGCTGGGCTATCCGCCTGACGATCCCCCCCGCTGGAGAAACCCAACAGACTCGATCGACCGAGAATCTCTCGCTCGACTGGGAAACCATCACCGTCGCCATGGACCCGCAAGGCTTACCGTACCCAGTGGATCCAAACGAATGACCCACAAGTCCAGAAGCAAAACGAAGTCCTTACTCACTTGCAAGCTCATAGCAAACCGCTTCCTGCGCGTTGCGCAAGTACAAGCGGTTTGCGACAACTACGGGGTGATTCCATGTTTTGTCGGACAGAGCAGTAATCTTCCCAAGCTCCTCGTGCCTCTCGGGTGTGGCGCGCAGCAAAACCAATTCTCCCTTCTCGCTGACAACCAAAATCAACCCTGAATCGGCAAGCAAGAACGCTTGGCCCTTCTCGTATCGGCCTCCTTTCCACTTCCTCTTGCCATCTTCGAGCCCGATGCAAGCGAAGATCGCATTGTCAAAGCCATAGATGTTGCCCTCATGGACCAATAGGTCGTTGAAGTCGGGCTTCATGTCCTTGGACGTCCAAAGCTCTTTAGCCTCAAGCCCGCTCGCTCCTGAAGTAAACTCGATCAACCGCGTCCCTGTACCCATGCCCGCCGGGATCATGAGCTTGTTGCCATCGACGACCTGAGCCTGCAAGGCTCGGTAGCCTTGATGCGCAAATGCATAGTCATAGACGCTCTTGCCCGTCGCAGGATCCCATAAATGGGCACCGAGATTCGATAGAAGACACAAGTAATCCCGATCCAAAATCGTGATCGGCTGCACAGAACTATACGACATCTCGCCGGCTGGTGCGGTCCAAGCGACTTGGCCATCGTCGCAGTTCAGTGCGATAACCCCCTTATCGGCCTTGCCCCCAGCGTGAACGATGACCGTGCCACTGTGAACACAGGGCGAACAAGAAAAGCCCCACATCGGTGGCTCTGTACGACCCGAAACTTCCTTCAAATCCACTTTCCATACCAGAGTGCCGTCGACCGCATTGAGCCGCACCAAAATCCCCTCGGCTCCCAAAGCATAAATCGAACCATCCGAAAGTGTCGGTGTTCCGCGCGGGCCAAGCCCTCCGAGCGATTCAAAGAACCGCGAAGGCGTTTCAAAACTCCAAATCGGCTCGCCTGTTTGGGCGTCGTAACAAGCCACCACCTCGTTCTCCTCACGTTGCTCCTGCGTAAAGAGTCGATCGGCTCCAACGGCAAACGAACTCCATCCAGGACCGACCCGTTTGCGCCAGATCTCCTTCGGAGGTAAGGCGGCCCAGTCATCGCTGAATCGAAGCCCCGTTTGCCGCGAATCTCCCCGTGGACCGCGGAACCCCGGCCATGGCGCAGCACGCAGGTCCTCGAGTACCTCCTGAGCATCACTGGACCCCTTCGTCGCTAGCTTCTCAGCCTGCCGGATCTCAGAAATCGCTTTTTGCTCGGAGGTCGCATTCCAACGCCAATCGAAACCAAATGCGAAATTGCCCCAAACACCATCCGTACGCAACAACGCCGAATAGCCTGCTCCCAACAACGCCAAGCCGAGTGCAAGCCAAGTTCGCTGGAGCGTAAGCTTCTGGCCAAAAAGAACACAGCCAACTCCAAAACCGGCGATCGCCATCGGAATGGTCATCACGATTAGCAACGCACCGCGCATCGACTCGTGACACACTGCCTGCTCAATCACTACCGCCGCGACCAACCCCAAAACACCTATCATCCGCTCGAACCACCGAGCACGGCTCGCAATTAACCACCACAGAATAACCAGCAAGCCGATCAAGAAGGGACCGAAGGCACTGGCCATCCAAATACTCGAAGGTCCGTTCGGAACCAGATCCGGAATGAACCGCACCAACAACATCAAAGGCAGGATCAGAATCGGAATCCAAGTCCGAAGAGGTCGCCACGCGCTAGAAATCTCCATCAAACTCAAACCTTTATGTTAGGATCGATCCATCAGCCACTAGAGCCAAGCAAAAGTATCTCCGTTGTTGACAGCCTGCGTATGATAGCGGCGCTCCTTAAGGAAACGAAGACTCTCCGCATACTCTTGGGTGCTTAAATGCAAATGCTCGTAATAGATGAACTGTGGCAGACTCGATAAGCTATCGATTTGCTTGATAATCTCAAAGTCAAAGCCCTCGGTATCCGTCGCAAGCAAATCCACCCTCGGAAAGCGATGGCGATTGACGATCCGAGCCAGGGGCTCACATGCGACACGCTCTGCCTCAATCCATCGCTCGATATCCGGTATGCGATCGACGTGGCTGGCAATCACCTCGCGTCGCACCGATGCGAGTTGATTGGCCCAATGGGGTAAACCGACGGCCGAGTCGCTGACCTTGTAGAGTGTCAAAAAGCCTTCGGATGATTCCGTGGCACTACCCAAAGATCCAGCAGGTCCAATCGCCGCATGCTCGATCCGAATGCTCGGCCGATCCGCGTAGATCGATCGCAAGGTTCGAACACAAGGCCCCTGCGGTTCGATCAAAATCGATTCCCAAGCAAGACTCTCGACGAGGAATCGATGGAAAGGGTCCGATGTAATCCCATTGTGCGCGCCGACTTGCACAAAATAAAATGGCTCATGATCCAACTCCCAGTTGCGAATCAACCGCTCAAAAAATGGGGCACGAACCAGCCGGAATCCAAACCGATGGAACGTGCGGTGCAAACGTTTTCGCAGGATTGAACGCAACGATGGCATGGTTGCTATTTGCTCGGTGGGTTCTGGATGAGCTCAAGCTCCGGCAGGGCGATTCGCGTGCCCCTTCGACTGAAGACCACCGGGATGACTTCCTTGGAAACCGCTGCGTCATAGACAAGTCCAAGGTACTTGTGGGCCGGAGTCGAGAGCCTGAGGATCCAACTGAAAAGCCAAACACGCAAACGCTGGATAGGACCAAGATCGCTCGCGGCAATGATGTCCTCCTCACCAACCTCGATGATCCATCGCTCCGATGCGATCGGTAACAAGCCAGCTGCCTGTATATCCTTGAGCGCTCGGCGTATGTCGGGCTGCTCCATATAACCGTAGCTTGCAACCAACGAGTGGATGTCGTTGCCGAGCTTGACGACACGGTATCGATCCGCCGCAGGATAGCGAGCCGAGAACGTCTGATTGATATGCATCAGTACCACCTGGGATGGTAAAACGCCGTATTTCTTGAGAAAGATTCGCATCACCACAGGTACATAATCCTCGGTCGATTCGATCGGGCGCGAACACAAAAAGACCGCCGCGCGATCGCTCTCGACCAATCGGCGTCGACCCTGAATCAAAGATCTTGCTGCAGGTAAGTTCTCCTGGATCGTGATTTCCAATTCGTCGAGCATATCCCGAAGGGACACGAGCCACTCGATCCGCTTGCCCTCGCGCACTCCAAAATCAAAGAAGGCCGCCGCAAGCGACTTGCGTCCCCATTGCCAAGTCAGCATCACCAAAATCAATCCCGTAGCGATCAATACCGGGAAATAACCGCCGCTTCCTAGCTTCAAAAGATTCGCCCCAAAAAATGCGAAATCGATGATCATGAACGGAACGAAAACCAACAAAACCCAAGCGATGTTCCAATTCCAGCGGTAGTAGGCGATGTAGGAAATAATGATCGATGTAATGGCCATCGATCCGGTCACTGCGACCCCATAAGCCGCCGTCAGGTTCGTCGCGGTTTGGAACATCAACGTCACGGCGACACAACCGGCAAACAGAGCCCAATTGACCGCCGGAATGTAGACTTGCCCCTCGCCATGCTCGTCGGTATGAAAGACCCGAAACCGAGGCACAAAACCCGCGACCGTCGCTTGCTTGACAATGCTGAACATCCCGGTGATCAAGGCCTGCGAAGCGATGATCGCCGCCACGGCCGATATCGCAACATCGACCACTTGGATGATTCGGTCAATCGTCGGATTGCCAACTTGAGGCGTCAAAGCATAGAAGGTGTTCGCCCGAGGTGGCACGCCGCGATCGAGCATATAAGCGATCTGACCGGCATAACAAAGGATCAAACAAGGCAGCACGATCATGAACCAAGAGTACATCACAGGCAAGCGACCCGACAAAGCCGGTTCGATGCCCTCGCAACCCGTGACCTTCGAATCGCTGCTGCGCGAAAAATGCCCGATGTCGGCATACTTGGCCTCTCCACCGGTGATCGCAAGGACCACGACTCCGAGAATCACCAACGCGCCGATCTTGGGGAAACCCGCAAGAAACCCAACCGCATAGGCCGGATTGATCGCCAAGAAAACATCCGGATGGGCGACCACCCATGGCAAACCCTTCAGAGCGATCCAAGGAAACCAGACCGCAATCATAAACCAACCAAAAATACTCCCTACCTTGCTCGTCCCCCTCCACTGCATCTTAAAGAGGATCACCAAGCACACGAGTGTCAGGATGATCGAGACTGGAACCCCCAATGGTTCAAAGGCACCGAGCATGCTTACCGGCGGGGTGATGATCCCGTCGGCAGCCAGGAGACCTGCGGCACAGACGACCAAAAAACTGATGGCCCCACCGGCAAATACCTTGCCGGTGTAGCCCTTCAAAAGACTCAGCAACGCAAACGTACCACCTTCGCCCCGATGATCCGCTCGCATGACGATCAAGTCATACTTGACTGTTAGAAAAATTAGAGCCCAAAAAACTAGGCTCAAACTCCCCAAAAGTTCCGAGCGGGTCAGCAAGTCGACACCCCCTTGCTGGATCAAATCAGCCGCCGAGTGATTCCCCTGAGCATGCTGCTTGAGCAAAATCGTCTCGCGGGTCATTTCCATGGTGGTATACAGGACCGAGGTCCCGATATCGCCATAGACCGTCCCGCTCGCTTGTCGAATGCGGGGCCAAAGTGTCGGATCCTTAAATAGCTTCATTGACGCCATGGTGGATTAGTAACTCAACTCGACGCGATGCAAAGCGTAGCATCGGTAATGGAAGGGAATGGAGATGGAATCTTCAGTGATCGAAGGTCGGATCGATAAGTGGATCGATGAGTGGATCGATAAGGTGATCGCGACGTTGGTCGCTTTCCCAAAGTAGGATTCCCGGGTGGAGATCTATACTTTAGTGGACCCGGTCCCCTTCGAGAAGTAGCTGAATCAATGAAAGGCCACCTATTTGGAACCCCCGATCCGGCGCCCCGACTGATCCGACTGATCCCAGAGCCCAGCGGCCCCAAATCGGTGCTACCCCGGTCGTAGCCACCTGTCGCCGTAGCCACCTGTCGCCAGACGGTGGAGGCCTTACTCGCGCCGCTGTCCACCGCTTGGCAGCGGATGGCTACGATTTGGCAGCGGGCTGCCCAAATCGGTGCCAGGCACCAGGTGCGGACCCAGGTCGGATGCTAGCAAAACTCAGCCCGTCTGCCCCTCAAACAGGTGCCAGGCACCCGGTGCGGAGCCAGGCCGGATGCTAGCAAACAGGGTGCCCAAATCGGTGCCAGGCACCTGGTGCAGCGCCAGGTCGGATGCTAGCAAAACAGGGAGCCCA
>QWPJ01000003.1 GCA_003671195.1 Planctomycetota bacterium
TGCGTGCCGTTGCCATGATGCACGTCCCAGTCGACGATCAAGACCTTTTCGCATCCCAAAGAGCGTGCGTGCTGCGCTGCGATCGAAACGCTGTTGAGCAAGCAGAATCCCATCGGAGCATCCCGTAAGGCATGATGACCGGGCGGTCGAACCGCGCAAAAAGCCTGGGTGTCCTCGCTACGACAAACGCGACGCACCGCATCGCATGCGGCACCGGCGGCCAAGGTTGCAGCATCCCATGAGCCCGACGATACGACCGTGTCGGACTCCACGCGCCCAGCAGACTCTTCGCACCAACGGTGGAGTTGATCCAGGTAAGTCTCCGTGTGATTTCTCTTGCACTGCTCGAGCGTTGCGGCCATCCAATTCGGCTTCGTGCAACGCTCGATCCAACCTTGTTTCTCAAGCATCCTGTTGACGTTGACAATGCGTGCGATGCACTCGGGATGAGTCCCGGTATCGTGTTTTTCAAAGATTTCACTGTGGTACAGTAGCATGGTCGTCGCGCTTGCTGGTTGGTGGTTTGCTCGCTGAGCCTTATGAACCCAACGCGTCATGAACCCAAAGTCCAAAACATCGCCGAGCGAATTGTTGGTATACTAGGTCTCGGATCGCCTTGGGCTTCACTCCATTTTAGCCCCCTTGGATCCCCTCTGCATCCTCAAGCATTTCCCACCTCCAGGAGCCTTCTGCCATGAAACTTCGAGATTCCCGCAACACCCGCTCCGGCATAGGCTTCGGCTCCGTCTCGATCTGGATCCGGACCCTTGTCGCAACGGCCGCTCTATCCAACCTAGCTTTCGATCGAAACGTCGCCTCGGCTATCGAGCCGGTCGATCCGATTCGAGCACCGGAGTCCAAGTACGCGCTGAAGGATCTCGATGGACATTTCCCGTTCGCTGTCCCGGAGAGCAAGGAGGCTTGGGAGTCTCGGGCCAAGGATCTGCGGCAGCAATTGCTTGTCTCGCTAGGAATGTATCCTATGCCCACGTTGGCGCCGATGAAACCCGTCGTGCATTCCCGAATGGAGATGGACGGCTATGCGATCGAAAAAGTCTATTTCGAAAGCCTGCCTGGTTTTTTTGTCACCGGAAGTCTCTACACACCGACGAGCCCGCTGGCCGAGGGACAAAAACGACCCGCTGCTTTATGCCCGCACGGGCATTGGGCCAACGGTCGCTTTTACTACACCTCCGATGCGGAAATGAAACGAGAGCTGAGTACCGGTGCCGAACGCTTCGAATCGGCTGCCCATAGCCCCCTTCAAGCTCGCTGCGTGCAGATGGCTCGCATGGGGATCGTCGTGTTCCACTACGACATGATGGGCAATGCCGACAGCCAGCAAATCAGCGCCGAACGGGTCCATGGGTTCGGGAACAAAGTCTCTAACCCCGATGTCGCTGCCGACAAATGGTTGCTCTATAGCACCAAGGCCGAAGGCATGCTTCAAAACATCATGGGGATGCAAACCATCAACAGCATCCAGTCCTTGGAGTTTCTCCTTCAACGATCGGATGTCGACGCGAAGCGGATTTCAATCACGGGTGCCAGCGGCGGAGGAACCCAGACCTTCATTGCCTCGGCCATCGAGCCACGCTTCGCAGGGGCTTATCCGGTCGTCATGGTCAGCACGTCCATGCAAGGTGGATGCACGTGCGAAAATGCAGTCGGCCTACGGGTCGATACAGGCAATGTGGAAATCGCAGCCCTGACTGCTCCACGCCCCTTGGGGGTCAATGCAGCCAACGACTGGACCAAAGACATGGCCAAAGACGGCTTTCCCGAGCTGAAGAAACTCTACGGTCTGTACGGTGTTCCTGATGCGGTCAGCCTACACAATGCAACCCATTTTCCGCACAACTACAATCACGTGACCCGCGTACCGATGTACGGGTTCATGAACCGACTGTTCGGCTTAGGCCTCGGCGAACCGATCCTTGAAAAAGACTTTCAGGTCCTCCAATCCGCCGAGATGACGGTTTGGGACGATCAGCATCCCAAGCCCCCGAGTGGAATCGAGTTCGAAGCCGACCTGCTCAATCGCTGGGCAAACGACGTGTCGGCCAAGGTCGCAGCCTCACCCGAAATTCGCCAAACCGGCTGGAAGACGATCCTGTCGCCTGCCAACGCCATCGCAAAGTCTCTTGCGGTTACGGAAGCAAAATCGGAAGACGGAATCTCCACCATCCGCATCGTCAACGCCGATGGAACCAACGTAGGTATCCTCAGATCCGGCTCCCCGCTGCTGGGCAACGCGAACCCCAGCCTGAAAATCCGAATCGTCCAGGACCTCCAAGGCTCGCAAGTCCCCAAATCCGACGAAGCGATCCTGGCGATCGACGATGCTTGGGGGATCCAATTCGGAGCCTCGGAGCAGTCGCTTGTTAAAAACCCACGACCCGCAGCTTGCTATACCTACGGCTACAACCCAAGTTTGTATCTGCGGAAACTCGCCGTACTGCTTGCCCTGCTCGATGCACCCTCGAGCAAAACATTACAGAATGCGGCTTGGCAAGCAGATGGAGCTACAGGCACCCTACTCGATGCGGCCGCTGTGCTGCGGCCCCAACGTATCAAGGTTCCTGAGGCGACCCCAACATTCGACTTCGCCAAAGCCTCGTCGATCAAGGATCCGAACCTCTTGCCCGGATCGCTGCGTTTTGGCAACACCGCCGGACTCCATGCGACCGCTATGGAAATGTCCAAATAATCCCTTCTGGAAATCTCAATCGATGAAACGCTTCAAAGCATTTTGGAAAGAGACACGCTGGCTGTGGACTCTCTACGCTTGCATCCTGGCCGGATTGATCCTCCTGGTTAACCCGATCTTTCTGGCCGTTATCCCCATGCTCGTGGTGATCTTCATCTACTTCGCCTTGGTCCGCTACGATCAAGACGGAAATTTTATCGGAGCCTAAGCTCATTCGGAGGACTTCTCCGAAGCTGCATCGAACCGTCGGATCTGAAGCTGACCTCGACGGAAGCGTAACTCGATGCGGCCGGGCATCTGCATTCTTTGTGGATGGGGCGTCCTGAGAGCTTTTTCCAACCACTTGCGAACTCGATTCCAATGCGGCTGACCTACATCCCCAAGTGGCCAGGCCATCCGATGCCAGATCCGAACCAGAGCGCATTGCAGGACCGGCCAAGCCAACGCATCGAGACCCTTGGAGGCGACTAGCTTTAGGGAGTCTTGCCCCCAATCGATCGCAGCCGATTCGAGCCACTCTTTGGCCATCCCTTCGATGACCTCATGCTCCTGACGGATCAACTCGCCTGCCGTCCAGAGACGTTCTTTGAGCCGGTCCGAGCCGACGAATCGCTCAAGGTAGGGCAAGCACTCCTTGCGGATGCGGTTGCGAGTAAATCGATCGCTCAAATTGCTTTCGTCGATGCGGTAGGTTTGTCCCAACGAACTCAAATACTCCAGCAAGTCCGACTTCCAAACCCCGAGCATCGGATGAGCTAGCCCCAGATGGTCCTCCAAGATTCTTTCGGTGCGGATCCCAGCCAATCCGGCCGGACCGGTCCCGCGAAGCAGATGGTGAAGCATCGTTTCGACTTGATCGTCGGCCGTCGCAGCCGTCGCGATCCATCGGGCATCGAGTCGCTGAGCCGTGCGCCGGAGAAATTCGCTCCTGGCCTTACGCCAGCGAGACTCTCCTCCTTGGTGCAGCGGCTCCGGAGCAGCCTCAAGGACCGCTTCTAGGCCCAGGCTCTGCGCAAGATCCTGCACGAATGCCTCGTCTTGATCGCTCTGCGCACCGCGGAGTCGGTGGTTCAAGTGCGCTACGATCAGGCGTGTTTGCCCCGAAACGGCTTGCGATTTTACGATCTCATCGAGTGCCCGGAGCATCGCCACGCTGTCGGGTCCTCCGCTAAGTGCCACGACCACGGATTTACCGCTCCAGCGATCCGCAGGCCAGCTCTCGAGTATCGCTTGGCAAACTCGAGGCAAGGTGCGGTTCATGGAGCAGTTCGTGGAGCAGTTCGTGGAGCGGTTCGTGGAGCGTTGGTGGCTCTAAAGAGCACTCGCAGGATTAAGGATTCGCGGGTTTGTCGGGAGAGGGTTTTGCGGGAGTCGGTTTAGCGAAATCGCCAGCCGTCGCAATGATGAACTTGTCGGGATCGATATGTTCGGCAATCGCATCATTGACCGTTTCAACGTCGAGGTTGGCGATCTTCTCTTCGAGCTTCTCGTAGTAACTCATGTCGCGGCCGGCAAATAGGTTTGTCGCGAGGAGTCCGGCAAGTGCACCGTCGCGAGAGCGGCTCAGTTGCTGGCTCTGCAGGAAGCCTTGAATACCGGCCTCAAGCTCTTGCTTGGTCACACCATCCTTGACGAGCTTGCGTACCTCTTGGTCGATCGTCTCGACGAGTTTGTCTCGATTCGAGGGGTTGGCGATCGCATAGACGCTCAGCGATGCGAATTCGTCGATAGGGTTGGCTCGCAGCATGCTACCGACGCCGTAGGAAAGGCCTTCTTGTTGGCGGACTCGATCCCCGAGCCTCGAGGAGAGGGTGCCTCCGCCGAGCACGAAATTGCCCATGAGCAATGCGGCATAGCTTGGATCATCATCCCGCATGGCGTATTGCTGGGTTGCAAAATACACCGAATTGGCCTTGTCGGGAGTTTCGATCGATTTGATCGACTTTTGCAGATCGAGCGTCGGAGCGACCGCAGCGCGTTGGTAAGGAATATTCGATTTCCAATTGCTGAGTATTCCCGAGAGTTTCTCTTGCACCTCGGCAGGGTCGAAATCCCCGACGACGGAAACTTCACCCTGACTCCCCGAAAGGAAGTTAGCGTGGAGGGATTGGACTTCTTCGAGTTTGAGGGCTTTGATGTCCTGGAGCTCTTCTTCGACGGTCGCATCGTAGCGGATGTCTCCGCGCTCGTATGGGTTCAGCGAACGGGTCACGTCCCGCATCGCCAGGACTTGCGGTTCCTGCAACTGGCTTTCGAGTTCGGCGATCGTCTGGGATCGGAGCAGCTCGAATTCTTTGGCGTCAAAGCCCGGTTCTCGGAGCATTTCTCGAACGACATCGAGCACATCGAGAAGGGTTTCTCGTTTGGTCTCAATGTTTACGCTCAGGATCTGGCGGGCCGATTGAACGCTCAGATTGGCTTTGAGTTCATCGAGCCGGTCGTTGAACTCTTGAAGTGGCATTTTGGAGGTTCCTCGCGAAAGCATGGGGCCGAGCATCTCGATCGCCGTCGACTTGCCCTTGAGAGAATCCTCATCGCCGAATCGCAAGTTCAACGTGACGTTGACGGTGCTTCCACGGGTTTTCTTCGGGAGCATCGCAAAGGGGATCCCCGACTTGAGCTTGCCCTTGGTCACCCGCGATTCGATGTTCTTGGGGCTAGGTTCGAATTGTTCACCCTCGCTGGCCGCTTCGCGTCCGATGTAACCGGTGAGCATCGGTTCGAGGTTCGGTCGATCCGGGACCTCGATCCGATCGGCGGCACTGACAGGTTCAAAAATCCCAACGGTTCGGTTGTTTCGGACCAAGAACCGCTGGGCGGCGTTTTGCACATCGGCAGCCGTGGTCTTTTCCAAATTGTCTCGGAACAGGAAGTACAACCGCCAGTCGCCTTGGGCCGCCCAGTCGCTCAAATTGATTGCTAGCGACTGCGTTTTGGCTCCGAGCATCTCGCGCTGGTTGAGCAATTGCCTTCGGACACGCTCGACCTCGGCCTCAGTGATCGGCTCTTGGGCGAGATTCTCCAAGGTATCGAGCATCGTTTTGCGGGCATCGTCGAGCGACTGATCCTTGGGAACCTGAGCCAAAATCGTCAGGAGCCCCGGATCGTGCAACGCAGGTGCGTCGGCGGCCACAAAGGTCGCTTTCTTTGTCTCGACGAGCGCCTTGTAAAGCCGTCCGCTGGGAACATCGGTCAGGATAACCGAGAGGATTTCAATCGCGGGGAATAGCGGATCCGAACCCGAAGGGATGTGATACACCGCTCCGAGGTATTGGGTGTCTGCGACACGCCGAACCGTCGTGATGCGATCCCCGTCCTGCGGAGGCTCGACGGTATAAGTCAGTGGCAAAGGGGTTTTGGGTCTAGCCAGAACTCCAAAGTACTTCTGGATCCACTCCAACGCTTTGTCTTGGTCGAAGTTACCCGCGACGATCAGCATGGCATTGTCGGGCCGATAATACTTGCGATAGAACGCACGCAAACTATCGACAGGGACTCGCTCGATATCGCTGCGGTTGCCGATGGTGGACTTTCCATAGTTGTGCCACTGATAAGCTGTCGAGAACATGCGTTGCTGAAGGACCCCAACTGGGTTGTTCTCTCCTTGCTCAAATTCGCTCCGCACGACAGAAAACTCTTTTTGGAGGTCTTCGCCAAGTATCTTGCTGTTGACCAATCGGTCGGCTTCTAGTCGGATGGCGAACTCGAGGTTCTCGTCGCCGGCCGGCAGTGTTTCGTAGTAATTGGTCCGATCCAACCAAGTCGTCCCGTTAAAGTCCGCCCCTTTGTCCTTGAGCAACTTGGGAATTTCCGGATGAAGTTCGGTACCCTTGAAAAGCATGTGTTCGAGCAAGTGTGCCATCCCGGCTTCGCCGTAACCTTCGTGCCGAGAACCTACGAAGACCGTGCAATTGACGGTCACTTTGGGCTGGCTTCGATCCTGAAACAGCAAGACTTTCAATCCATTTTCCAAAGCGAACTCGGTGATTCCCTCAACTGTGGTAATTTTTTCAGGCATTTTGTCGTCTGCAAATCCGTTTGCGGTAAGGCTGATCCAACATCCAAGGGCCAACAAAGCCCAATGGCGTACTGGAACGAAACATGGAGAAAACATCATCGAGGGACTCCGGGTGTGTCTTTTCGAAACTGCAGTAAAAAAACAGGACCAGTAGAGATTGTACTTAAGAATTCCGGTTTGGATCGGTCCAATCTAGGAGCCCGGAATGGGATTCGTTAGATTTCAGCAGCGCCCAAGCGTCCAAGTCCTGAATTTTCTAAAAAGTGGAACCACGAAAGATGGCATTTCAAGAGGTTGCAACATCCCAAGCCTTAGTCGAGGGCCAAGGGATCGAAGTCGTCTGGCAAGGGAATATCATCGCCCTGTTTCGGCACAGCGGTGCGGTCTACGCCCTGGATGGACTTTGCATGCATCAAGGAGGCCCGCTTGCCAAAGGCAAACTCGCCGAGGGAACGATCCAATGCCCTTGGCACGGCTGGAAGTACGATTTGAAAACCGGAAACAACTCAGCGACCTGCCAATCCATGCTCAAACCCTACTGCGTTCGAGAACAGGATGGGAAAATTGAGATTGACTTCGACGCTTGATCCTCTCTAGCATCGGCCCCTAGTCCGGAGGGTTTCCGGCATTTCGCAACGGATTTCGACAATCGAAACGGTCAGGAGGACCGCAGTGCAAACGATCAAAACAGCAGTCGTTGTAGTTTTGTTGCTCTTTGTGCTCTACGGCGGTTACATCGCTCTGAATCACCGAGAACCGGAACTAAACTCAGATTTACAAGGCTTGGTCGGCCCCGATGTATTCAATGCGGATGTCGATTTACCAGAACCAAACTATGCTCCCCCGTCGAGCTCTTCGGCCAGCCGAGCAACCCCAGGGAGCTCCCCGTCAGCCCCCAACGGATCGACTCCTAGCAACGCTTTTGAGGCATTCGCAAAAAATCCGAACCCCTCGTTCTCGGCCCCACCCCCCCTGTCCCTGCCCTCCCCAGGCCCCGCCCAACCCTCACCCTCTTCCTCCA
>QWPJ01000001.1 GCA_003671195.1 Planctomycetota bacterium
AGCCACGGGCAGATCATCGGATCGATCACGGTCCGATCGGCGAACCACCACTGGAATCTTTTGAACCAGCGTGGGCCGACGTGGAGCATCAAGCGCGGAAGCCTTGGTCTCTCGAACTCGCTTCGAAATAATACCGGCGAGAGATGCACGCTCACCAGCGGCACATCGAGTTTTTCCTGCGCCACTCGCGCTCCAAAGGCCAAACTCGATGCGATCAGCCGGGTCGATCCCGGGACATGCAATTGCTAAATCGCTCGATAGACCGGTTCAAGGTTCTTGCGCACTGCCAATTGCATCACGCGTTTGGTCCAAACGGGATTTCCGCATACAGGACCACGCTCCGCTTGCGCGGGCGTGCGTCCAAGGCCCCATCGTACCGCTGTGGATCGTAGAACCCGATTGGTCGACGGCCCCCGATATGGACCGATCCCACTTCCGCTTCGCCCTCGAATCCGCCTTGCAACTGCGTCGAAAGCTTCAAACCCTAGGCGGGAAGTTGCTGGTTCGTATCGGGTCTGCTATCGATATTCTTGAAGATCTCTCAGAGCAATTCTCCCTCCCAGAACTGCTTAGCCACGAAGAGACGGGCAACCTTTGGACCTTTCGTCGCGACCAACCGCTGCTGCCTGGCTTTGATGAAGACATACCGTGACCCGCACAACGCTAGCCGCCGGGATTCGTAACCTGCTGGGGCCTAAACGCTGCGTCATAGGGGGCTGATTTAAATCGCCCAACCGCTAGCGCTGGTTGGCTTACAGGTGATTTGCCCCGTTGACAAAAAACCTGGGGACAGTCCCCGCGTTCTCAGAAAATCCGATAACGATACCAGGGACCTGGATATGCCACCACGTAGGGAGTCGGCTCCCATCAGGGAACCCAAATCGGGTACTATGGTCCGTTCAGAATCGCTACCGTACCTACACGACAAAGTCTCCTAATTGCCATGAAAGCTATCCTTGCTCTCGACCAAGGGACCACCAGTTCCCGCGCGATCCTCTACAGCCATGCAGGGGACATCCTGGGTGTGGCCCAAAAAGAATTCCAGCAGATTTTCCCAAAGAGCGGTTGGGTCGAACACAACCCGATCGAGATCTGGGAATCGCAACTGGCCGTCGCTCGCGAAGTCATCGCGACCTGCAAATTAAGCCCATCGGAAATCGCCGCCATTGGCATCACCAATCAACGCGAAACGACCGTGGTCTGGGATCGTAAATCCGGCCTTCCTATCTACAACGCGATTGTCTGGCAGGATCGACGCACCGCCGAGGATTGCGATCGACTCAAGAGATCGGGACAAGCCGACTGGATCACCGAAAAAACCGGGCTCGTCGTCGACCCCTACTTTTCCGGAACCAAGCTCCGCTGGATCTTGGACAACGTACCCGATGCCCGCGCGAAAGCCCACAACGGCTCGCTTGCATTCGGCACGATCGACTCGTGGTTGCTCTGGAATCTAACCCAAGGTCGCGTCCACAAAACCGATACGAGCAACGCGAGTCGAACCATGCTGATGAATCTCGGTTCGTTGGAATGGGATCCTGAATTGCTCGAACTGCTGAACATCCCTGAATCGATCTTGCCCGAAATCTGCATGTCCAGTGAGCTCTACGCGGAAACCGATACCGAGCTCTTCGGTGCCTCGATTCCGATCGCAGGCATCGCCGGAGATCAACAAGCGGCCTTGTTCGGCCAGAACTGCACTCAGGTCGGCATGGCAAAAAACACCTACGGAACCGGTTGCTTCATGCTGATGAATGTCGGCTCCAAACCGGTTTCTTCGAAACAACGCCTGCTTGCAAGCGTCGGTTGGTCGCGACCCGACCAGCAATGCTATGTCCTTGAAGGAAGCGTCTTTATCGCAGGTGCGGCGGTGCAATGGTTGCGCGATGGATTGGGCATCATCAAAAAAGCCTCCGAGGTCGAGACCCTGGCAAGTCAAGTCGTCGACAGCGATGGCGTTTATTTGGTTCCAGCCTTCGCCGGTCTGGGGGCTCCCCACTGGGACGCTTATGCTCGCGGCACAATCGTCGGGATCACCCGAGGGACCACCGCGGCCCACCTTGCCCGCGCTGCGCTCGAGGGGATCGCCTTCCAAGTCGCTGACGTTTTGACCGCCATGGAAAAAGACTCCGGCAATCCACTGACCGAATTGCGGGTCGATGGAGGTGCCAGCGCCAACAATCTCCTGATGCAATTCCAAGCCGACGTCATGCAATGCCCTGTCGTTCGCCCTAAAATCATCGAAACGACCAGCCTCGGTGCTGCTTACCTAGCCGGACTCGCGACGGGTTTCTGGAAAAATGACTCGGAAATCGAACGCATCTGGCAAGCCGACCGACGATTCGAACCGACCATGAAACCTCAGGAGGCAGCCTCGCGACGCGAACGATGGGTCGAAGCCCTCGACCGATCCCGTCAATGGGCCGATCATCCCTAAGGTCCCCTCCCCTAAAGTCTCATCCGAAACTGCCCTCCCGAGTATCCAATCCGGCCAATCCCAATCATGCCACTCGATCGAACTGCAAACATCGCAAGGCTCCAATCCCAAGCCGTATGGGACTTGGTCGTCGTCGGTGCCGGTGCCACCGGCGCGAGCATCGCTCTAGATGCGGCTTCTCGTGGGTTGTCCGTCGTATTGATCGACCAAAGCGATTTCGGAAAAGGAACCTCGAGCCGATCGACAAAATTGGTCCATGGTGGCGTGAGGTACCTGGCCCAAGGCAACATCAACCTCGTGCGTGACGCTTTGCACGAGCGGACTTTGCTGCGAAAAAACGCACCCCATGTCGTCCACGAAATGGCCTTCCTGGTCCCCTGCAAATCCTGGCTGGAAAAAATCTGGTACTCCATGGGCTTTATCCTCTACGACTGGCTCGCGGGCAAAAGCGGCTTTGCCAAAGCGAAGCGACTCAGTGCCCAAGAATGCAAGAACTATGTACCGACGATCGCCCCTGAAATGGCCCGCTACGGGGTCCTCTATTCGGATGGTCAATTCGATGATGCGCAACTGCTCATCGACATCGTTCTGACCGCTGCCGAACATGGCGCTGTGGTTTGCAACTATGTCCAGGCTCAAGGCTTACTCAAGGACTCGACTGGGAATGTAACCGGTCTTCGCACCATCGACCTCGAATCGCCTGAGTCGGACCAATCTCCTGAAGCCCAAATCGATATCCAAGCCAGGTGCGTGATCAACGCCACGGGCCCGTTTTGCGATGAACTCCGCAGGGCTGACGAACCTACCCTCGAGCCGATCATCGCGCCGAGCCAAGGGGTCCACATCGTCCTAGAGAAGAGTTTCCTGCCGGGTAATGCGGCGGTGATCGTCCCGAAGACCAGCGACGGACGAGTGATCTTTTTGATCCCATGGCACAACCACACCCTGATCGGCACGACCGACACGGCGATTCCCAAGTCGGTGCTCGAACCAATTGCAACCGAAGGGGAAATCGAGTTTTTGCTCGAAACCTCCGGAAGATACCTTTCGAAAAAACCAACACACAACGATATCCTCAGCGTCTTTGTCGGTATTCGTCCACTGGTGAAAGCCAAATCGGTTTCTAAGTCCACTTCGAAACTTTCGCGAGACCATACCATCGAGATTTCCAAATCGGGGTTGCTCACGATCACCGGTGGCAAATGGACAACCGCTCGAAAAATGGCACAGGACGCCGTCGACCGAGCAATTCTCTCGGCCAAGTTGCCTCAGAGTCCATGCATCACCAAGGATCTTTTATTGCATGGGTCAGACGCCCAGGCCAAGTCGCAATGGGTCGCGCAGAACCCGGCCTTAGGAATACCGTTGCTCGAGGGCTATGGGCTCAAACCGGTCGATGTTGTTTGGGCTGCTCGTTATCAAATGGCAAGGACGCTTGAGGATGTCCTAGCACGTCGCGACCGATTGCTGTTCCTGCGAGCTCGCGATGCGATCGAGGTGGCCCCGAGAATCGCGACCATTTTGGCTCGCGAATTGGGCAAGGACGACGCTTGGGTCGATCGCCAACTGCTAGAGTTTCGAGAGTTGGCAAATCGCTACTTGCCACCCAGGAGCAAAATGTGAGAGAGCACGACTCCGAAGAAAACACCGCTGCATCGACGGCCTTCTTGGTCGCTTGGATGTGGGTCGCCTATTTTCTGAATTACTGCGATCGCCAAGCGGTCTTTGCGATGTTCAAAGTCCTCAAAACAGATCTTTCGATGAGCGAAACCCAGTTGGGTTTGACCGGCGCGCTGTTTCTTTGGGTCTATGGGATCGGTTGCCCGATCGCCGGTTTCCTCGCAGACCGTTTCTCCAAGAAAATGCTCATCATCGGCAGTCTGATTGTCTGGAGCTTGGTGACGATTGCAACCGGATTGTCGGTCTCTGCTTCCATGCTCTTGGCGATGCGCGCAGCGATGGGGGTCTCTGAAGCCCTATTCATGCCAGCGGCGATTTCCATGACCACCAACAGCACGGCCCCCAAGTGGCGGTCTCGGGCCGTGGCCAGTTTGACCACAGCCCAGATCGCAGGGGTGATTGCCGGCGCATCCTTCGGAGGATGGATGGCCCAACAGGGCCATTGGCGCATGGCCTTTATCCTCCTTGGACTCTGCGGATTGGCTTACGCGGCCCCTTTTGCATGGTATCTATCGCGCTTGCCGATCGGAGCCGACCGGGATGAAACCGCTGAAGATCTTCGCTCGGATTTAGCTTCCTTCGAAACAAATTCTCGGCCGAGCCTTCTCTCGATTTTTCAAGTACCTACTTTTCGCATCCTCTGTGCGGCGTTCCCCTTGTTCGTCTTCGGATTGTGGATGATCTACAGTTGGCTTGCGAACTACATCGAGGAGAAATTCGAGCTGAGCACAGCCCAAGCGGCCTGGATTTCCACTGCCTACTTGCAGTTGGCAACCATCTTCGGGCTCTTCGCCGGTGGCTACATTGCCGATCGTTTTCGCAAAAAGTACCGGTCCGCACGGATGACGGTCTTGCTTGCAAGCGTCGGTTGTTGTGCTCCCTTACTCGTTGCGATCGGACAGGTGGAGAACCTCGACTTGCTCAAGTTCATTTTGGTCGCTTATGGGTTCTTCAGTGGCTGGATGATCGGTAATATCTTCCCTGCGGCCTTCGAGGTCGTAGGTTCTTCTCGGCGTGGGCTTGCTGTCGGTATTCTGAATTTTTTTGGAGCGGCTTTGTCGGGATTTGCACCATTGATGGTGGGAACTTGGAAAAAGAGTTATGGTCTTCCTGGGATGCTGGGGGTAGCAGGTATCGCCTACGCGTTAGCGGCGGTTCTTTTGGCTCTGGCGATTATCTTTACATTGCCTAAGGATCAAGATGCAAATGCGTCGACGAGTGCTGGTCGCTGAGTGCAAACAAGAGGTCTCCACATTCAATCCGAACCTAAGCCGAATTGGAGATTTTGGCGTTCGGCGTGGAAACCAAATCCTCGATTATCACAGGACGATTCGCAACGAGATCGGCGGCGCGCTGAGTGTCCTGGAATCCGATCCGCGAATCGATTTGGTTCCGACCTACAGCGCGTTCTTTATCACATCCGGCGGGACACTAGCGCAGAGTGACTGGGAGATGCTGTCCAAGGATTTCCTCGAGGGGATTCGCCAAGGATTTGCAAGTGGGCCGATCGACGGGATCTACTTCTGCATGCATGGAGCGATGTGTTCGGAACAGGAGTTGGATCCCGAGGGTTACTTGCTCGAACAGACCCGGAAAATAGTCGGTGAGCGGATACCCCTGGTCGTCTCGTTGGATCTCCACGGGATCGCCACACGTAAAATGTTCCAGCATGCCGATGCGATTGTCGCTTATCACACCTATCCCCATGTCGATTTCTATCAGACCGGTGCGAGAGCGGCGCGGTTGCTCATCGATGTGATCGACCGGAAAGTGATTCCTGTTACGGCCCGGGTTTTCATACCGGCTCTGGTGCGAGGCGATGAGTTGATCACTGAAACGGGGCTGTACGGTCAATGCATCGACATGGCCAAGCAAACCGAGAGTGAGCCTCCTGGATTGTCGGCTGGGGTATTCATCGGCAATCCCTTCACCGATGTCCCAGAGCTTGGCTCCTACAGCTTCGTGACGACCAACGACGATCCGGAACTTGCAAGTCAACTTGCACTGGATATCGCCAATCGATTTTGGGAGCATCATGAACGCATGCAGGTGCCCTTGATCTCACTCTTGGAGTTGCAGCAAAGGATGGTTCAGATCGGCAAGGACCAGCAACGCGGACTTGTCGGTACCGTCGCATTGGTCGACGCTGCCGACGCGACAAGTTCAGGGGCTTCGGGCGACAGCAATGCGATCCTCAAAGCGCTCCTGGAATGTGGATACACAGGACGAAGCTTGATCCCAATCGTCGATCGACCGGCCGTCGAGTCGGCCTTCGCCGCCGGAATTGGCAAGGAGATCACCGTAGCTTTAGGTGGAACGCTCGACCCGAAGCGTTTTGAACCGATCGAACTTCGTTGCCGCGTAAGGCATTTGAGCGATGGGGCGTTCCGCAGCGAGTCTTTTGGCGAGGCATGGGATTCCGGACCCACAGCCGTCCTGGAGTCGCAGCCCATGACTCTGGTCGTCGGGAGCCGAGGGGTGAACCTCTACGATCGGTCTTATTTTTTCGCCAACGGCCAGAACCCTAAGCAGTTCGATGCGGTCGTGGTCAAATCCCCGCATTGCCAACCTCATATGTATGCGGCTTGGTGCTCAGAGATGCTTTTGATCGATGCTCCAGGCTCATCGAGCGCCAATATCCGAGGGCTTGGACATCGGCGCTGCCAACGGCCGATTTTTCCGTTGGAACCGATCAAGGATTATCGACCGACGGTCGAAATATTTCGCAGGTAGAACGCTTCGGTACTTTCATCATCACAGGATTACTTATGAAGATCCGCAAGATCACTTGTGCCGGATTGCGAGGGGCCACACCCGAGGGTGGATGGAGCAACGAGCTCAAGCCCGAGGACTGCGTCCATACTCTATTGGCAGTGCATACCGACACGGGGCATATCGGACTAGGAAGTGTCTTTACCAACGAACGGTTGGTCCAAGCCTCTTTGGATGTGTTGCAACCCTTGACCCAAGGGGAGAACGCCTTGGAGCCCGAGCGTGTGAGCGAGAAATTGCATCAGCACATGTTTTGGTTAGGTCGAGGCGGTTCGATCACGCACGCGATCAGCGGCATCGACATCGCGCTTTGGGACTTGCTAGGCCAAGCGACCGGCCAGCCGGTCGGTCGGCTTCTAGGAGGCCGGTACATCGACCGCGTGCAGCCTTACGCTTCGTTGCTCATGCAGCAACCTGCCCAGATGAAAGAGAATTTGCTTGCTGTTAAGTCACAGGGTTTCAGGGCCTTCAAGATCGGCTGGGGACCCTTTGGGCGCAAGGACTCCAAGACCGATGAAGCGATCGTCGCTGCCGCGCGTGATGCGATCGGGGAAGACTGCCAATTGATGGTCGATGCGGGTGGCTCAGACGCTTATTGGTCACGCGGCTACAAGTGGGCTATTCAAACGGCCCACATGCTCAAGCAATACGATGTGGTTTGGTTTGAAGAAGCGCTGAGTCCAGATGCTTTGGACGACTTTGTGAAACTCCGAGAGCATTCCCCGGTCCCCATCTCCGGTGGTGAGGTTCTGACTCGCAGGCAAAGTTTCTTGCCTTGGCTCTCTCGGGGAGCATTCGATATCATCCAACCTGATGTGACCAAGGTAGGGGGCTTGAGCGAAGAGCGTCGGATTGCTTGGATGGCCCAGGATTTCGGAGTCGAGTTTGTGCCGCATGGCTGGAATACCGCCGTGGGATTAGCAGCCGATTTGCACTTGGCATCTGCGATACCCAACACTCGGTTTGTCGAGTATCTGACTGGCTCGCCATTTATCGATGCGATTGTGCAAGATCCTTGGCGGATCGACCCTCAGGGTTATTTAGCGATTCCTGATACACCAGGACTAGGCATAAAGTTGGATCTCGATGGGGTAAAGAAGTACACAGGAAGCTTGGATTGGCTAAGCAACTAGCCGTCGCGCGGATGGCTACCGCGCAATCGTAGCCACCTGTCGCCAGACGGTGGAGGTTTTCTCGCGCCGCTGTCCACCGCTTGGTAGCGGATGGCTACGATTCGCCAGCAACTCTGGGGACGGTCACCGCGTTTTCAGCGGAACGGCGCAAGCCGTCCGGTGGCGAAACATGGTGCAATCACTAGCCTGCTGGTGCCCAAACGCAGCTTCCTGGCGGGCTTAGTTAAGTTCCTCGCCGTTGGCTGCGGGTTAAACGAAATGGCGCCTTCGGCGAACTCAAGTGGCACGTAGCCACCTGTCGCCAGACGGTGGAGGTTTTCTCGCGCCGCTGTCCACCGCTTGGCAGCGGATGGCTACGCTTGGCAGCCGATGGCTACGCTTGGCAGCCGGGCAGGCTGTTCTTGGCCAGAGGATTCCTGATCACACGGAATCCCCGAGGTTGAATTGAAAGAAGGAGACATGCTTCATAAAGACCGCTCGATCTGGAGTAAGAGGGCTTTGTTTTTCAGTCCACCGCCGAAGCCCGTTAGCTGCCCGTTGGACCCGATGACTCGGTGACAAGGAATGACAATAGGTAATGGGTTTCGTCCGTTTGCTAACCCAACTGCACGAACGGCCTTGGGGTTGTCGATGCGTTTTGCAATGTCACCATAGGTGGCTGTTTCGCCATAGGGTATCTTCGAAAGCTGTTGCCAAACCGCCATTTGAAAGTCGGTGCCTAGGGGCCTTAAAGGAATATCGAATGTCCGTCGTTTGCCTCGAAAGTAATCCTCGAGCTGCCGTGCAACCGTTCGAAAGTGCCGATCGCTTTGAACCCAATCGGGTTGTACCTTTACCGTTCGCTCTTGATTGGTCATGCAAATGTTCGTAAGTTGCTCGTCCTCAAGAGTCAAAAGCAAATCTCCCACTGGGCTCTCGAGTTGCGTGTAATAGATTGGAGTCATTGCGAAATGTGCTTCGTGGCTTCTCGGTGAAACGCCCAAATGGAGATCTCTTCATGGAACTCATGCCCGCAAGAAAAAACTCAAGGTCTCTTGCGCGGGTTCGGACGGAACCCCGATCATCAGCGTAGCGAATCCCGGTGCAGCCTTCAACTCCCTGTTTGCTGCCATCACCGACGCTGTCAGTCGACTGCAAAGCGACAGCATTCAAATTGGGACACATGCCCATGCAATAGAACAACCCGCAGTAGACGGTCCGGGGAATTTCCTTTTTCCCCTCTTGGTAGTTGCGAAATCGTGGGCCTGGCAGACAATAACAAGCGATGAGAATCGCCCAGCCATCTGCGCGTGAATCGACCTTTTACCAAGCCAATCTCACTTCATCAAAAACGAAAGTTTCCGGTCATGTCACATCATGAGACGATTCGAAAGCTTGAGCCGACTCTGTTATGGAACGCCTTTGCCGACCTGAATGCGGTCCCACGCGGGTCAAAGAAAGAAGCCGCTGTGACACGGTTCGTTGCCGAGCGTGGGCGGAGGATGGGGTTGGAGACTGAAGTCGATTCGATTGGCAACGTTCTGATTCGCAAACCTGCCTCTCATGGATTCGAAGATCGCCCGACCGTGGTGCTTCAGTCCCACATCGATATGGTTTGGCAAAAAAATTCTGATTCCGAATTTGATTTCGATAACCATGGGATCGAAATGCGATTGGATGGCGACTGGGTCCGAGCCCAGGGAACAACGCTCGGAGCGGATAACGGGATCGGTGTTGCGTCGATTTTTGCCGTGCTGGAATCCAACGATCTGACCCATCCGGCGTTGGAATGTATCTTCACGGTGGATGAAGAAACGGGCATGACCGGAGCGAAGTCCTTGGATCCTTCGTGGTTGAAGGGGCGTGTTCTGCTGAATCTGGACACCGAACAGGATAACGAACTGACGATTGGGTGCGCCGGTGGTGCGGATGTCACCTCCGTATCGAGCTATCAAGCACAGTCGCTGGACGCATCGTATGTAGGTAAGAAGCTTCTTGTTCGAGGGCTCAAGGGTGGGCATTCCGGGATGGAAATCCATCTTGGGTTTGGGAATGCGAATAAGATCATGAATCGCATACTCGATGGGGCAAGTCATCGATTTGGATTGAGGCTTTCGTCGTTAGAGGGGGGAAGCTTACGGAATGCGATCCCGCGCGAGTCGACAGCGATTGTGTATATTCCCAGGCAGTATCTTGATGGTTTTATGGCATGGTTTGAACAGCTAAGCGCAGTGATCCAAGCGGAAAATGCTCTGACCGACCCTCTGTTGCTGATCGCTTGCGAATCGCACGAAGCATCGCCGATGTCGGTGCTTCCTGTTTCCGTACAGAAGACGCTTTTTGCAGCGGTTTTTGGCTTGGTAAGTGGAATCTACCGAATGAGTCCATCCATCGGAGGTTTGGTCCAAACCAGCAACAATCTAGCACGGGTCGTCGCGCGGGACGGTGAGATCTCCGTCATGTGCCTTGCTCGTAGTTCCGTCGACACCGAACGCGACGCGCTAAGCGAATCACTTGCCTCGATCCTCTCGCAATTAGGAGGCCGGGTCACTGTTGAGGGCGAGTATCCTGGCTGGCAACCTGTTCCAACTAGCAATATTGTGAAAATGATGAGCTCGCTTTACGAGGAGCTCTTTCATGAAAAGGCCCATGTTGCGGCATGCCATGCTGGATTGGAGTGTGGGATCATCGGCAGCAAGTATGCTGGCATGGAGATGATCAGCTTCGGCCCCAACATTCTGGGAGCTCATTCGCCCGATGAACGCGTTCAGATAAGTAGCGTACAAAAATTTTATCGCTATCTCATAGAGACCTTGGCGCGGCTTTAGTCGGCCTTAGTCATGATGTGCGGTACTCAGTGAAACGGTACTCGTACTCGATGGCTGTTTGAACTGCGGCGATGCCGATCGTTGATCAACGAGGTTCGCGGGAACTTGAAGGCCAATGGGCCGAATCGCTATGTTAGATCGAATCGAGTACGAGTACGAGTACCGCGTTGCTGAGTACGAGTACGAGAAGAAACACGAACAAAGCATGGGGCTGAAGTGCTCGATCGGTCGTTTTTGATTTGTGTAAAGTCTCCTCCTCGCACTCGTGCGGTGGGATTCTTTCGGTCATCGCATCGGATTTTGTCGTACTCGTACTCAGCGAAGCGGTACTCAGTGAAACGGTACTCGTACTCGATGGCTGTTTGAACTGCGGCGATGCCGATCGTTGATCGAAGCGGTTCGCGGTAACTTTATGTTATGGCGATAGGAAACAAAAAAAGCGGGGGCAATTTGCCCCCGCTTCCGTGTTTATGTATCGACTAAGCGATCGGCTTAGTGATCGCGATAAGGACGACGTCCACCGCCGCCTCCGCCACCACCACCGCCACCACCATCGCGGCGTCCGCCGCCACCACCACCGTAGCCGCCGCCACCGCCGCCACCACCGTAGCCGCCACCACCGCCGCCGCCACCGTATCCACCACCGCCGCCACCGCTGCGAGGACCATTGTCCTTAGGACGGGCTTCGTTGCAGGAAATCCTGCGGCCTGCGACTTCTTGCTGATTCAAACCTTCGATCGCCGACGCAGCTTCGTCTGGACTTGGCATTTCGACGAAAGCAAACCCGCGCGAACGGCCGGTTTCCCTGTCGGTAATAATGCTAACCTTTGCAACTTGACCAAAACGGCTGAAAGCCTCACGTACCTCTTCTTCCGTAGCTCGGAAAGAGAGATTCCCTACATAGATATTCGTCACTGAAACAAACCCTCGTATCACCTATGCCCGCTCTAGGCGAGCTATCAACAAAACTAGACAAAACCCAAGCAATGATCGTAAAAATCCGAACCAGTAACGATCCTCCTACAATCAACCCGAGCATCCGATGCAATTATTATCAAGGAATTCAGGTGCTGAGTCAACAAGAATCCACAAAGCTTCCGACCGTGAAAACGCTGGATTTCCTTCCGAAACCAAAGAAAAGCCGATTTTATTTTTCAATTTTTTGCAATAGCCGTCTCCCGCCCGCTTGAGGTTGATTATGAGGTCCGACCATAAGCTTCAAGGAACTCCCCAACGCTTTCTTAGCCCCCACTGCATGACCAAGTTCGCGGCGATGGCAAGGAATGCGATCCAAGAGTCCAGCGTGGTATCGCCTAACTGAAATGTCTCAACCACCGTTTCGGTCGCTTGGCGCCGACGCTCCAGAAGTCGACTGATCAAGTCGGCCGTTTGGTCCGGACTGACCAAAACTCCCCCGGCCGATTCATTGAGCTTGGCCAGTTGTCCCATCAACTGCCAATCCGGAAGCGGCTGCAAACTCTCAACACTCTGGTCGATCACGACGAACGGTAAGCGAGCCTCGAGCTCCTTGCCCTCGGATCCTACCGTCTTGGCTCTCCACTCGTAACGACCAGGATCTTTGACCCCTTCGAAGCCCAACCGCATGCTCGCCGCGTCGCGAGGGTTGAGTCGATACTCACCGATCTGTGTTTCCAAGGGTGCTTGAACCTCTGCGAGAGGATCATTCAATCTCCATAGCCTCAATGAGACCTCCTTGGGCATCGGGGTCTCTTTGCTGCCCGCACTCCAGTTCATCATCACCTCGGCAGGTTGCTGCAAGAGCACTCGCCTTCGATTCATCGTCAATTGCATCCCCTCTTCGACCGCCTCGCGGCGAAGTCCCCAAAGGGCAACCTGCCTCCAAAATTGTTTGAACTCCTTGACCTTGCCCTGCCTGAGCCACTGAAACGTCGAGTCGAACGCCAAACTCATGACTCGGCCTTGCGCAGCGATCCCTGTGACCATCAAGGGTTGCCCTGCCCCGCCGATAGCCAAAACCTTCACCCCCGGCGCATTCTTGACACCACCCCAACGATTGGCCCCCGTCAAGGGCTTGAGCTCCCCCCATACCTCGGTCAAATTGCTCCCTGGCTCGCCGATCTGAAGCAATCGGTCGACGGCAGCGGGCACCATCGGAACTGCTCCCTCATAGTGGTTCCTCAAGTCGATCGGTGCATTGCGAGGTTGGCGGATCGCTGCTCCCATCTGGATCGGAAGCAAATCGTTCAAAGGTGTATTGTTCCAACCTCCGGCCCCGTAAGCATGGTAGCCGCCGAGTGTGACCAAACCGGCTCCGCGCAAAACCTGCTCGGCGATCAATTGACTCCCCGCAGTCCCGATCGCATCGGAATCCAGATCCCCCAAAATGAACAGATCGTACACGCCGTTGGAAAGTCGCTGGCTCAAGTCGATGGGCCATTTTTGGACCGGCTCTCTTGCGATCCACAACCGGTCGACCTGCATATCGGGTGACTCCAAAAGCGCATTGGCGATGAATTTCGATTCCGTTCGCGGTTCGCCCTCAATGTACAAAACCCTAGCCCCACCCCCGCGCACATTGAGGTAAGAAGTGGTCCGATTGTTCTCCAAAACCGATTCCCCGTCGACGGCTTTGGCCTCAACCCACAACTCGTACGAACCGACCTCAGGCGCCAGCATCGGCAACTGGAATGATATGGCTTGATCGCTCTTGGTCGGTCGTACCACCGTTTGTTCGACCAAAACGGGTTTACCATCCTTACCGACAATCTTCATGGCGATGGTGATGTCGCGATTGGCCACCCCGCGCGCCTTGAGCATTCCCCGAACATAGATCTGATTCTTGGTATACGCATCGAGTTGCTCGGGTACCCCCTCGACGGCAAGATCCCTGGCCTGTTCGCTATCCCCACGCGGGCCGATCCCGATGAGATAAAGGGGAATGTCCTGCCTTGCAAATTGCTTGGCGATCTGCTGCGGATCGGTCTTGGCCGGCGAGAGAGTCTGCGATCCGTCTCCCATCCAAATGACGGCCATCAGAGGAGACGAAAAGCTTGCGCTCGAGACTTGGCTCAAGGGACCCCCGATATCGGTGCTGGCCCCTTCGGCCTTCGCAGGCAGAGCCGGTGGACTCTGTGCCGTCGATTCGACCTCGCCCAAAGACTGCAATTGGGAATCGTACGCAAAGGGTGCAAACCTTATCTGCTTTCCCAACTGCTCTCGACTTGCAAACAGTCCACTCCAAACCTCAATCTGCTGATCCCATCGACTCTTATTACCCTCCCCTGCACTCAGTTGCATGCTCGAGGATTTGTCCATCAATACCGCAATGGTCCCTTCGGGCTCTCGCTGCTTGGTCCAACTGACCCCAGGCTTGAGAATCACCAGCAAAAGCGCGAGGATCAGCATCAAACGCAAGAGCCGCAAGATCCATCGTTGTGCCCGCTTAAGTCCATGGGTATCGATCACGAATACCCAAACAAACAGAAGCCCAACTGCGATCAGCGAGACCAAGCTGTAGCTTCCGAAAACCGGCGAAAAGCTCCAGTCCATCAGGCCTTGCCCCGCTGCTTGCTGGAATAAAATCGGCTCGACATGGTCTGCTCAGCCATGACCATCATCGCCAATATCACCCAAAGAAAAGGGGATAAATCACGTCCGAACCTTCCTTCTCCAATCGAGCTTTGGACTTCGCTCTTCTCCTTGGCGATGAGCAAATTATCGATGCCGATGGCCTTCTCCAAATCCGCGCGATCGACCGGATCGAGTGAAACTTCTCTTCGGTCGACATTGACACTGAAACCACGGTACATCAAGCCCCGGGCACGAACCCCACGTAGCCGATAATGGCCGGACTGTTGGGTAAAGCCATAGCTGATCAAGTCGTCCTCGGACTCCACGCGTATCTCATCTCCACCGGGTTGGCGCAGCTCATAGGTCCTCGGAAACTCCTTGGTGTTGTTGCCCAAAACCGCTGTGGCTCCAACGTCGTAATTCAAAGGATGCTTGTTCTGCGTGGCTAGATACCGGACGGTCCCAAGGAACAATGCAAAACCAGGCCAAGCATCGGAGCTGGTCGTAAAAAGCTCGCTCCAGGGGGCTTTGCTAGCCACCGAGACTGGTTCTGGATACGGTAGAGTCATAACGATGATCCGGCCGGAACCTCGCATGGACTCCACCATCATCGGTAACTCAGATTGGGTGTAACTTGCGATCACCGATGCAGCAGGATCCAAATCGACTAAGTTCCAATGCTGATACACCGGATAGTTCACCCAAGGTATCTCTTCGGGTGGTCGCTCGAAGATGCCCCAGATCGGATGATTCGTCAATGTCGGCCGAAGCGCCGTGACCGAAGCGTCCAAGCCCCCCTTGGTGATTCCTCGAATTTTCCCAGGCAAGAGACTAGGCAACCCACCCGGCTCTGCTTTTTCCAATAGAGTGCTCCCGGGCGCAATCGGTGTACCGATCGCTTGCGGGCCCTGGGTTCCCATCGCGGCCGGTCCGAGCACCACGAGCAACCCACCTCCATTGCGGACCCAACCGGCCAGCTTATCGGCCTCGTCGGCGTTCAATTCCGTAGGATTGAATAAAACCACGTTGGCGTACTTTGAGAGATCGATCTGACCGATTCGCCCCCTGGGTTCGACCTCAACGCTGTTTGCCCGTTCATTGCCGCTTGCCGGCTCGGTACCGGTACCATTGGCCGCTTCGGTGCTACCCGAGCGCTGTTGGCTCACCGATGGATCGAGCATCAGCGAGACGAGTTGCGCGTCGGTTTTGTCGTCGCATAAAACCACCGATTTGCCCTGCTCGCGGGCTTCGATTGTCACGTGATAAACATTGTCGATCTCCAAGGGATCAGGTCTGGCTAACCGCAAAACCGCATGATTGGTCCCCTCGGATAAATCCTTCCAAGGAATCTGCAAGCTCGCCAACCCCTGGTCGTTGGACTGGACCACTTGGCGATCCAAGAGCTTGACTTCGGGGATCGACCATTGACCATCGCGTGCTACGGTCGTCTTCTTTTCCAAAGGCTCGGCAGCAAGCTCGACCATCAGTTGCTCCTTGGTATCTCCTTCGAGTGCCCTAAGGTCGGCCTGAAGGGTGACACTGCCTCCGGGCACGACACTCTCGGCCGAGATCCGTAGGTTCTCAAGCGACCAATTGCGTATCTCCTGCTGTGGTACTCCCAAGTCGATGATCTGCAGGAGGACTCGTGGAGGTTTTTCGGCCGTAGCGACCTGTTGGCTTGGCTCCTGATCCGGACGCGTCCCGGTAATGAGCGGCAGAAGATCGGCTTGTGCAGCACTGGACCAGGAATTCTTTCGCATGTCGGATAAGACATAAACCTCGCGACGATCGAGCTTGCTTTTTCGAACCGTTTCGATTCCGATCGTAATACGATCGATCAAATTGCAAGCCTTCCCTTCGACCGCGATTCGATCGAGCTGACGTTCGGCCGACAGTCGGTCTTGATTGACCCGGGCGGCTGCGTCGTTGCCAATGATTGCTATTTCGCTCCCGATCGGAAAACGGTCCATCAACCAACTCGCCATCTCTTTGGCATCCTCGAGTCTGGTGTGGTTGAGGTATTTATAGCCCATCGTCGGTGAGGTATCGACCACGATCGCAGCGCACAGTGGACCTTGTTGATTGACAAGGGGCGAATCGCTCGAGCGGCGTAGCACCGCTAAACCGTAGTAACCGGCTGCGATCCAAAGTCCCAGAGCCACAAGCAGCGGGATGGATAGGGCAGCAAACCCGCTTCTTCGCCCCCAGAGAACAATCGCTGCGAACGAACTGAGCAGTGCAAGGATCCCCAGGAGTCCTGCCAAAAGGCTATTGGCGAAGAGTCCACTGGCGACCCTCGGGGCAGCCAAAGCAGCCGCGAGCATGAGCATCATGAGGACTCGCAAGGCGAGCAAGATCCAGCGTTTGACCGACCATCCACGCTGGGCTTCGACGGCTGTTTTCTTAACGAAACGAATCGCAGGGAACTCAAGCGTCTTGGGCTGCCTTCGCCCAAGCATATGGAATAGGATCGGCGCGAGGGCCGCTAGCGAACCGAGCATCAAAGAGATATGAAGGAAACTCATCGGTTTGGGCAGGCCCCTCTAGAATCGATTCCTTCGACTGATCAAATACTCCATCAACGCTTTGTCGTAGGGCACGCTCGTATCGAGCGGCACGTAGTCGATCCTCGATCGACTGAAACTCGTCTTCATCTCCTCTCGAAATTTCCGCACATTCTCGCGGTATTCCTCTCCGATGTCATCGGCGTTGACCGGTATCTGTTCGTCGGTCTCTGGATCCCTCAGTTCGACGAGCCCCTGGAAAGGGAAGTAGACTTCGGCTTCATCGAGCACATGGAAAACGATCACATCATGGCCCGCATGCTTGAGCATGCGAACCGCGTCGATCGAGGATTCCGAGTCGGTCAACAAATCGCTCATGATCATGATCAGCGAGCGGTGGTTGAGCATGGACATCATCTGGCGAATCGGTCCGCTTAACTCGGTCTTGCCCCCGGTCTTGAGCTTGATCAACAGGCTGAGAATCGATGCGAATTGACTTCGCCTAGATTTGGGTTGAATGCTCGCTTTGATCTTCTGGTCGAAGGTGACCAATCCGATGGGGTCTTGCTGCATGAGCATGAGGTAGGACAGCGCGGCAGCAAGACAAATGCAGTAATCGATTTTGGTCAGTTGCTGACGATAGGTATAAGCCATCGAGCGGCTCGTATCCATCATGATGTAACCGGTCAGATTGGTTTCCGACTCGAATTTCTTGACGTAATAACGATCGGTTTTAGCATAGGCCAGCCAATCGATGTCCTTGGGGTCATCCCCATGGGAATATCGACGATGTTCACTGAACTCGACGGAAAACCCATGGAAAGGACTCGCGTGCAAGCCTTGGAGAAATCCCTTGACGACCAACTGCGCACGGAGATCCAATCGCTTGATCTGCGAGGCTAGTTCGGGCTTAAGATACTGCTCGACGGCCACCATGCTGTGCAACTACCGATCTTCGGTCCATGGCAGTCGGCAATAGCCCCACTGCCCATTATTTTCATCGACGCCTATTTCGATCCAATCCAACCGATCGCCGATCTTCGGGTAGAGTTTGGTGCGGATTTGACCTGCGATCCACCCGGCGATCTCCTCGGCGGTGGTATTGACGATCGGCAAAAGCATGCAGTCTTCCTTGGGCAAGACCCAGCGCTTTTGCTTGAATCGCAACACAACCTCGGTCTCCTGGACTTCGACGTGGATCATGGGGTGGTGCATCGCGACGAGCATATGATGATCCAGTTGCTTGACGAGTTCGGCGAGCGAATCTCGAAATGCGATGAAATCGATCACGTAGCGATTCTCGTCGAGACGGCCAGAGACCTCGGCTCGGAGTCCGTAATTATGTCCGTGCAAGCACTCGCAGATATCGCCGGCAAAGGTGATGAAATGCGCTGAGGAGAAAACGAGTTGCTCCTTGTGCAGGAGCACTCGAAATCCAGTTTTATCCGTCATAGCTTCCATACTTTCCTATCGGGATGCTGATTGAGTCTCGGCCTGTAGCAGATCACTTGGACTGAAACATCGGGGCATTGGGATTGCCTCGCGAAAGCAGATAGGCGATCAGATCGAGGGCTTCGTCTTCGTTGAGTTTATCCATCAGCTCGGCGGGCATAAGGGAAATCGCTGAGGTTTTCTCCTGCTCGACATCTTCGCGATCGACCGTGACGGTTTTGGTCGCATCCTCTGGATTGACCACCATCGTCACCTTGCCAGCCACTTCGTTGACAATCCGACCGGTGTGAACCGTGCCGTCTTCCATCTGCAAGACCATGGTTTTGTATTGGTCCGAGATGACTTGGCTGGGCCGAATGACCGCATCGATCAGGTCGTTGACTGCAAATCGTCCAGCGGCTTGGGTCAGGTCAGGCCCGGTAGCCCCGCCGTCTCCTCCGAAACGGTGACAGATCACACAGCGGGCAGCAGCGTACATCTTCTTGCCGTTCTCGAAGTTTCGGCTCTTCATGCGCTCGGAGGCCAGTTGGGCCAACCCCTCGGTCGTGTAGGCTTTCCCTGGTCCTTTGGGCTCAGGCAGGGTCTTGGGTAACGACGCGGGTTTCCGAACTCCTAAGGCCTCTAGGACGAATCGCTCTTGATCGCTCGATAACGCGTAGGCATCGTTCGCAGCGTTGATCAGGAATTTCTCGTAGCTATTGCCACCCTGCCATCGCTGTGCTTTTTCAAACCATTGGAAGTATTCCTTCCTTTGATCGACACTCCATCCCTCTTTGAGATTCCGCATCGAGAACGCCAAATGGAATTGCTGGAGATCGGGTTGGTTTTGGAGCATCGCAGCGATAGGTCCTCCATACCCTTTGTTCCTTTGGAGGATTTCGGCAAAGTCGGCATCGGTCTTCTTCCGTTCTTTGGCGAGCAAAGGCAACGCCTTTTTACCGAGGGTGGGAGATTGCAGATAGGTCAGCAAGATCACCAACTCCCTATCCATCATGTCATCGCCGGACGGAAAAAGTGGCTCGATCGCACCGAGCAAGGAATCGCGTAGGGACTCGTCGACTTGGCCGAGTCGAATCAAGACCAGTTGCACGGCACGAACGAGTTCGAGCCTTTGCTGGACCGAAAGTGCCGATAACTGGAGCGTACCCAATTGCATGAGCAAAGGTTCTTTGAGTTCCGAGCTGCCGGCGCGGGCCAGACCTGCAACGCCGGTGATCACCGTGTTGGCATCGTTGCTTTTGAGCACCAACGGGGCCCAACGCGAGGTCGCAACGCGTTCGAGAGCCACACGCGCTGCATAGCGAACGTGGCGGTCAGTGCTTGCAAGTTGCTTGACCAAACTCGCGACCGTCGCGTCATCTTTGTCGTCTTGGTTATGCAGAAGCTCGATCGCTCGGCGCTGTGCGGTCGCTTCGTTGGGGGCAGGAATCGGAGCCGGTGCAGTCGACTCAGAGCCGACGTAACGGACTCGGAAAAGCTCCGACTGGGTGCCCCGGCCACCAGCGGTAAAGTACATATGGCCATCGATTCCGATCGTCACATCGGTCAGAGGCAACGGGGTCCGCGAGAGGAACTCTTCTTTGGTGGCCGAGTAGCTTGCACCGTTGGGCTCAGGGTGGATCGAATACATCGTTCCGAACGTCCAATCGCAAATGTAGAGCGCGCGCTGGTATTTGGCTGGAAACTTCGCACCCGTTCCGAACTCGACACCCACTGGAGAGCCCGGGCCGATATTGACCAGTGCGGGCAAGCTATCGACGTAGTATTCGGGCCACTTGCCCGTGCCGGAGCGCCACCCGAATTCGCTACCGCTAGTGGCGTGCACGACGCGGGTTGGGCGATACCATGGGGTCCCCATATCCCATTCCATGTCGGCATCGTAGACGAACATTTCACCGGCCGAGTCGAAATCGAAGTCGTATTGGTTTCGATACCCGACGCTGAACATTTCCCAAGCTTTGCCTTCGGGATCTGTTTTGGCGATCCAACCTCCCGGAGCGACGATTCCCGCAGCGTGACCGTTGGCATCCCATTGCCTTGGCAAAAGCAGATCCTCGTCCCAATTCGGCGCGAGCCGACTGCTGTATCCCTCGGGCAAGGTCGCTTGGATTTGTTCGTTGCGAGCCCCGCCCATGGTTTGGACCGGGGCGTTGGTTTTCCGGTCCATCGGGGGTTGCGTGTGATTGCCACAGCAGACGTAAATCGACTTGCCATCGGGTGAAAGACGCAGCGCGTGGGGTCCGTGCTCTCCTCCCCCTCGGAGATCCTTGAGCTTTTTGATCTCGTCGTACTGGTCATCTCCATCGGTGTCTTTGAGACGATACAGACCGCTGCCGATACCGCCGTTGACACAGACATAAAGACTGTCGAAGGCGTAGAGCAATCCTTGTGCCGACGAGATATTCAGGGGGATCCGCTCGACGGTGGTCTCCTCTTGGCTACCGGGCTTAGCAGGGGTTACCCTGAAGAGTCCTTTGTTGTCTTGATCGCTGACGATCAATCTCCCTTTCGGATCGCTCGTAATACAGACCCACGATCCGAGTTCGTCTTTGGGGACCCGAAATAGCTGGTCGATCACGAAGCCCGGTGGAACAGAAAATTCGCTAGAGCCTCCGTTGGATTGACCATCGAGAACTTCCCCCCAAGGTCCCTCGCCGTACTTGGCGATCACTTTAGCCCCTTGCATCTGGCTCGGATTGTCCTTCGGGGAAACCTGCCAAGTCCCATCGCTAAGAAGCGTTTGAATTTTTCCATCCGAATCGACCCATGCGAGCTTTGCGACCAAAGCGGCGATGCCACCGGCGTTGGACACTTCGAAGACCAACTCGTTTTTGCCTACGACCAACGCGGCGCTTGCGTCGACCTTGAGTCCTTCTTCCCAGGAATCGCTTTTCCCTAGCGATTTACCGTTGAGCGAAATGGCCATGGCGTTGTCGGCCGAGGCGGCCAGCCACGCCTGAGTCTTGCTCGAAACATCAAAGGACTTCCGGATCACATAGCGAGTGTCGGAGTTTTCACCCCAAATCCAACTTGGCTTGCCTCCCTCCTTGAGCATTCTTTCTTTGAGCGAACCGCTTGGGGTTTGGGAGTTGACTGCCGTCGCTGAGCGCCCTTGGATCGGTGCCGCGATGACTGCTTGGCTGTAGACCTTACGGGCCGACTCCTGAGCCGACGCTCGCTCGAGTCCAACCCCAGGGATCAAAGCGGGTAGGACCAGGGCCAATCGAGTCACAGAGCCTAGGACCCGTTGCGAATGGGTACTGAGCGATTGGATACTGAGGGACTGAATACTGAGCGACTGCATACTGTGAGAGTGGGGCAAAAGATCGGATCGATAAAGACGACGCATAGAGGCACCAAGCGGTCGAAGAGGGTCAGGAAGGAGGGGCGGTCACCTGCCTTAGGCGACCTGAGAACTTCGCTTAGTCTAACGCAAAAAAGGGGTTCCTTGGTAGGCATCGGTTCCAATAAGCTCCTTCCGAGGGAAAAGAATTCTTGCATTCTGTTTCTGAAACTCAAATTGATCTAGAATGATCGCGGCTTCCGGTGACCTAGGCTTGGTTTAGGTCCCATGGAAAATCCACATGGAATCCAAACCCTCTAGCCCGTCACTAGCCCCTGAACTTTGTTGAGGAACCCGTGCGAATTGTCGTTTGCCAATCCCCCGAACAGGTCGCTCAAGCGGCTGCCCAGGAATCGATTGAATATTTAGGGTTGGCTTGCTCGAGATCGGGCCAAAAGGTCGAACCGATCGTCTTGGGGTTGGCTACAGGCAGTACGCCGTTGGGACTCTACGAGAAGTGGATCGAACGTTATCGTGCCGGAGAGATTTCGTTCCGCAATGCCGTCTCATTCAACCTCGATGAATATTGCGGCCTAACTCCTGACGATGTCCGAAGCTACCACTATTTCATGCAGGAGAATCTCTTCAAGCATGTCGATTTTTTGCCGCAAAACACCCACATCCCCAAAACGGACTGCTCGGACTTACCCGCAAGCGCCGAGGCCTATGAAATCGCGATCAACCAGTCTGGGGGGATCGATCTACAGATCCTCGGCATCGGAACCGAAGGCCATATCGGCTTCAACGAACTAGGCTCGTCTTTGTCCTCGGCCACCCGTGTCAAGACCCTGACTGCGAAAACCCGACAGGACAACGCAAGGTTCTTCGAGTCGCTCGAGCATGTCCCCCGAATGGCGATCACCATGGGACTCGGTACGATCATGAATGCCCGAGCGATCCTGCTCCTAGCCACCGGTTTGCACAAAGCCCAAACCATCCGCGATACCGTCGAAGGTCCCGTCACAGCGATGGTCCCGGCCTCCATTCTGCAATTCCATCCCAATGCGACGATCATCTTGGACCAAGCGGCCGCTAGCAAGCTCGCCCACCTCGATTACTATTTGGACTCCGAAAGAAATCAACGATCGCTATGAGCCCATCGAACTACCACGATCAGACCGCCGAGCATGCAAGGCTTGAGCAATCGAGCGAACGCCAAGCCAATTGGCAACGCTGGGGTACCTATCTCTCAGAACGCCAATGGGGCACGGTTCGCGAAGACTACTCGGACAATCAAGAAGCCTGGTTTTTCCTTCCTCACGATCACGCTCGGTCGCGAGCATACCGTTGGGGGGAAGACGGACTCTTGGGGATCTGCGATCGACAAGGTCGGTTGTGCTTTTCGTTTGCCCTGTGGAACACCCGCGATCCTATCCTCAAAGAACGGCTTTACGGACTTTCTGGACCCGAGGGAAACCACGGCGAAGACGTCAAGGAGTCTTACTATTACGTCGATGCGACTCCCACATGTTCGTACGCTAAAGGGGTCTACAAGTACCCTCAATCGCGATTTCCTTACGAACGTCTCACGGATGTCAACCGAACGAGGTCTCGTTTGGAACCTGAGTTCGAATTGGCCGACTCGGGGGCCTTCGACGAAAACGGTTACTTCGATTGTCAGATCGAGTATGCCAAGGAAAACCCCGACGATATTTTGATCCGACTGACGGTCCATAATCGCGGGACAAGACCCGCGGTGATCCATCTACTTCCACAACTTTGGTTTCACAATTCTTGGGTTTGGGGATGCACCCATGATGGATGCGCTGCCAAGCCCCGCATGCGGCTGATCTATCCGGAGAACGAACCGGCAGGCGTGGTGATTTGCGATCACGAAACCCTCGGTCACCTCGAATTTCGCGTTCAGAACGAACTCGATCTCGAGAGTCCCGAATGGCTCTTCACCGAGAACGAGACGAACACCTCAAGGCACCCAGGAGCCTTGTCGGCCGGGAGCCATTTCAAAGACGCTTTTCACGACTACATCGTTCAAGGGGACAAAAGCAAAGTCAATCCGAAACCCTTCGGAACCAAGTGCGGCGCTCACTTCATGGTCATCGTCCATCCGAATCGGCCAACCGTATTGCGATGCCGTCTGACAGGCCTCGGCGAAAACTCCAAGTCCACAAGCGTCCCCCTGGTAGGCGACAAAACCCCTCAAGACTACCAACCCCTGGCGACCATCGACGAGCGATTCGATGAGATCTTCGAAATCCGCAAAAAAGAAGCCGACGAGTACTACCAAGCCTGCATCCCGAAAGAACTCAGCCAAGATGAAAAACTCGTCGCAAGACAAGCTTACGCAGGATTGATCTGGACCAAACAGTTTTATTACTACGTCGTAGACGCTTGGATGCAAGGGGACCCAGAAGGTCGCCAACTCCCAAGCTCACGCCTCCAGGGTCGCAATGCCGATTGGAAGCATCTATTCAATCGCGATGTGATCAGTATGCCCGACAAATGGGAGTACCCCTGGTATGCGGCTTGGGATCTAGCCTTCCACATGATCCCCATGTCGCGCATCGATCCGGAATTCGCCAAAAGCCAACTGTTGCTGTTTTTGCGCGAATGGTACATGCACCCCAACGGCCAAATCCCAGCCTACGAATGGGCACTGAGCGACGTTAATCCACCCGTCCACGCTTGGGCCTGCTGGCAAGTCTACCAACAGTCAGGCGATCGAGAATTCCTAGCCAGAACTTTCCAAAAGCTACTCCTGAACTTCACCTGGTGGGTCAATCGCAAAGACACCCGAGGCCAACACGTCTTTAGCGGCGGATTCCTAGGTCTCGACAACATCGGGGTCTTCGACCGCAGCGCTCCGCTGCCAGGTGGTGGGACACTCGATCAAGCCGACGCGACGGCTTGGATGGCTTTCTACTGCGGTTGCATGCTCCAAATGGCTCTCGAATTGGCGGATGACTCCCAGGCCTATTC
>QWPJ01000074.1 GCA_003671195.1 Planctomycetota bacterium
CACCGGGTCGGTGGTTGAGACAGTGCACCAGTCGTTACGCCTTTCATGCAGGTCGGAACTTACCCGACAAGGAACTTCGCTACCTTAGGACCCTCATAGTTAGGGCCGCCGTTTACTGGGGCTTCGGTTGCGAGCTTCGCATTGCTGCTAACCCTCTTCCTTAACCTACCAGCACCGGGCAGGCGTCAGACTCTATACCTCCTCTTACGAGTTCGCAGAGTCCTGTGTTTTTGATAAACAGTCGCTGGTGCCGATTTTCTGTGGCCTGATTAATCAGGCGCCCTTTATCGCGAACTTACAGGGCCATTTTGCAGAGTTCCTTAACCACCGTTCTCCCGAGCGCCTTAGAATTCTCTTCTTACCTACCTGTGTCAGTTTTAGTACGGTCAACTTTGCTTTAACGCTTAGAAGTTTTTCTTGGACGTCCTTCCATTCACTTCGGGATCTTAAGTGCCCTCGTGACTCTGTCTTGGCTTATGCCTGGCGGATTTGCCTACCAAGCACCTCGTCAGAGCCAACAGACATTTCTAGTCGTACTGCTGAATCTCCGGACGCCGTCCCTCCATCGCTTCACAAAATTGGCTACGGAATATTAACCGTACATCCATCGTCTACGCCTTTCGGCCTCGACTAAGGTACCGGCTAACCCTGGGCGGATTTACCTTGCCCAGGAAACCTTAGGTATTCGGCGAGCAGGATTCTCACCTGCTTAATCGTTACTCATTCCGGCATAATCACCTGATGGGGCCGGCAACGCTCCTTACGGTACGTCTTGTATCTCCCCATCAGCGCTCTCCTACCGATGCATTGCTGCATCCCGCGGCTTCGGTGTTCTATTTACTCCCGTTCATTATCGGCGCAGAATCTCTCGACCAGTAAGCTATTACGCACTTTTTAAATGGTGGCTGCTTCTAAGCCAACATCCTGGCTGTCACCGAGATTCAACTTCCTTAGTGACTGAATAGAACTTTGGGACCTTAGCCGACGATCTGGGTTGTTTCCCTCTTGACCACGGAGCTTATCCCCCGCAGACTGACTCCCGAGATAGTTACAACGGTATTCGGAGTTTGGTTCGGTGAGGTACCCAAGGAAGGGCCCCCGTCCGATTCAGTCTCTCTACCCCCGCTGCATAGTGGCTCGAGGCTATCCCTCAAAATATTTCGGAGAGAACGAGCTATCTCTGCGTTTGATTAGACTTTCACTCCTCCCCACAGATCATCCCATCGGTTTTCAACCCAAATGAGTTCGGTCCTCCACGCAGTTTAACCCGCGCTTCAACCTGTCCATGGGTAGATCACGCAGTTTCGCGCCTAGTGCCCGCAACATAAACGCCCTATTCAGACTCGGTTTCCCTATGGCTACAGCCCGTAAGGCCTTAACCCGCTGCAAACACTAACTCGCCGGATCATTTTGCAAAAGGCACGCCGTCACACTTCAAATAGTGCTCCGACCGCTTGTAAGCGCACGGTTTCAGGTTCACATACCTCCCCTAACAGGGGTTCTTCTCACCTTTCCATCGCTGTACTTAGTTTACTATCGGTCATTGAGGAGTATTTAGCCTTGCGGGATGGTCCCCGCAGATTCAGACCACGTTTCACGTGCATGGTCCTACTCAGGTACCACTCAGGAGGCGCTCAACTTTCGCTTACCGGACTGTCACCGTCTATGGTCAGCCTTTCCAAGCTGTTCAGCTAGTTGTCGCTTTGTAACTCCCATACGAGTGGCCCTACAACCCCGGAGAGGAAACCCCTCCGGTTTGGGCTCTTCCGCTTTCGCTCGCCGCTACTTACGGAATCGATTTTTCTTTCTTTTCCACCAGGTACTAAGATGTTTCAATTCCCTGGGTTGGCCACGTATACCTATGAATTCAGTATACGTTAATTCGAGTATCTCGGGATCATCACCTGTTTGTCGGTTACCCCAAGCTTTTCGCAGACTTCCACGCTCTTCATCGCCTCTCAATGCCGAGGCATCCCCCGTGCGCCCTTAGTAACTTGACCATCGGAATCTCAATCTCAAACCAAACCAACTTCATCAAAACCAACCCCTTGCAGGGCCAGACCCAAAGAAGCTGCACTCGGCTTGCTATCGACCTCCAATTCGCTCTCTAATTCACGCTCGTTCAAATCGGCCAGAAACCCCTAGCGAATTATCTTCGTCGGACCCACAAGTAAACTTGCAAACCCATCTGGAAAAATTCTCTAGAAGATCACAGAACCGGATTCAAACATTGTAGTCGCCCAAGCCATTTCTTTCGAAACGCTTGGCGTCTAGATGCCATCTACCAATCCAACCAAATTGTCAAAGATCAATTGTTTTCCTGCGAAACTTGCTCACTTGCCTTGCGGTGTCGTTCGCGTCGTTTCATTCAAGGGGCGGAATTCTAAGTTACCGGCCCCGTCGTGTCAACCGCATTTTTCATTTCGGTCAACTTGTTTTTTCGAAGGCCAGTTTTCGTCGCGTTTGACCGCTTCGCCTTCCCCCTTCACGCCGCTGCTTTTCCGCCAACGGGATCGCTACTGAAGGTCGACTACTTTTCGAAAACCGTTCCTATCTAAAAACCAAAGTGGAGGTGAAGGGACTTGAACCCATGACCCTCTGCTTGCAAAGCAGATGCTCTCCCAACTGAGCTACACCCCCGGTGTTTCCCACAAGGTTTCCCTTGAAGTGTTCCCACCGATGCGCACGCGCGGATTCGAACCACGGACCTCGTCGTTATCAGCGACGCGCTCTAACCAACTGAGCTACGTGCGCGAAGCCCAAGTTTGCCACCCCGCAGTGCCAAAGTGGATGGGAAAGTGTATCGATTCATTTCCCGCTGTCAACGGATAAAATCCAAAGGAGGTTTCGAAGTTGCAAAACCTCTATTCCCCATCACTTGCCACCCTCGTTGGGTCCCGCAGTTATCGTCCCGTATGCCCCTGCTTGTCCACCAATTCCAACCGTTTTTTCCCTTAAGCTCCCCCATCTCTAAGCCCACCTCTAGGCCCATCGGTCCCTACAGGTTTCGAGACACGGGGGTCCTATAAGCTGCCATCGCGGGAATCGCTCCGGCAAGTGTTCCTACAAGCACCAAGCCGGGAACGATCCACCACTCCCAACTCGATTGAAACGACATCCAATCGATCTTCACCCCCGTCGCCGGCATCGTCCATGGATTGCTCAAAGGGCCCAAAGCATGCCCCACAAACCAGCCGACAAATCCACCGACCAAAGCAATCAAGAGCGACTCGAGCAAAATGATCGCCGTGATGTGGTCCCGCGATGCTCCCAAGGCTCGCATGACGGCAATGTCCTTCTTGCGCTCGTTCATGCTGTTGTAAATGCTGACCAAAATGCTGATCGCGCTGACAATGACCACCAAACTGGTCAATGCCAACAACGCCCAGCGAAGCGGACGGACAAACACCCCTAACAACCCCTCAATCTGACCGATCGGCGATACGGCCTGCGCAAACTTGGTCTTGTTGACCTGCTTTTCCATCCCAATGGCCGCAAATCCATTGGGCTTGAGCAAGATCGCTGTGACTTCCCGCTTGTCGATCGGCAATCGTACCCTCGATAACATCCCGGTCCGCTCCGGGCCCTGAGCCGTGCCACGCTTCTCCAATCCCGACTCCTCGTCCCGCTCGGGAGCCACATGCCCCTCGAGCAAGTAAAAACCCTCGATGTTGACAAACGCTCCTCGATCGTTGGGATTGCCCGTCGGCTCGAGTATCCCTACGACTCGGAACCCCTGGCCGTGGGTCTCGCCACTCTCGGCACCATGCGATGCAAAAATCTCATCCCCCAGACTCAAACCCATCGACGCTGCGACCTGCGAACCAACAACGGCCTCGAAATACCCGTGCTCCTCTGAGTAATCCTGAAAATTCCGGCCCCGCTCAAAGCGGTACTCCTGATCGTTGCGGTCCCCATGCTTGAGCAAACCAAAGTAATCCGGCGTCGTGGCGATGCATCGAAACTCCCCAACGTAATCCCCCATGCACAAAGGGATCGCAAAGCCCCCCTGCATCAAAAACGAATACAGGCCGGAGCGCTGCGGCTCCTTGAGCTCACCTCCCAATCTGGCGTACTCTTTTTGCCTGCCATCGCCAGGCAAATACTCCATGTAGTAGGAATACGGAACGTTTTCTACCGGCTGGCTCAAGAAAAAAACCGTGTTAAACACCAGTTGCAATGGACTCCCCTTGGCTCCCACGATCAAGTTGTAGCCGACGTTGCTGGTCCTCTCGAGGGACTTTTCGATCACCCCAGAGACCGTCAAGACCAACACCACCAAAGCCACCCCCAGGGCCATGCTCAAGGCGGTCAAAAACGAAGCCAACTTGCGATATCGCAGATTCCGCAAGGCGATCGATAAAAGACTCATCGGACAACTCTTTCCGGATAGGAAAATCAAAAAAAGCCAACGAAATCAGAGCCCTAAGCAGGGTTTGGACGCAAAGCTCGGTTGATCGAGGACAACTGCTCGACCCGCGAAAAGCGACGCGCCACGGCGTCCGAATGGGTCACCAACAACAACGCCACGGACTCCTGCTCGCACTGCTGAGCGATCAACTCAACAATCCGATCCTGATTGGCCGGGTCGACATTGGCCGTCGGCTCATCGGCCAAAAGCAAAATCGGACGATTCACCAGCGATCTGGCTACCGCAACGCGCTGCTGCTGCCCGACCGACAACTGGCTAGGCAAATAGTGCATCCGGTCGGATAACCCAACGCGATCCATCAATTCCTTCGCCCGATCCTGCTCGCTTCTGCCCCCTGAGCCCCCTCGCCCCATCAATCCACCTTGCGCAAAACTCATCCCCAATCGGACGTTTTCCAACGCGGTAAAGGCTGGCAAAAGATTGAACGTTTGGAACACATATCCCATTTTCGTGGCCCGAATCCGGTCTCGCTTGGCCTCCGAAAAACCCATCAAATCGACCCCCTCGAGTTCGATCGACCCACTGTCGGCATGCACAATCCCCGAAATCACATGCAAAAGGGTCGTCTTGCCCCCCCCGCTCTCGCCCCTCAAGACCACCTGCTCGCCTCGCGAAACGTCAAACTCGGGCACATCCAAAATCGTCAAACGCCCACCCCCTGGCTCCTCGTAGTGCTTTTGCAAATCCCGGATGGCTAACAACGCTCGGTCCTGCTGCTTGCTCATCGTCGATCCCCCCAATTTTTCATTCGCTTGGCCCTATGCAACCAATAACACCCTAAAAAACGACCCAAATCGCCAGCCCGAAACCGTTTCTATCGGCCACTTTACCGGCCAACTAAACCCGCCTCGAGCGCTGCTTGATCGCGCGGTCGATCTCCCGCCTCGCATCGTTCTTCTTGAGAACCTCTCGCTTGTCATGCAACTTGCGGCCCTTGCACAATGCGATCACACACTTGGCCACCGCCCTGTCGGTGAAATAAACGCGCAAGGGAATCAAGGTCAGTCCACGCTCCTTGGCCCGACCGGCAAATCGTGCCAACTCCCGTCGATGCAGCAACAACTTCCGCATCCGCTTGGTCGGATGGTTCCAAAAGGTCGCTTGGCGGTACTCGTCAATCTCGCAGTCGACCAGCCATAACTCCCCATCCTTGAACCTCGCATAAGCCTCCTCGATGCTGCATCGCCCATTCCGCAAACTCTTGACCTCACTGCCATGGAGGACCATCCCGCACTCGATCGAGTCGAGGATCTCATACTGATGCTTGGCCCTGCGATTCTCCGAGACGCTCTTGAACGTAGCACCGGGGCTGGCTTTCGACACCTCGGATCCCTTCGATCCGGAAGCACTCGCCTTGCCCACCTTGGACTTTCCCGAGGATTTGCCCGCGTTTGCCGCCGTCGGCTGTGGTTTTTTCTTGTTCAAACGTGACCCTCAAAACTCATCGTTGCGGAATTTCAAACACGGCGAACGTCGAGTTCTCCTCCAAAACGCCCGGGTACAACATCGGTAAAAGCGGCGGGCTCTGTCCCCCGACCCGCCTGTCTATCAATACGTATCGAAAACCATAGCGTTTGTGGAGTTCCAAGATTTTCTCGGTCGTCCAAGGCTCAAGCGATCGCTCCGAATCGACAGGATAACACTCCGAGAGCCGCTCAAACCACTCGACCACACTGGCCGCATCCTGCGGCATGTCCTTCCAAGCAGCCACCTCCCCACGCTGAGTGTGCCACTTGAAGGTCTGCTGATTCCTAGGCGTTAACCATAAACTGCTCGGCTCGGTCTTGCTCCGAACATACTCGCAAACCCGTATCCAATCCTCGTAATGGACTAGCTGCTCGTCCAAACCGTCGGACCTGGACAACAGCCTGGCCCGTTCTCCCTCGCCCACCCAATCGCTGCCCCGCGTTCGAATCCGATCCCAAAGCCCCCAAATACCCAAGAAAACCACAACCATAAGCACGATCTGCCTTGCCCAAACCCGATCGCTCAGCCCCTGGCCTCGTGGGGAAACCCAAGCCAACCACACAAGCCCCACGGCCAACTCCAAGGGCCAAACCACATCGTTCCAACGAAACCAATAGTACTTGAGCACCCTTGCCGACGACTCGCGACTCCAAAAACCCAAAACCGAACCCCAATCGATCAAACAACCGACCAAGGCCACGGCCAATCCAAAAAATGCCTGCAACAAAATAAATCGCATCCCATAAGTCCAAGCAGACCAATCCCGACCAGCCAAATACCCTATGCGTTTCTTGGTCCCGCCCACCCCGGAGACCCGCTTTTCATTCCCCATGCACAAAAAAATGACCGCCAAAGCAGCCAAGAGCAACACGCCAAACGACTGCCATCGCACCGATGCGATCGCACTCGGGGCCAAATGATGTCCAAGCCGCTTGTAAACCTGAATCATCGATGCCTGGGTCGATACCCAACTGCTCGCTCCCCAATCGGCCATCAACGGAGGGAGCATCCCCGAGCCCAACCCAATCAGCGCCAAGGGAATCCCCCACCCGTTCCTGAGCCACCATCCGTTCGATTCTCCATCTCCATGACCTGTCATGACGGGGCTATTGCCCATGCCAGAGCTCTGCCCGGACAACCCTCGAAATCCAAATCGATCGATCCAATAGCTTGCAAAAATAGATCCCAAAAACACCCACAAACCGACCACCACATGCATCGCGCCGGCCAACCCCAAACACAACCATCCCAATGTCCACCGCTGCGAAAAGAAAAATCCAAACCCCAGAAAAACAAACGCATAAGCCGCCACCTTGGCCTCCACTCCCCCCACTACCCACTCGCCGGCCAAATGCCCCCATCGCATCCCAAAACACCAAACCCCCGCGCTCAAGGTTCCTACCCAAGCCCCAGAGACTCGATCGGCTGAGGTCCGGAACACTCCCCGCATCATGCTCGTCCACCCCCAAGCCAACATCCCCCAGACGACGATCCTCCCGATCCAAACCGCCGTCGGCATCGAGCACAAGCGTGTCAGCAACCCAAATGTGGCGTAAAACAGCGCGTGCGCGTTGGCCGACTCCAAAAATAAATCCCCTCGCCCGTACTCGGAATCCCAGAAATGAGCCGACTTGGTCCAATAATGCGGCTCGTTGACCGCCGGCAACCGCTCCAAACCCGTCAGGAAAAACACCAAGAAAACACCCACGAAATCGACCGAAAACCGCTGCGTCCAAGATGTCCGAGCTCGGCGGTTAAAATCCTCCAACCCTCGAGCACCGTTCTTTTGATGCTTCGATCCGATCGATCTTTCCGACGACATAGGCTTCTCTGGTGAGGAAATAAAAGGATCCAACGGTTAGCGAAACCATAACGCGCTCCGAGGTTTTTTCGAGGAAATTCGCTGTGGTTAGCTCAAGTTTTTCTTGACTACCTCATGGACCGACTTAAAGTTGAACTGACGCACCTCGTCTGCACGCTAGGGTTTTTCAAGACTTACCGCACTGATTTTTAAGTTCCACACAGGAACAGCAACCTACGGCGGCACGAGCGAGTCATCAAAAAAGGAATTGGGGTTCCCCCAAAAAAGGAGGATAGGAAGTCATGTTAGTTCTGTCTCGAAAAACAAACGAAAGCATTGTAATCAATAACGAGATCACCATCGTCGTTGTTGAAATCCGGGGCGATAAAGTTCGGCTAGGAGTCGAAGCCCCCAAGGAAGTCCCCGTCCACCGTCGAGAAGTCTACGACGCGATCAAACGTGCCGTCGATGAAAACAACTCCAACCTCGACGCGCATCTGGACCAAGCCTCCCCTTGACGCGAGCGGCCAATGAGCCCAACCCACGCGTTTCGGATCCATTCCATCTAGCCAACAAAAAAGCCAACGAAAAAAGCCACTGAGGATTTTTCCTCGGTGGCTTTTTTCGTTGGATCGGCTCTAGGCGGAGAGAGCGTTAGTAAGGACTCGACGCTCCGGCATCGGGATCGCCGCACATGTGGAAGTGGTTATGGTCGATGTAAATCACCTCGACGCACTCGTTGTCCTCAAGCGTGTACGGAACCGGCCATCCGTTGATCGTTCGCTCTTCGAAATAAACCGTGCACTTGTAGTGGGCATGGTGCAACTGAGCAAAGCCAATCAAAGGGACAAACCGAGGATCGTCGACGTAGTCGGCTATCTTGACCTTGGTGATCCGGACCTTGTTCCGCTGCTTTTCATGCAAAAAAGGAACCCCACCACGAATCGGACGGGCTCGCTCCAAAGCATGAATGACCTCGTCGTCACTCGGTGGATCGATCGCCACGTGTGCTCCCGAAGCGACCGGAGGTAGAATCGGTACGCGAGCATACCGCTCATGGACATGGAACTGGACCTCTTCGCTGTCCTGCAGGTATGGAGATATTGGAATCGGAACTCCAAATGGTCCAAGACCCATGTTCGAAAGGCTGATACACCCGACCTGCGACAGCGCTGCCGCCGATAGGACCAACCAAATTACTGAATAGCGTCGCTTGCGGGACATCGATTAAACCCTTCTTGTTCGAAGACGATTGGACTCGTCGGACAACAAGAGTTTCGGCCATCGGCCTGGTAAAACTTGCGGGTTTTTCCGTCTGCAACCGAAATTCCTAACGTAGCAGTCGCAACGCATTTAACCTAGCTTACCTCCCCGCCTGCAACCTCCCTAGCTTCCTGTCCCCCAAGCACTCCAAGTCGCTAGCCAAGATCGCCCTTTCCCACTAGACGCAACCGGCCTGATTCGAGCATGATCCCAAAGTCCTCTTCAACAGAATCAAACCCAACGCCCAAATTACCCATCGACAACAACGATTGAATGCGATCAAGTCCGATTGAATCGATAGCCAAACTGTGCTCCGTTGTATTGTGCTCCCTCGCACTGTGCTCCCTTACCGGTTGCACCCTAGGACCCTACCGCTACGGCACCGAAGAGACCTCTTTGCTCCCTAAGGACTCGCCTCTGAGCCCCCCTGTCCTCGTCGGCGGTCCGGTCCCGGCGATGGATCGATTCGAACACATCGTCAATGCCCCACGCGAGACGATGTCCAACTGGCGAAAAAAACTCGCCCAACGCAACATCGGCCCAGAAGATCCACAAGCCGAATCGACCCAACAAGACGCCCTCCTGGCCGCCGTGGCCTTCCTCGAAGACAACGACCTGCACGAGGTAATCGTCGAGGCCCATCACCACGACCCCCTCGAACAATGGAAGCGGCTCGAAGCCAACCCCAATGTCCATCCCCTCTGGAAGTACACCGACGGCGCGGCGCGAATCGGGGCCTATGCCATGTTTCCACCACGCGTCTACCGCTTCGATTCCTACAACCCCTACACCAAAACCCTCTCGATCAACTCAAAAAATCCCGCCGCAGCGATCTACGAAGCCGCCAAAGCAAAACACCACTCGCTCGTCGATTGGCCCGGCGCTTATGCCGCTCTGCGCTACGTCCCTCTTGCCCCCGTGGGACAACAAATCGCCGTGACCCAAGATGCGATGGCCTATGTTCAACAAAACGCCGATCCGACGATCGAACGCGCTATGGTCTCGCACACCCTCTCGAATCTCACCGGTTCGGCTCTGCTGAGCTCCTCGGCGCTGACGCCCCAACTCAACGAAATTCCACTGATTTCCGCTCCCGCATCCCAAGCCATCGGGGCCGCGACCGGAAGCATCGCAAGCCGACTGTTGAGCCCTCGAGAAAGTCCCACCTACCGCTAGTGTTTGTCTTCGTGTTTGTCACGCAAAACCCTAGGTAATCGGGACTCTCGCACCGCGTCGTAACAGGTCAGCTTGGCAAATCGCAACAAACTTGCCGGGATCCCAACCGCAGTAAAACCTGGGTGACTCGTGGCCGGATAAGGCCCCCCGTGGTTCATCGCCGGACTGACAGCAACCCCCGTGGGCATCTTGTCGTTGAGCACCCGACCGACGCGATGCTCCATCGCCTCGGCAACCGCAGCATAATCCCCATCGTCTTTGCCCTGGGTGTCGCTGTAAATTGAGCCCGTTAAGTTCCCTTCGAGCGAATCGATCAATTGCACAATTTGATCGACCGATTCGCACACCGTAATGAGCACCGCATTTCCAAAGGCCTCGGTCTGGAACACATGCGGATCCTTAAGGAACTCCTTGCCTGTGATTCTTAAAACGGTGTTGGAAACCGCACAGCGATTTCCAGGGAGCTTGCTCCCGCCGGTCAAGCACTCGGCTCCTGCTTGGGTCAAAATCCCTAAACTCTTGACCAATGACGTCTCGACCCCCTCGGACAACAACGTTCCGGCCGGTGCGGCTTGGTACTTGGAAACCACCCCATGGATGAAGGACTCGGCCTCGGGGCTTGCGACCATCAAGAGCAACCCAGGATTGGTACAAAACTGCCCGGTACCCATCAACCCACTGGCGACATACTCCTCGATGAGCTTATCGCCGCGTTCTTGCAAGGCTCCCGGAAGATAAACCACGGGATTGACACTCGAGAGCTCAGCGTAAAAAGGCTTACCGACCCGATCCGCAACTGCCTTGAGCCGCAAACCTGCTTGCCTCGCGCCGGTATAGCCAACGGCTCCCAAACGCAAGTCAGCGACCAAACGCTCCCCGTCCTCATGGGAGGTTCGATAGATCAATTGCACCAAACCTTTTGGCATATGGGTCGCTTGCATCGACTCGGCCACGAGCCTTCCCAAACGCTCGGTCGTCGCCGGGTGCGACGAGTTGGCCTTGGCAATCACCGGATTTCCCGCCGCGATGGCCGCCGCGAAATCCCCTCCGGATATGCTGTTGAAGGCAAAAGGGAAATTGTTCGGACCAAAGACCGCGACGGGCCCAAGCGCGATATAGCAGGACCGTATGTTCGCTGCGCGATCGATCACTGGCATTCGCCAGTTCTCATCCATCGCGGCCTTGGCCGCTAATCGCAATTGATTGACTGTCCGGGGCAATTCGACATCCATGAGCCTCGGACTCTTGGCTAGCCCCGTCTCGCGATGGGCGATTTCGACAAGACCTGCAGCATCGGCCTGGATTCTCGAAGCATAATCCTCCAAAAAGGCCGCGATCTTGGCCGGGTCTAACCCACGGCTGATGCGGAATGCCGCATGGGCCGATTCCAATGCGCGTTCGCAAGTCGACCACGAACTGACCGGGAAACTCCCCTCAATTGCCTGGGCCGTATTGGGGTCCTTCGAGGAAAATACTGGGGCTGCCTCTTCACGAATCCACTGTCCATCGATGAGGACTTCGTGCTGCTTGTTCGGTTGGCTCATCGTGCGTTTATCCTTGGACTATGGTGTTGATCAATGTGCCGATACCCGAAATGGTGATCTCGACAATGTCGCCGCGACGAAGGGTAAAGTCGCTCTCGGGCACAACCCCCGTTCCTGTCAGCAAAAAGGCCCCTTGGTGCATGTCGTTGTCTCGCAAAAGCCAGCCGACAAGGTCCTCGAATTGACGGGCCATCTGGGAAATCGACGTCTTGCCCTCAAAGACGACCTCGTCGTCTCGATGGATTGCCAAGGCGATCTCGATGCTCTGTCGCTCAGGCATGTCCTGGGCCAACGTGATCCACGGACCAAGACCACAGCATTGGTTGTACAACTTGGCCTGAGGCAAATACAAAGGGTTATCCCCCTCGATGTCGCGACTGCTCATGTCGTTGCCGATGGTGTATCCGACGATTTTGCCGGCGCTGGAAATGACCAAGGCCAACTCGGGCTCGGGTACATTCCAATGCGCATCCTCACGGATCCGAAGCATCCCGAGTTGACCGCTACAGCGACCGGGAGTTGCCTTGAAAAAAATCTCAGGCCGAGCGGCCGTGTAAACCCGATCGTAACAACTCGCCGCCGCTTCGCTCTCCTCCATACGGGCCGTCTGGGATCGCTTATAAGTCACCCCGGCCGCCCAAACCTCCTGGTCGTCGATCGGAGCGAGCCAATTGACCTCTTCGAGCCGAATCGATGGACCATCGGCAGGAAGCTGCTCGGCCAAAGCGACCAAGTCCGGATGCGAGAGCAACTCGGAGAGACTCCCAAGTCCCGCGGAATTCAAATCCAACGGAGTCGCAACGGTCGCAGTGCCCTTGTGAAGATCGACTCTCGCTACCTGTACCCCTTTTGCCGTCAGTATTCTTGCTAATGCCATCTGTGTTTTTCCTGTGCGTTGCGTCGGGTATCCGCAGCGCATTATCATCGCAATCGCCCCGAGTGCCTAGAAGGCCCCGGACGAAAAACAGAGCCTAAGGCCGATTGATGCCGGCAACCTGAGACTTGCTCGCAGGACTCCAGATGAAAAACTCTCCATCCGCACATCCGACCGCAAGAAACAACTCCTGCTTGTCCTCGGTCCGCAAGGTCGATGCTTGCATGCTCAAGGGGACAAGCCGACGCTGAGGATCGCTCGCATCGATCAACCGGACGCCATCCTTGGGGTCGATATAGAAATCAGTCTTCTTTTTTTTCTTCTTCGGTTCCTTCTTCTCGTTCTTTTCTGTTTTGGCCGCGTCGTCCTTGCTGGGCTCCTCGGGTACCTCGGTCTCCTCGCGCCGAACCCGGAAATGCTTGATCCAATCCGAATCGATCACGAAAAAATCCTCGTCGCTTGCAACCAACTTGTGGGTCTGCTGCGCAAAGCCACCCCAGAGCACCTTCGCGTTGGGGGACGTGTAGTTGGGGTAGTAACGTGCCACCCCGGCTTCGTCAAAGGCCACCGCTCCGCGATTGAGCGCCACGATCGATGCGACCGTTCGCTCCGAATCGACAAAACTCGAAAGCATCTTGCCGTCGAAGGACTCGAACGATTTGGCCATCCGGTCCCGCGAGGAGGACAGCAAGGTCTTTCCATCCCGAGACCAATCGATGCTCGTGACGGCCGATGCATGAGCCGACATCCGCCATCGCAAACTGTTGGTCGACGCATCGATCACCACAATGGTCCCGTCGGCATTCCCAATCCCCAAAAGCTCTCCGCTCGGACTCGTCGCAATGTCCAAAGGTGTGTCGCGACTGACCCACGCAGTCCTCCTGGCCTTCGGGTCCAACGCGCCGGTCGATTCGATCCAAGGAATCGATTCGACATAGCCGATACGCCCAGGTTCGCCCGAAGCGACCCACAACATTCCTCGGGTATTATCCCATTGCAGATCGCTGATGGTACGACCTCGCACCGGGATCCTACCGGTCAATTCAAAGCGATCCTGCCAGTGCCACTGAAGCACCTCTTGGTAACCACTAGTAAACACAGTGCGACGCTCGGAGTCCAAGGCGATGGCCTGCACTGCATGGGCTCGCCGATACGTCGCAAGCTTGGGTTCGCTCGGAATAATCACCGGTAGAAACGACTCCAAGGGTGCGTCGAGACTCCCATCGATTTTCGCTCCAGTGACGATCCAAGCCCGAATGTCCTCGATCTGCTCTGCATCGAGTCCATCGGAGTCCTTGGGCATCCGAAGTTCCGGGTCGCTTGTGATCAATCGGTCCCATAACTCCCCGAGCCCCTGAGGAAACACCACTCCGGATCCTTGCTCGAGACCAACGCTCGACCCGATGACGGGCCGCTTGGATTCCCCAGCGACAAGGATCGAACCGGCCGTTGACATCGAATAACCACCTTGCGCATCCTGCGCATCGTGGCAACCCACACATCGATCGATCAAGATGCTGGCGATCCGACCGAGCCTCGGTTGCAATTCCTCGGGCGGATCGGTCAACAAGGCTTGTTCCAGATCCGATTGCCCAAAGGCCGCTAGGGTACCACCGAGAAGGATTGCGATGGCAATCGATAAATGTCGCGCATGATTCATGGCTCTGGGTCCCTTTTTTCGTCGATTCCCTGCCGTTTTACTCCAGGGTGTTGATGACCATTCCCGATGCGAGCTTCGGATAAAAATAGGTGCTCTTGGCCGGCATCCGCTCCTGTGCAAGCGATAAGGACTGGATCTGCTCGAGCGTCGCAGGCATGACCATCGCAGCGAGCGAATAATCGCTAGAAGCGACTAAGCGGCCCTCAAGCCCATCGATGACCTCCTGGACTTCATGCACATACGTTGGCTTAGGCAAATCCACCAAACCCAAAGCATCTTCGAAAACCAATCGATGCAGCACGGCCACCCCAAGCTCCCGCCAATTCGAAGAATGCTCAGGAGCCAATTCCTTCATCCGATCGACTGCAGCCTCCTTGGCGCTGATCCGCGTCCACTCCTTGGATTCTGCTGAATAAATGGCCATGATCAATTGCTCATCGAGTCGCGCAAGCTCGGCCCAGACCGCACCGGCACTCTGCGGGCCCTTGGCCACCAACTCGCAATCAAAGTACTGTCCTAGCTTGTTATGCAACTGCTCGGTCGTCAAACGAGGTCCCCCCCGGATCAATCGATGCGTCGGGAGAACCACCAACCCCGGGTCGCTCATGCTGAACAACGCGGTAAGCACAAAATTCGCAGGATGCTCTTCCCAGAAACCGCCCGCAGCAGCCAGCTCGTCTCGGTAGTTGCAAGCCGTCTCGTAGCGATGATGCCCGTCGGCGACAAACATCGGCAAATTCGCTAGCAGCGAGGAAACCTCTCGGATCGTACTCAACTCTCCAATCGGCCAAACCGTATGGCGAACCCCTAAATGATCGACGGCCTGTGTCCCGAGGACCCCGATGATTTTCGACTCGAGGAGCTCTTGGGCCTGGTTGTCGGCGTCGGGATAGAGACCGAATATCGGCGACAAATTCGCTCGGGTCGATCGCAACATCTCGAGCCGATCTGCCTTGGCCTGAGCATGCGTATGCTCGTGCGGATAGATGCGCCCCTGGCCAAAACGCTCGAGTCGAACGTTGGCCATGACTCCCCGACGAAGATAACTCTGCCCCAACCACTCGAACTCCTGATGGTAAATGTAAATGGCCGGATCCGGCTCAGGCTGCAATATCTTCTCACTGTGCCAATTACGAATCGTCCGACCCGCCCGGTCGTAATACGATTTCGGAGAGTCCGAGGGCTCGCTCCGAGGAAACTCCAACTGCACAAAGTTGTAAGGAGACATGCCATAAAGCTGGTTTTGCAGCGTCGCGTCGATCACATCGTAAGGAGGAGCAATGCACTCGGAGAGAGAGCCGACGCGCGCTAAATTGTACCGCAGTCCGCGGAAAGCTTGGATTTCAGGCATACGACAGTTCGGCTGACGGTAAAGGCAATCAAGAGGTAAACACAAGTCAAACCCCATTATCGCGCAGGGCGTCCTCGGGGCAATCGCAAAACAAACTTCGCTGGCACCTCAAGCCCGCAACTCAGTGCTTATCGCGCCGGAATTCAAGGCTTCTTTTTGCCCGAACGTTCCTCAAGCCAATCGATCCAAGCCTCCAGCCCCCCTAGGGTCTTGCCCGAGCTCTCCAATACCTCGACACCCGGACGGACCGTTTGGAGGTTCTCAATCGCTGCGCTCTGCTGGAACTCACAAGCCACCGCTAAGTCCATCTTCGTCAAAAGCACCACGTCGCAGGTGTTGAACAACCCAGGATACTTCAGCGGTTTATCCTCACCCTCGGTCACACTCAACAAACCGACCCGAAGCGATTCGCCCAAGTCCCAACTGGTCGGACATACCAAATTCCCCACATTTTCAATAAACAAAAAATCGATCGGACCGACCTCCCAGTCCTTCCACTCGCGCTGAATCATCTCGGCCTCCAAATGGCACAGGCCATGCGTCATGATCTGTCGGACCCTCGCCCCGCTGCGCTCCAAACGTCGCGCGTCGCGGTCGGTTTCCAAGTCACCGACAATCGCTGCGACCCGATGCCCTCGCTGGATCATCCCTCGCAGGGTCGATTCCAACCACAAGGTCTTGCCAGAGCCCGGACTGCTGACCCAATTGCTTACGAAAATCCCCCAGCTCAAGAAATCCTCTCGCATCTGTCGCGCTAGGGTGTCGTTGGCCTTGAGGATCTTGGTGCGAACTTGCAATATACGCGGTTCCATGTCTCACTCCCCTGGGGTTTCCGACTCCTCTTGCAACTCGATCCACTCGACTCGCATCTCCTGCAATCCATCGAGCAGCCCAAGCCGCTGGCCACACCAAGGGCAATTCGGTACCCCATCGCTAATTCCTTTGCTCTGGTCAAACGACTGCTGGCATGTCTCGCAAATCCAAATCTCCTCGATCCGCTCGACCTCTAAACGCGCTTGCGCATAAGCTGTCTGATCCGTCACCCAACGAAAACTGTTCCGCAATGAATCCTCTTGAACACAGCTCCAAGCCCCCAGCCGAATTCCAATGGCCAACACTCGCCCATTCGGGGCGTGAGACTGCACGATCTTGAAGATCTCGTTGGCGATCGAAAGTTCATGCATGCTTGGCCCCCCTGCTCCGGCTTGTGTGGACTATCATAGCGATAAATAAGGATCCACCGTATGTGCTTGGCTATCCCCGGACAAATTCTCAGCATCGACTCCTCGGGCACCCTCCGTATGGGCCGAGCCGATTTCGGTGGCGTGATCCAAGAAGTCTGCCTGGAATACACGCCCGAAATCGCGGTCGGCGATTACGCGATCGTCCATGTCGGCTTTGCAATCGCACGTCTCGATGTGAATCGAGCTAAAGAAATCCTCGAGACGATCGCTCAGATCCCGACGGAATAACGCTATGCAATCGACCGATTTCGGAAATCCAATCCACGTCGAATCCTTGGTCCGCCAAATCCACGCCAAGTCGACTCGGCCGCTGACCCTCATGGAAGTCTGCGGTGGACAAACCCACGCGATCCTGCGCTACGGAATCGATCAACTTCTCCCCCCACACCTGCGCATCGTCCACGGCCCGGGATGCCCGGTCTGTGTGACCCCCGCCGAAACAATCGACCGGGCCATCGAAATCGCTTCGGCTCCCGGTGTGATCTTCTGCACCTTCGGCGATATGCTCCGGGTACCGGGCTCCCAATCCAATAGCAATGCAAACGATCTGATGCACGCCAAAAGCCAGGGTGCCGATGTACGGGTTATCCAATCACCTCTCGACGCGCTGCGAATCGCACGTGCCGAATCCCAAAACACAAGCCCCGGGTCCCCGAATCGCCAAGTCGTTCTGTTTGCTATCGGTTTTGAAACGACCGCCCCAGCGACGGCGATGGCAATCTACCAAGCGAAAGAACTGCAGCTCGACTCCTTCAGCGCTCTGGTCTGCCATGTACTCGTACCCCCCGCACTCGACGCGATCTTCGCCGATGTCGACCACGGTATCGATGGCCTCTTGGCCGCAGGACACGTCTGCACCATCGCCGGGGATCATCCCTACCACCGCCTTGCCGACCAATTCAATCTGCCGATCGCAATCACCGGATTCGAACCGGTCGATCTGCTCCGTGGGATCCTCAACCTCGTCGAGCAACTCGAAGCAAAACCGACCTCCTACCGGGTCGACAACCTCTACGAACATATCGCCTCGGCCGAGGGAAACCTCCAAGCCCAACGCACCGTCGAAACCGTCTTTGCTGTCTGCGACCAACACTGGCGAGGCATGGGCTCGATCCCCCAAAGCGGACTGAAACTCCAACCCCAATTCGCCTCGTTCGACGCCTCGAGCCGATTCCCCCAACGGAAACTACCAGGCGAACAGACCTCCTGCTGCCGAGCCGCTGATGTGCTCCGTGGAAAAATTCGCCCAATCGAATGCCCTGCCTTCGGGACCCTGTGCGACCCTAACCATCCCCTCGGTGCTCCTATGGTCTCGGCCGAAGGTGCCTGTGCGGCCTACTTCCTCTATCAAGCCCTCGCCCCGTTAAATCCTATTAAGCTAAATCCTATTAAGCTAACTTCCAGTGAGCTAACCCAGAGCGAAAGTCCCAATCCCAAGGACAGCCTTTCCCCATGAGCACAGGCGATTGGTCCTGCCCCGTTGCAAATCACTCCTCCGATACGATCACCATGTCCCATGGTGCTGGAGGTCGACTCTCGGCCCAACTCTTCGACGATGTGTTCGCAAGAAATTATCCCAGCCCCGAGCTCATGGCCAAAGGCGACAGCGCCGTGCTCGATTGGACGGCCCATGATCGCTTGGCCGTCTGCACCGACGCGTTTGTTGTTCAACCTTTGGTGTTCCCAGGCGGGGATATCGGCAAACTATCCGTCTACGGTACGGTCAATGATCTGGCTGTCCAAGGTGCCGAGCCGGTGGCCCTGACAACGGCTTGGATTCTCGAGGAAGGGTTCCCTATCGCCGAGTTGGCCAAGCTCGCCGGTTCGGTCGGCCAAGCGGCCGCTGAATGCTCGATCCGTGTCGTGGCCGGGGACACCAAGGTTGTCGAGCGAGGCAGGGCTCACGGGTGCTACATCGCTACGACCGGAATCGGTCGCCTGAGGCCTTCGGTCAACTTGAGCCCCCAAGCGATTCGATCCGGAGACTGCGTTTTGATCAGCGGCCCGATCGGCGACCACGGAATGGCCATCATGAGCCAGCGATCAGGGCTTCTGTTCGATCCCCCTCTTTTGAGCGACACGGCGCCGCTTCATCGAATGACCCTCGAACTCGTCGATAAGGTCCCGGGGCTGCGCTGCATGAGGGATCCGACCCGAGGCGGAATTGCCGCTTCGCTCAACGAACTGGCCACCGCCTGCGGCCTGTGCTTTGAAATCCAGGAAGCTTCTCTGCCGGTGCGTCCCCAAGTCCACTCGGCTTGCGAACTGCTCGGGCTCGATCCTTGGATCGTCGCCAACGAAGGGAAACTCCTTGCGATCGTCGCACCCGATGAGGTCGAACTCTCCCTGGAAATTCTACGAAGCCATTCCATCGGATCGCTTGGAGCCAAAATCGGGACCGTCCATGACCTTTACAAAGGATTGGTCATCGCCCGGACTCTTTACGGCACCCATCGCATCGTGCCGATGCCCGCCGGAGAGTTGCTACCTCGCATTTGCTGATCCTGGTCGAAGCGATCGAATGTAGCGATCCGGCCCATTGGTCTGCACGTTCCCGCGAACCGCCTCGATCAACGATTCGCATCCTCGCAGTTTAAACAGCCATCGAGTACGAGTACCTAGGAAATCCGATGAGATGCACGATCAAGCCGCAGCGAGCGGTTGGCTTGCAGGCTCTTCTTTCTCAGGCGTCTTTGGACGCCTCCGCCATGGAACAACCACTTCCAATGCCACGCAGTAGTCCAAGTTGGGGCGGAAGATGGTAAGAATCGCAAAGGGCAAAAACCATGCCAGAAAAAGTCCGCCACCAAACCCATGCCAAAACTGTGCTGCCGCCATCAAAGCGGCCGAGCAACTCATCAGCGTCGCAAGGTTCTTCTGAGCGGGCCAGACGACAAAAGACAGGCTCAGGATGACAAAAACCACGATGATCGGAATACGCACCAAAGGATGCCATCCCAATCCCCAAATACCCCCGAGTTCCCGCATCTCAACGTGCTTGATCCCAAACATATAACTAAGATTGACAAAAAAGTCCCCCTGCCGAGACAGCGCGATCGCCAGGATCAGCATGGCGATCGAAAAGGCAAAGCCTAAGGCGAAACGCCGGACTCCACGCTGCCAGTAAAAACTGCACCAAAGCGGTAGCAGGAAGAACGGATAGTACACGACCCCGGCGGCGAGTCCTAAAAACATCCCGGCTAGGAACGGTTGGCGATACATCAGCATGGCCAGCAGCAGCAGCGAGCCGGGTACCACATGATCGACGCTCCCGGCCGTATGGGCCGTGTAAGGGAGCAACAAGTAGAGTGTGGCTGTGCCGACCCCGGTATTGAAACTTCCGAAGTGCCAATACCCGATCCCGACGATCGACACAATCAGGATCACATTCGCGCCGATGGCCAGGATCCTCGGGATCAAGGCATTGAATGCAGGGGGTTGAGCTTGAGCCACCGGGACCGAGGCAGCCCCGGATCGGCTCTCGGAGTCGCGGGCCGATTGCATAGTTTCGATGCTTGGAATCGAGCGGATCAGCACGTTACCTGGTCCTGCCCCACTGACCATTCCGGTGGAACGCGAGCCCAAGGATTGAGGCCTCGGAGTGCTAAGTGCGATGTTGACGATGAGGAAAACCAAGAGCGAGATCCCGATAAAGAGCATCCCCCCGCTGTTGAGGTTCGGCTCGAGTTTAGGACGCCGGACGATGCCGGTGTCCCAGAGCATCCGAAGGGTCAAAAGTCCCGAACAGACCAGCAAGGCCAAAAAACCCCATACCAGCTTCGATCGCGCTGAGAGGCCCTCCGGACTTTCGGAAAGTGTCGCCTGAGGCGCCTCAGGCGAGTTGATCGCCTGGCCCGTCGGGTCCAAATCGGTTGTGTCCTTCGTCGAGTCATTGAGAACCGAAGCGGCCGAGAGCGACTCAGCCTCTTGCTGGCCCTCGTAGACCAACATGAATCCGGGGATAAAGGACAGAATCAGAAGGATGTCGAGATTGCGAAGCGACCAGAACCGGTAGAAAACGAAGAACAAGCCAATCAACGAAAAGACCGACAGGACCACCCATGACGGCGGTTCGGTAATGGTATAAGCCATCGCGAAAACGTCGGTCGTCGAGTTGTTGATGATGGATTCGGCTATGGGATAGACAGTCTGTCCGTTCATCGCATACGATTTTGGCTGCGGTAAGCGTCGGATGCACTGCCGCACCCGGATGAGATATCATACCGGGTTTTTACTCCACTTGTACCACGCAACCGGGTATAAATCGCCGTTTCGGGCGCATTATCCCTGTCGAGCGGTCTTTACCAAGTACCGAATTCTGCCATGAAAGCTCTCGTCAAACACCACCGCGGCCTGGGACTCGAACTCCAAGACGTCCCCTTTCCGCAGCTCGGAATCAGCGATTGCTTGATCAAAGTCGAAAAGACCGGGATCTGCGGCACCGACCTGCACATCTACAACTGGGACGCCTGGGCCCAAAAAACGATCCCCGTGCCGATGGTCGTCGGGCACGAATTTGTCGGAACTATCGTCGAAGTCGGGTCGAATGTCACCGATTTCTCCCCCGGGGATGTCGTCTCGGGAGAAGGCCACGTCGTGTGCGGTCGCTGCCGCAACTGCTGGGCCGGCCGACGTCACTTGTGCAAGGATACCCAAGGCATAGGCGTTAACCGCACCGGTGCCTTTGCCGAGTACATCGCCCTGCCGATGACCAACGTCTGGCACCACGATCACCGAATCGATCGCGATGTGGCAGCCATCTTCGACCCGTTCGGAAACGCTGTCCACACCGCTTTGCACTTCGAATGCCTAGGAGAGGACGTCCTAATTACCGGCGCAGGACCCATCGGACTCATGGCCGCGGCCGTAGCCAAACACGCAGGTGCCCGCCATGTCGTGATCACCGACTTGAACCCCTACCGCCTCGAGCTTGCCAAAACCATGGGTGCGACCCTTGCGATCAACCCGAAAGAGCAATCGCTCCAAGAGGCGATGAATCAACTCGGGATGAAGGAAGGTTTCGACGTCGGCTTGGAAATGTCCGGCTCACCGGCCGCGTTCCGCTCGATGCTCGATGCGATGTGCCACGGCGGTAAGATCGCCATGCTCGGGATCCCATCAGAACCCATCGCTATCGACTGGAACATCGTGGTCTTCAACATGCTCAACATCCAAGGTATCTACGGCCGGGAAATGTATGAGACTTGGTACAAGATGACCGTCATGCTCGAGAGCGGTTTGGACATATCGCCGGTCATCACCCATCGCTTCCACTACAGCGAATTCGAAAAAGGCTTCGAGGCCATGCAGCAAGGACACTCGGGCAAAGTCATTTTGTCATGGGAATAAGGCACCGATTGGTCGAGCAGTTCTCTAAGGCCGACTAGATATTGACGGCTTGAGACGTTTTAGCGATTCCCGCTTTGATTCTGATCGTCCTGGGCGCACACGAAATCGGACATGTTCTGAGCGGTCTGTCGCATGGGATGCAGGCCTTGCCGCGACTTTGCCAACCAAACGGGGGGCTCACTGCGTCATCAATTACTGGTGGGGGGCCTGCGCCAGCCCTTTCGCCTTGCAACTGACGCCTGCTCCGCTTTGCGCAATGCTTTAAGGTTTTCGCGATTCAATTGGTCGTAGAGCGGGTGTCTTGCAAAATATGGTCCAAGCCAGCCCTGTTCGTGAGTGAAGGCCACCGTCCAGGCGAAGTTGGGTGGAAACACATACCAATCGAAATCAGAGCAATGGATTGGACGCTCGGTAGTAACTAAGGCTGAATTTCTGGAGTTTGACAGGACCAAGTAAGAGGCAGCTACCTCCTTCGTATAAGCCTCCTGAGCGGCTTCTCCGGATAAGCAGGGGTAGCAACCGCCACTAAACACATGCCACAAAAAGGAATCCGAATCGATCGAGCCACAATTGGAGCCGAATGTGCTCATCCATTCGATTGCAATCTGTTTTGCCTCGTCAGCATTCAGCCTTCGAGTCACGGTATTCGGGGCAATGTCTAGCTGCGGCGTTCGTTTCGGCATCTCATTTCGTCCAGCAAGTATCTTGCAGGTTAATTCCCCTCCGATCCCCTTGGCATCAACCTTGAAACTTCGTCCGTAGTGTCCCCGACCGAATGGAAACGGTCAAGTTTTTCTCGGGCTTAGAATGATAGAAAACTCGGGGACTGTCCCCGAGTTTTCTATAGGGACAGTCCCCGAGTTTGTATGCGTGTTGTTTGGGGACAGTCCCTAGTGTTGTTTGGGGATAGTCCCGAGGTATTTATGCGTTAAGTTTAGGTGTCACACATGCGAATTGAAACACGCTCGTATATGGCTTCGGGAAAGTACCACGAGTGCCCAAATTCCGAACGGTAAACTTAGAATACAGCAGGGACCAACAGTCGGTATCAATGCGATAATGGATCCAGCAACCGACAGACCGTATAGTCTCAAAGTCAACATGGAAATGCCGCCCGCTAGGATGATACCATTCAGCAAGGACATAATGCCCATGTAGACCGCCGATGAGCCCGCAGCAGGTTGCGACATTTCGCCCGCAGACTGGATGATCGACTCTAAACCTCCCATAGTCTTCCGAAGTATCTCCTTCTTTTCCAAATCCTTTTCGTTCTCAGCAACTATGTCGCCAAACCTACCGACTATTTTGCTGGCATTTTTGGTCAGTGCTGGACTTTCAAAATAGACGCTCAATGCACTCCAAAAGTAATACAACGAAAGTAGCAATCCCAACGAAGAAACCACGATAAGGCTTATAGAGGGTCCCAATAAAGATCGTCGTGCCTCATCAAGTGTAGATGTCATCGATTTTCCCCTCTTCTCATTTCAAAAACTTGGTAATCATTTCTTGACGCCCAAATTTTACTTATCGTACACCTAGACTGTCAACATGCGATGAACGGATGATTAAGTTCTTGCGTCAGTCGGCGTATTCGGACGAACCCATGCACAGCCGCCTCATTCACGGCGAAGAGCCTTAAAAATGATCGATGTCGCGGCTGTTCGTGCTCGTCCAAATGAACATCCTCCCGAGATCTCTCCCCTGCGACCGATGATTTGCCGCCCTGAATGTCCAAGAAAACCCGGGGACAGTCCCCAGGTATGCAAGAAAACTCGGGGACAGTCCCCAGGTATGTACGCATGTTTTGCGAGCGATTTCTCTGCTGGTTGCGGCGAGTAGCAGGTCGCAAGCCAAGCTCGCTCGACTGCTTAACGAGTGAGATTCATCGATGTCAGTCGTGAAATCACGAAAAGTTTTTTTGTACCAAATCCACCACCTACACCCTCTGTTTCTGCACAATGCATGCTCGGTCCCTAGGCGGAACGATTTGTGTTTGTGCATCTGTTTATCAGTCAGGAGGGCTACCGCTATGGCTCGTAAAACCCGTGGCAGTTTGATAAACCCCAATGAAGTCACGATTGTTCATGCCGTGGCAAAGACGGCCAGGAATCTGTTTCTTCTGGGCGAGGATTCCGCGACCAGGACCCACAACTCCCATCGCAAAGCTTGGATCGTCGATATCCTGGAATTCCAATGCTCACTTATGGCGATCGACCTGCTCGATTTCTGCGTGATGGACAACCATATCCACCAAGTCCTCAGATCCAGGCCTGATGTGGTAAAAAAATTTGGCGATCGTGAAGTCGCTCGGCGTTGGTTGACCCTTTGTCCAAAATCGAAAAAACGTCAAAAGGTTGACGACAAGGTTCAGTATGTACCGATCCCGCCAAAGGATGCGCAGATTGATGCCCTGGCAAAGAACAAAAAGAGGATC
>QWPJ01000238.1 GCA_003671195.1 Planctomycetota bacterium
CGGATGCTAGCAAACAGGGTCCCCAAATCGGTGCTCGGCACCCGGTGAGGAGCCAGGTCGGATGCTAGCAAACAGGGAGCTCAAATCGGTGCCAGGCACCCGGTGCGGAGCCGGGCCGGATGCTAGCAAACAGGGTCCCCAAATCGGTGCTCGGCACCCGGTGAGGAGCCAGGTCGGATGCTAGCAAACAGGGAGCTCAAATCGGTGCCAGGCACCCGGTGCGGAGCCAGGCCGGATGCTAGCAAACCGGGAGCCCAAATCGGTGCCAGGCACTAGGTGCGCCGCGAAAGGCGAATTCGTACTGCTGCCCTTGTTGCCGAACGATGTATCGGGGAAGGCCAAGGGGATCCACAACGCATCGCTCGTCGTGGGGGTTTCCGACAATCCAAACGGGGGCAACCGGGGGCCTGAACCGTGCATCTGGGGCAAGGACCGTAAAGCAACCTGGGTTGCCAAAGCAGGGTTTGCCTACGGGGCGGTCCAAGCCATCAATCAGAAAGGTCAAATCGCTGGGATGGCAGAAGTCGGGCTTAATGACTTAGGATTGAAAGCCGACCCGCTGGCCGAAAGCGTCACCTTGGCCTTCAGGACATTGCATGGTTTCGAGTAGCGTGAGAAGCTTGAGCTCTCGCTCCAAGAACGACTTGTCGCCGTCGCAACTGCTTGCTTTAGCAATTTGAGATCGGCCATGCAGATGATCAACCGACTGCGATGGATGGAAGACTCCCGATTTTGCGTATCCCAGCGAACTGGAACGCGATCGTCTTGACAGTCTTCAATAACGGTCTAGGAAGGTGCGAAAAGAGATCTTCCAGGTTCGAACTGGTGAATTAACAGGTTGGAATGGGCATGCGTAAAGGGAATATCGTGATTCGTTTGTTTCGTTTGTTGCCTTTGCTGCGAATAGCCGATAGAATGACCATGGAGGCGTATATCCAATGAACACCAACCTGACTGATTTCTCAGACACAGTGTCGCCGAGTCGCGACGACGAAGAGCTTGCGCTAGCTTCGAGTTGCAGCATTGCCAAGATCGTATCGAACGAGTCAGACTCGCCACTTACATTGCGAGTCAGCACCCAGAGCGGTGACGAGACGGTCGTATCCGTGCCAGCAACTGCATTTCGGTTGCTTGGACACATACTCAATGAGATGGCTAAAGGCAACGCCATTACACTCTTTCCAGTCCGTGCGGAATTAACGACTCAGCAAGCTGCGGAATTGCTAGGAGTATCAAGGCCCTTTATTGTTGAGCAGCTCGAAAAGGGAAATATCCCCTATCGAAAAGTTGGAACGCATCGCAGAGTATTGCTCCAAGATTTGATGGAATATAAACGGTCGATGGATCGAAAGCGATTGGAGGCGCTCGATGAACTAGCTGCCGAGGCCCAAAAGTTGGGTCTAGGGTACTAGGAAGTGACTCAGTTCACTGTGGTCTACGATGCCTGTGTGCTGTATCCGGCGGCACTTCGCGATTTTCTCATGCATCTAGCGATCACGAATCTGTTTCGAGCTCGCTGGACCGACATGATTCACGAGGAATGGATTTGTAACGTCCTGAGAGATCGCCCTGACCTCACAGCTCACCAACTTGCCCGAACCAGACAACTCATGGATGAAAATGTTCTTGACTGTTTGGTGACTGGGTATGAATCGCTAATACCCAGCTTGAGTTTACCTGACCTGAACGATCGGCATGTTCTGGCCGCAGCGATTCGATGCGGTGCAAATTCCATAGTCACCTTCAACACAAAAGATTTTCCGAAGAGAAGTCTCGAGCCCTTTGGTGTTGAAGCATTCCATCCTGACGAATTCGTGTTGTCACAAATGTGTCGTGCTCCAAGTGTCGTTTGCTCAGCCGCCAAGCGTCAAAGAGTCAATCTTCGCACTCCACCAAAGAATGTTGACGAGTATCTGATTTGCTTGTCGCAGCAGGGACTGCTGCTTACTTCGAATGAGCTTCGGAAATATAGAGACTTGATTTAGGCATCTGATTCCGGTTCGAAACAGGGCCCAAATCGGTGCCAATCAAGGACCAGCATAGGCAGAATCGAACATGAATTCGACTCATTTTTTCTCCCTGATCAATGGTTAAACAAGAACTCTCTCGATGTCATCAAACTCCAAAGCAAATCCTCCAGCGTAGCGTGGCGGTCCTCGCCGTTGCGTCCTAGCTCCTCGAGAATCGCCTGCTGCTCGCCAGGGGTCGGGACGCGACCCAGGGTCCTCAAGTACGCTTGTCGGATAAGTCCCGGTTCGTCCTGAGCGAACTTTTCGATCCACTGATCGATAATCCCCCCTTTTTCAGCAAGCTTGTTATTGAGAGTCTCCCCGTTGCTCAAATGCAATGCCTGAATGATACTCGGCTCGTCGCTCCGCTCGCACTCACAAGTGATCCGCCGCTGATTTCGTCCAAAGGTCTTCAAGAAGTTGCTCTCGACACTCGAGTCGAATAACTGGATCGCCTTGGTCCCCTTGGGATAAAACTTCGTATCGTTCCTGTCCCCACCTAAGAAAACGATCTTGTTGAACTCGCTCGGCACCGAGGTGACACTGGCAATCGCATCATGAATCACCTCTGCCATCAATCGCTTTGGGTAATAGTGCGAGAAGTGCTTGCGATCGGCCTGATTGCCTTCGAGAGGAACGCGCGAACGTTGATAGGTCTCCGAGTTCATGATCTGTCGCATCAAAGACCGCAAATCATATTCCTGCTCGATCAAGTACTGACTCAAATACGACATCAATGCCGGATTGCTTTCCGGATTGCTAGCCCTTAGATCATCGACCGCATTGACAATACCGATGCCGAAATACGCCGCCCAGACTCGGTTGACAATCGAACGGGTGAAGTAGGGATTCTCCGACGAGGTCATCCATTGGGCTAGAACCAAGCGTCGATCCTCCGTCGATTCGATATCGATCGCCGGTGCATCCAAAGGCGCAGGGGCTTGAGGTTTACCCCGCAAAGGCTGAATCAAATCGCCTCGATCCACCACGAAAACCGTTCGGTCAGAATCCCCGTTGCGAACCTCTCCGCCCCATCCCTTTGCGCGTACCCTCGCAAACAAATTGGCCATCGCATAGTATTGATCGTTGGTCCATTTTTCGAGCGGATGGTTATGGCACTTGGCACACCCGATCGATAGCCCAAGAAACGCTTGGCATGCGTTCTCGGTCATCGTCTCAGGATCCTGGTTGATTCCATAGAAGTTCGTCGCTCCTTGGTCGAGCGAATTGCCCGTGGCCGTTAGGATCTCTCTGACCATGGCATCCCAAGGCTTGTTTTGCTCCACTCCAGTGCGAATCCACTGGTAATAAGCTCTCAGGCCGTCGGCTCGCAACAGATTGCTGTTGAGCATCAAAACATCGGACCAACGGTAAGCCCAATAATCGACGTATTGAGGGCTGCTGAGCAAGCTATCGATCCAGCGAGAGCGTTTGTCGGGGGAACCATCGGCTTGAAACTGCTCGATCTGCTCAGGGGTCGGAATCGTACCTGTCGCATCCAACGAAGTCCGCCTGAGAAACTCCTCGTCCGTGCAGCGATCCGATGGAGGAATTCTCAGAGCAGCAAGCTGCGTTGCAACGTGCTGGTCGATCGGATTGGCCAGCCCGAGTCGCTCTTGAATCGAAGCCAATGTCGGCACTCGATTCGTATCGAGCTCAAAGGGAACCCGAATGCGTGACGATGCAATGCGACTGGAAAACCAAGCGACAATCGTTCCCTCCCCAGGACCCAACACTTGGACTCGACCCTGCGGATCGACCAACGCAATCGATTCGTCGCTCGATGTGAACTTGGCCCATCGCGTTACGTCCTCACTTCGCCCATCGGAATACTTAGCCACAACGGTCAATTGATCTCGATCGGCAGTCCGGAGTGTTACAGCTTGCGGCAACACCTCGACCGACTCGAGCCTGCTGTCTCCCTGGCCGATCCCCCGCGCCCCGGAACCTATCCAGTCGAGCATAATGCGATAGTCAACTGAATCGATCGGTAATCGGACCCCACCTTTGTGCGATACGACCCCAGAGGCCTTGAGCAATACCAAGGAAGCTTCTGGTTGCGCAAGCTCGACTCGGCGCGCGTTGTCCTGTTTAACAAGGTTAAAATGATCGCTCGGCGGGTCATAGCCCCGGAGCGATAAACGAAAACCACCCTTGCCCGCAAGCGCTCCGTGACAAGCCCCCATGTTGCATCCGTTTCGAGCAAGAATCGGCTCGATGTGATTAGCAAACTCCCAATCGATTGGCCCCTCGGGCAACCGTACCTCAAGGATCGCTTGCGATTGGACCTCGACTCCCTGGGGTGTTTTGCGACTGGCGATCAATCGGGTCGTACCCGTCTGCTTACCCTTAACAAGCCACATGCCATCGGACTGCTCGAGCAACTCGGCAACCTGGGGGTCCTGGACGCTGAACGTCAAGCCATCCTGCGCTCCGAGGGGCTTGGACTGTCCGCCACGCTCGATCCCCTCGCGGACACTCACGAGGTGTTCAAGTTGGAATCCATGCAAGTCGATCTTCGATGGAACGATCTGCAAAGGTGCTTGGGCCTCGGCGCGATGCATCCAAAGCATCGAGCCAAACGCACAAACCAGCCACGCACTGAGAGTACACAAGCGTTGCATAGGTGGGGTGATATTTAGGAGGGGAAGGTGGGGAAGACATCCTGAACAAATCGGCCCTTCATTGTACCATTGGCCGAACGCTCAGTCGCTAATTCCGGAGCGATTTGTCCTCGATGTATACGTCGACCTGCTGGCCAACGATCGCTCGAAGCGAGGCCGGACTGATCGAGTAGATGACCTGCATGACTCTTGTGTCGACCCGCTCGGAGACCGTGCCGGTCAAGTTCCGTTTCGGGACGACCAACGGTTCGGTCCGAACATACTGCAGCTTGACTCCAGGGGTGCTGCTGCCTCGGAGCGTCGCGGTGGCGACCGCGTCGGCACGGAATCTGGGAATCTCCGACTCGTCGATGTCGACCCGAATATGCAGCGGATCGATCTTACCCATCGTGATCAGAGGATTGGCCAAGACCGACGCCGGGATGAACTCACCCTCGCGAATCTTCACACTCAGGATGGTCCCTGACTTGGGCGCTCTGATGGTGCGCAGCTCAACATTGGTCTGCGCCCGGACGCGATTGGCTTGCGCCTGAGCCACCGCAGCGCGTTGGACTTCCAGACTCGCAGCAACCGGCTTGGCGTCGAACATGTTCAAGCTCGCCTGTGCCTCACGCACCCTGGCCTGCGCTTCGCGGGACCTGGCCTTTGCCGTCTCCCAGTTCATGCGCCTCGTATCGATCTCCTCCTGGGACAACGCATTGGAAACTCCGATCGAATTGGCGCGCTCGAGGTCCCGTTGCGCATTGGTCTGTGACGCTTGGGCTTGATCCTGAATCGATTCGGCTGCATCCACTCTGGCTCGCAACGCTTCGACCTGTGCTTGCAACTCTAATAGCTTGGACTCCTGCGATACCAACTCGGCCTGCGCGACGGCCAGATCGGCCATGGCACTCCGAGAGTCCAACTGCAAAAGTTCCTGTCCCTGCAGGACGATCGCACCGGGCTCTACGAACACTTTCTCAACGACCCCCGGCAGTTGAGAACCGATGACCGTCGACTCTCCCTCGGGCTCGACGATCCCGACCCCACCGATATAAGCGACCTGGGCTTGGGGATCCCCATCGCGACTGGCAATCGGTGCCGTCGGTGGCAATGTCTTGACCAGTACCGGTTTTTGGCTGGGCGTGTTTTTTCCGATCAAGCGAACGGCTTGGAATAACAGCAACGCCGCTCCCAAAATGGACACGATTGCAAAAAGCGTTTTCAAGTAGCGTTGCATGAGCTGGCTTCCGACTAGACACTGTTTTTTCGAAAGGATTCAATACGACCATCGGACATCGTCGCGATGTAGTCAGCAAATGGAAAGATGCGATTGTCATGCGTCACAACGATCACGGCGCGATCGGCTCCGGAAGCTACCTGACCGAGCAACTCCATGACCTCATGACCCGTCTCGGCATCGAGTGAAGCTGTCGGCTCATCGCTGATGACGATCTTTGGATTATGAACCAGCGCTCGAGCGATCGCTACACGTTGCTGCTGTCCCCCCGAAAGCTGATTCGGATACTTTAGCTTGTTGCTCTCCATTCCCAAGCGATCGAGCAAAACCGACGCTTGACGCTTGGCGGTCGCGAGCGTGACGCCTTGGACAACCAGCGAGACGGCAGCATTTTCAACGGCCGTCAGACTCGGTAACAAATTGAATTGCTGGAAGATAAATCCCAAGTGATCCGCGCGAAACCTTACCACCCGACTGCGACGCATCTTGGTGATCTCCTGATCCAAGATCCGCACATACCCCTCCGTGGCGCTCAAGAGTCCTGCGATGATCGAAATCAAAGTCGTTTTGCCACAACCACTCGGACCCACCAAGAACGTGGTTGCACCAATAGGAACCTGCCAATCGATCCCGTGCAAAACCCGCTGCCTGACACTCCCTGTGCCAAAATCCTTGATCACCCCTTTGCATTCGACAGCAAACTCCATCGGCATGTTTACCTCCTAAGTTTGCTCTCAACCACGAAAGACGATCGCCGGGTCTACAAACAAAACCCGTCGCATCGCGATCATCGCGGCCAAAATAATGATCGCTGCAGCCACTCCACCCGATGCCGCAGCGACATACCATGGCAAGTAGAAACCCTGAAATGTCGGACTCTTGCCCGCCGTTTCAAAAAACATTGTCGCACCAAAAAGACCCAAACTAAAGCCGACAAAGCCGACCACGGCGGCTTGCAAAAACACCATGCCGATCAATCGGATGTTGGTCGTCCCTATCGCCTTAAGGACCGCGAACTGCTTGAGGTTCTCCAACACAAATAGATTGAACATCAAGCCCACGACTGCGATCCCCACAAGCACCCCTAACGCGACAACGGTTCCGATACTGATCGGGATACCTGTATTTTGCACGACATACATGATTGCCTTCCATCGAAAGTCCTCGGCACTCATGGCCTGCAATCCAGTCCTGGCCACGATGCTCTGTGCCACATCTGCAGGAGTCGAGTCCTCAGCGCTGCGGGCAACAATAAACGACATCTGGTTACGGCCATTGTTGGTGTACTGCAAAGCCTGGGAATACCGAGTGAAGAAAGTGATCGACGAGGTGAACTTCGGCGAGTCTTTGACGATCGCTACAACCACGGCTCGACGGTCGTTGAGCTCGGCGATATTGCCAAGCTTTAACGGCTCGTTTCGCCATATCTTGCGATAACCATCCATGCTCACGGCGACCGCATCCGGACGTCGCAAATCGTCGATGTTCCCTAAAACCACTTCGGGTGGCAATCCGATGAGCGTGCTGTCGTCGACACCCATGAGCAACGAAGATTCCAACTCTCCATTTCCAGTCCGTATCGTCACGTTGGATTTATAAAGAGGTACCGCCCAAGCCACACCGGGCACCCCGCGTACACGCCCAAGCTCGGTGTCTCGCAGCGGGAAAATCGTGTCGAGATTCTTCACCCCAGGATCCATCACCCAGACGTCCGCCTGAGGGACGTCCACAATCACGGCCCCTGCACGTGTGATTAGACCGATGAAAATCCCCAATTGCTGGTTGATCAAGAGGGTCGAAAACGCAACTCCTAAGACCAAACCCAAGTACTTGGCCCGGTCATGAAACAACATCTTTAATGCGA
>QWPJ01000190.1 GCA_003671195.1 Planctomycetota bacterium
AAGCCGATGTGACCCGAGCGGCGATCCGCCTGAATGTGCTTGCCCCACCCCAGCCGACTTTTCGACCGGGCGCTCGTACCAAAATGGTCCTTGCCGTAAGCGACTCCCAAGGTGACGTGTTGGGGCTCTACCGGATGAGAGACGCGACGGTCTTCTCGATCGACGTCGCAGTAGCGAAAAGTCGCAATACCGGGTACTACGCAAGCGATCGGTTGGTCGATGCTGATCGGATCGATGCAAACAACGATGCGATCCCCGACGTTCCGATGAACGTTGCCTTCACCAACCGAACCTTCCGATTCCTAGCCGCACCGCGGTTCCCAACCGGAGCCGAATCCGATGCGCCGGCGGGCGATTTCAGCATCCTGAACATGCCGGGGGTCAATCCGCGAACCGGCGAGAACATCGCAAACACACCCCTGCCTGCCTCGGTTTATGCAGATCCTACCAACGCGACGGTCGTCTCGTTCGATGCGTTCAACGCGTCGAGAAATTTCCGCGATCCGCTCAATCTCAAAAACCAAAATGGGATCGTGTTCTTCCCGGGTAGCTCTGCCCTGTTTAGAAAATCCCCCGGACCCCAACCCGCCGACCTCGTCGGGGGCTTTGGTGTCAGCGGCGATGGGGTCGACCAAGACGACGTGGTCACCTCAGTCGGCGAACTGAGCCTAACGGCACCGGCGAGTATCCGAGCAGATCAGTACTTCGTTTCTGGTGTTCGATTGCCGTACCAAAAAGGCAATCGCAATCCGTTGGCATAGCCAAGCAGAACTCGATCGTGTCGTAGCGGTTGTGCACGTTATTCCGTTCGGCTGGCGATACCTGCATCGGTCCTAGCGTTTAAGCCGACAACAACCAAGCGTTCTTAGGCCAGCATGGCCTCGATCGATCGGTCAGATGGAGGATTCAGCATGCATCGGAAATTCCAGGTTCAACCAAGGGTCCTTGCAAGAGCCATCGCTCTGGCCATGGTTGTCGATCTGACGATGGGGCTTGGACGGACCCAAGAACCCCTGCGTGATCCACGAGCGGTCCAAGAGGCACCCAAACGGGCCGTCAAATTGGGGGCTCGGGATGATTCCATCGCCGAGAGTTACTCGCTCGAAAACCGAGGCAAGGAAACTCCGGCAGGGAAACCGACAGGCAGATATGCGACCGATGGCATGTACAGGGCGGGCTACCCCTGGCTTCCAGGAGTCTTTGCCAACGTAGGGACCGATCCGCAGCACTCGATCGGATATGTCGGTGGGTCGACCCCCTTCAAAGGACCAGCAAGCGGATCGCTGCAAGGGGAATGCCGACGGGCCCAAGAAGGGACCTTCGGGGCCGACTATTCGGGTCTGTACTTCAAACGCAACACTTGGCTCCTGTGGACCCACGGTCGACGCGAACAAGGAGGACTCGGCCGCTACGAGACCGAGGGACCAAGGATCCTTCCTGAAAAGTAAAATCGCGCAAAAAAAATCGCGCCATGGAACCATCCGCCTTTGAGCGGAAATGACCATGGCGCGAAATCTTAGTCCTGCGTCAGCGGAGGTTCGGTGGTCCGACGCCGACGGAGGTCATCGCAGTATTGAAACCCGGAACTATCGCGACTTAGTATCGGTAGTGATCGGCCTTGAATGGACCGTTTTGCTCGACACCCAAGTACGATCGTTGGGACTCGGTCAACTGGGTCATTTTCACGCCGAGTTTCTCAAGGTGCAAACGGGCGACTTCTTCGTCCAAGTGCTTGGGCAAGGTGTAAACTCGCTTTTCGTACTTGCCGGAATTGCGCTCGATCCAAAGCTCGAGTTGTGCCAAGACTTGGTTGGTGAAGCTCGTGCTCATCACGAAGCTTGGGTGCCCTGTGGCGCAACCGAGGTTCATCAAGCGGCCTTCGGCCAACACAAGGATGCTTCGCTTGGTCTCGTGGAAGTACCATTGGTCGAACTGCGCCTTGATGTTGCGACGCTCAGCAGCGCCGCTCTTTTGGAGCTTCTCAAGACCGGCCATGTCGATCTCGTTATCGAAGTGTCCGATATTGCAGACGATCGCCTTGTCCTTCATCTTGACCATGTGCTCGGCGGTGATGATGTCCTTGTTGCCGGTGGCCGTTACGAAGATGTCGGCAGTCGCAAGGTAATCTTCAACCGTCTTGACTTCGTAACCTTCCATCGTCGCTTGCAATGCGCAGATCGGATCGATTTCAGTGACGATCACTCGGCAACCTTGACCTCGCAAGGCTTGGCAGCAACCCTTACCCACATCGCCGTAACCGCAAACCACTGCGACCTTACCGGCGAGCATCACGTCGGAAGCTCGGTTCAGCCCGTCGATGAGCGAATGGCGGCAACCGTACAGGTTGTCGAACTTGCTCTTGGTCACCGAGTCGTTGACGTTGATCGCTGGGAAAAGAAGTTCGCCGCGAGCGGTCATTTCGTACAGTCGCTTGACTCCCGTGGTGGTCTCTTCGGACACTCCCTGGATCGCTTTGCCCATGGCGGTGTAACGCCCGTTGGCGACTACCAATTCCTTGCGGAGAAGTTCTAGGATGACGCCGAACTCCTCGGGCTGGGTTTCAGGATCGAATTCCGGAACCACACCAGCAGCTTCGTACTCGGTTCCCAAATGGATCAGCATCGTCGCATCACCACCGTCGTCGACGATCAAGTCTGGGCCGGTGCCATCTGGCCAAACGATCGCTTCCTTCGTGCACCACCAGTATTCCGTGAGGGTTTCGCCTTTCCATGCATAGACCGGCGAGCCGACTGGGCGATCGAGCGAACCACCACGGCCGACGACCACGGCAGCAGCAGCAGTGTCTTGGGTCGAGAAAATATTGCAAGAGACCCAGCGAACGTCGGCTCCCAAATCGGCGAGCGTTTCGATCAGAACAGCGGTTTGAACGGTCATGTGGAGCGAACCCATGATCTTTGCACCCGCCAGAGGCTTGGACTTGCCATAGCGAGCGCGCAGGGCCATCAAACCGGGCATTTCGTCTTCGGCCAGTTGGATTTCCTTGCGGCCCAAGGAGGCCAGTTCCTCGGCTTCCTTGCGCTTGCCCAGGGCAAGCAGATCGAATGCGAGGACTTTGAATGGGACCCGAGTCGGGTCGGTCGAGACCAACGTGCTGCTGTCAGCTAACTTGCTCATGAAAACTTTCCTATTCCCAAAAAGTGAAACAAACGGTCAATGTAAAAAAGGATCGATCAATTCTTTGGCATCGCCACGCCAGAGCGTGTTGCGGTCGCCACAAACACAGGAGTCCCTCGGACGTCTTGCTCGATGGGCAAAGCGACAAACTTCTCAAGCTTCCAACCCGCAGAGGCCATCCAATCGGAGATCTGCGGTTGCGAGAAGCCGAGCCACATATGCCCGAGTTCCTCACGGTACTCAGACCGCTCGTGGGCGAGCATGTCCAAGACAATCAACTTGCCCGAGTTTCGTGAAGCACGGGCTGCCTCGCGAAAAACCCTCTCGGGCTCGGCCAAATAGGGGAGCACCAAGCCCATCATGGCCAAGTCGAGAGACTCGTCATCAATCGGCAACGATGCTAGCTCCCCTTTTCGAATCTCAACGTTGCTCGAATCCTTGAGCCGCTTACGGGCCGACTGGATCATCGCCGTCGATGCGTCGACCGAGATCACACGGCGAACCCAAGGAGCCAGCGTTTGGCTCAACGCACCGGTGCCACACCCCAAATCTCCGACGACCCAATGGCTATCGAGACTCGCGGCGATGGCCCAAGCGTCCAATCGGGTACCGAAAAGGTCCGATCGAAGCCGATCCCATCGGCTTGCCGCAGTCGAAAAAAAGCTTTGGGTTTTGCTCTGCCTAGCATCCAAAACTTGCTCTAAACGGGAATCATCTAGTTCGGAGGTCGACTCGGGCAAGCAGTGATTCTTCGCGACGCTCCATAATTTTTTCTGGTGCACCGGCATCTCCGAAGCGCTCATTCGGTACCAGTTGCTCGTCCCTTCTCGGCGTCCGGTGACCCATCCGTCGTCTGAGAGCACCTTCAAATGCCGCGATGCGGTGCTCTGAGGCACCTGCAAAACGCTGCACAATTCAGCGACCGACAACTCGGATCTTTCCAAAACGCGCAATATCCTGCTCCGGGTGGGATCTGACAAACTTTGCATCCAAGCGATCATCGAAGTGGTTGTACTCATGAAAGACCCAGTGAACCTATCCCCACTTGACTATCCGCTTATCCGGATGAAAGAATAACAGTTGCTGGTTTTTTTTCAAGACGATTTCGGGGCGATTGGCTTTGCGGTTGCTTTTTTCAAGAGAATTGATACTCTTGTGGGTTTCCATAACCAGTCGTGGAACGAAAGACGTTCTTTGGTAGTTGTTTCCCGAATTTTTAACGAGCCTTGTTGCCAAGAGACAGAATGACAGTCACGAAAGACCGAAAGTTGGAGATTTTGAAGGGATTCCAAAAGCACGAAGGGGACACAGGTTCGGCCGACGTGCAAATCGCCCTCCTGACCGATCGTATCAACAGCATGACCGTGCACATGCGTGGAAGCACCCGAGATTATTCGAGCCGACGCGGTTTGCTCCGAATGGTTAGCAACCGTCGATCGTTGCTCGATTATGTTCGTAAGAACGATCCAGCACGGTATTTGGAACTGATTTCCAGATTGAACATCCGCAAGTAGTCTGGATTCCCGAGGATCTCGGGAATTAGCCGCAGGTTCCAGTCTGTTCCGGTGCTCCAGTGTCCGGTTTGTTGATGTTTTGGGGGCAATCTCATTGGTCCCAAAACCCTCAGCCTGTCGACGATTTGCTTCCTCGGAAGATTTTCGGGACTTCGTTTGCCTAAGCCGCCAACGAGCCCCAGCCATGAAAGGCCCCAGCCATGCAAGGTCACAGCCATGATGATGATGGAATCGGTAAGAACTAAGTCATAAAATTGAGCAAGTAAACCCGGCGACCTGGGCCAACTTGGAAGCGAAGTTAGCTTGAAAGGGATGTCGGCCTGAAAAGGAAAAGGGCCTGAAAGAAAGAGGGGCCTGAAAAGATAGGGCCTCAGGGACGTTAAGTAAGGACATGTGCGGGAAGTCGTCAAAGATCCAATGATCCCACGATGGATCGCACGATCGAACTAAAGAATCAGGCTCAAAGCCATTGAGGATCAAGGCAGAGCGATCCAGTCGAACGATCTAGCAGAACGAAATATCTGAGCAAGACTCGCAAGTTGTGCAGCGTACCGTTGTGGTTCTGTGCAAGCCAAAGATTCAAGCGGGTTTGGAAAAGAGTGTTGGAACAAGTTACGAAAGAGTGTTGTCAATTTGTTTTAAAGCGCCTGGGCGTGTGTAGGGAACCGCCGGCGATCCCACTGTAGGAATGAATTCAGTTTGTTGTAGGTTTGTCATGAGGATTTAATATTGTGAAAATTCGTGTAGAGAAAAAGATTGGCGATTCGGTTTTGTCCTTCGAAACCGGTCAGTTGGCCAAGCAAGCTGAAGCTTGTATTTTGGCCCAATACGGGGACACCGTTGTCCTCAACGCAGTGACCACCGGTCCATCGCGTCCTGGAACAGATTTCTTCCCACTGACTTGCGATTACCGCGAACGCTTTGCAGCGGCGGGCAAGTTCCCCGGGGGCTTTCTCAAGCGTGAAGGTCGCCCGACGACCAAAGAGACCCTGACGAGCCGATTGGTCGACCGTCCGATTCGGCCCTTGTTCCCCGAAGGATTCCTCAACGAAGTCCAAATCCAGTGCATGGTTTTGAGCTCCGATACCCAGAACGACGCCGACGTTCTGGCCATGAACGGTGCGGCTTGTGCCGCCTACGTCAGCACCCTGCCGTTCCAAGGTCCGATCGCATCGGTTCGGATCGGGCGAACCGATGGCAAATTCATTCCATTCCCAACCGTGCGCCAACTCGAGGAAAGCGATCTGGATATGATCGTTTCGGCAAACGATCGCGAAGTGGTGATGATCGAAGGCTTTTGCCATGAGATCCCCGAAAATGAGATGCTCGAGGCGATCAAGTTCGCCCACGGAGTTTGCCGTGAAGTTCTCGATCTTCAAAAGGAATTGCTCGCTAAGGTCAACCCACAGCGCGTCACCTTCGTCTCTCCCGACGATTCGGCATTGATCGCATCCTTGAAGGATCGCTACTACGCTCGATTCAGGGAAGCCAAGCAAATCGATGGCAAGCAAGCTCGCAACGAAGCTTGCGGACAACTTCGTCAAGCTGCCTTGGCCGAAATGATCCCAGATGCATCGGCCCCAGGCGCCCTGGAACCGAGCGTCGTGAACCGAGCTTGGCACACCCTGGAAAATCAGATCGTTCGCGATCTGATCCTCGCCGGTACCCGCAGCGACGGGCGCGACTCGAAGAGTCTCCGCGCGATCCACTGCGAAACAGACCTCCTGCCACGAACCCACGGAACGGCACTGTTCCAACGGGGTGAAACTCAAGCCTTCATCACCGTGACCCTCGGTACCCCTCGCGATGAGCAACGGGTAGACGGGTTGATGGACGAGTACAGCAAGAAGTTCATGCTCGATTACAACTTCCCACCGTTCTCGGTCGGGGAATGCAAGCCGAACCGTGGCCCGGGCCGTCGCGAGATCGGACACGGAATGCTCGCCGAACGATCGCTCGAAGCAGTCCTGCCCGATGTCGACGATTTCCCTTACACCGTTCGGGTCATCAGCGATATTCTCGAGAGCAATGGCTCCTCCTCGATGGCCTCGGTCTGCGGCGGTTGCTTAGGTCTCATGGCCGCAGGCGTTCCGATCACCAACCCAGTTGCAGGGATCAGCATCGGATTGGTCCGCGATAAAGATAACTTCGTGCTCCTGACGGACATCATCGGCGACGAAGATCACCACGGCGATATGGACTTCAAAATCGCTGGAACCCAAAATGGGATCACAGGCATCCAATTGGACCTGAAGATCGATGGAATCAGCGAAGACATCATCCGAGCGACCCTCAAGCAAGCTCGCGATGCCCGCATCGAGATCCTGCGCAAGATGCTCACGTGCATCCCTCGACCCCGAACCGAAATCAGCCGATATGCACCAAGGCTGCTTCGAACGAAAATCGATCCGGATAAGATCGGTTTGCTGATCGGACCTGGCGGCAAAAACATCCGCTCGATCCAAGAAGACACCGGCGCATCGATCGATGTCGATGACGAAGGAAATGTCACCGTAGCAAGCGCCGATGCCGATTCGGCAAAGGCAGCGTTGAGCCGCGTCGAAGCCTGCACCGCAACGGTTCAGATCGGCAAGATCTACGACGGAGTCGTGACGAGCGTCCGTGACTTCGGCGCTTTTGTCGAGATCCTCCCCGGTAAAGACGGTTTGTGCCACGTAAGCGAACTGTCCAGCGGTTACGTCTCGAGCGTCGATTCGGTCTGCCGCGTCGGAGATCCGATGAAGGTTTTGGTCATCGATATCGATGACCATGACCGCGTCAAACTCTCCCGCCGACGCGCTCTTGAAGAACTCGGTATCGAAGACGATTTGGCTACCGAATCCCAAGGCGATGACGAATTCCCAGAGGATGGCGATGCCGAGGGATTCGAAAACCGAGACGATCGTCCTCCCCGAGGCGATCGTCCAGAACGATCCTCCGACCGCGGTGGTGATCGTCGCGGCAGCAGCGGCGGCAGCAGCGGTGGTGGTGGCGGTAGCCGTGACGGCTTCCGTCGAC
>QWPJ01000084.1 GCA_003671195.1 Planctomycetota bacterium
GAGTACGAGTACGAGAAGAAGCACGAACAAAGCATTGGACCGAAGTGCTCGATCGAGCGTTTTTGATTTGTGTAACGTCCCCTCATCGCACTCGGTCAATGGGAGTTGTTCGTCTACATGCCAAACGTGATCGATTTGATGCTGCACCGCCGGCAATCGCTAGCCTGCTGGTGCCCAAACGCAGCGTCCTGGCGGGCTGAGTTAAATCGCCCAACTGCTAGCGCTGATCCGCGTCTATCCGTACCGATTTGATCCAGAAGTTTCGGAACTGGACTTGGTTGTGGTGCCCTTGGAGTTTGATCGGCATCGATTCAGGGTCCTCCTTTTTCCCCGCACCCGTGTGACGCGGCAAAATGAAATCATCATGGATCAACTTTTGATTTTGATAGACGCTGATCCGGGCATTTTCTTTTTTCTTCCCATCCTCGAATCGAGCTGCGCGGAATGCGATGTCAAAGGTTTGCCATTGGCCCGCAGGTAAACAGGCCATTTGATCCGGTTTCTTCAGCCCATAGATGCATCCACAATCGGTTTTGGTGTAGCTGTCAAAAGGGACTTTGTAGGAGTTAAGGATCTGCAGCTCATAGCGCAGCTGTAGGTACACACCCGAGTTGCCGTTGCGCTCATGCTCCACATCCCCGGCTTCGTTGACGTTGAATTCGATATGCATCACAAAGTCGCGATAACGATCGGGGGTCACGACACTATCCCACTTCGGAGAGGCAGTAAGCACCCCTTCGGAAAAACTCCATTGCGAAGCGATTTTTGGATTTTCTGGGATCAGCTTCGAGCCCTCGGGCCCGATGCACTGCTGCGCACCGATCGGCTTTTGAAAGTCGATCCACGCCCGCGTCGATTCGGGTGTTGGTTCGGTAGCATCCTGCGAACACTGAACCTCTTGGAGTCTGATGATGGGAAAGCCGATCACCATGGGATTCAGCGTCATGGCCCCAATTGCAACTCCCCAACCGTAGAAACTTAGGCTTAGGATGCGACCGATCATTTTGTTGGAACTCCGATATGGGCTCTGAGCTTTCCCCACATTCTAATCGCTAGCGGGCTAGGTTTTCTCGCCGAAGTTTTCTTCGAGCCCGATTTTTTACCGATGGATTCCCGAAGAATCGCTTATCTTGCGGGTTGATCGTACATGATAGAAAATACCCGCTGGCTCGAGCAACTTCGGGGGGACCGAAACACGTATGCCAGCAGCCTACCTCTCCTGAATGAATGATGACCAAAGATGACTCTCCTCAAAACACTTCTCGGTGGCCTGAGCCTGGCCACTTGGCTTAGCTTCCTCGCGACCGCACAAGAAATCCCTGTAACAAACCCGGGTTCCAATCCATCGACCTCGTGGGCAGAAAGAGCCTTTTGGGAAACGACCGATGGTAAACCCGTTTCAAATGGCTGGGAGTTCAAAGACGGGACCATCGCGTTGGTGCAACCCGGCCAAGGCGGCAATATCGTTACCCAACCCCTACCGTCGAACTTCGAACTCTCTTGGACCTGGAAAATCGAAAAAAATGTCAACGGCGGTCTGAAGTATCGGGTTCGTCGGTTTGGACAGAACCTTTTCGAAAATAGCTACCTCGGACTCGAATACCAAATCCTCGACAATCCGTCGTACAGTGAATCCAATACTTCCACAGCATCGATCTACGATCTGGTTGGCCCCAAGAAAGAAAAAGTCCTCCATCCCCCGGGCCAATGGAACACCTCCAAGATCGTCGCGCGAGGGGATAGCATCGAGCATTACCTCAACGGCGATTTGGTCACCATCGGTACAACCTCCGGACCGGGCTGGGATACCCTCATTGCATTTAGCAAATTTTATGGTGGAAAGGACTTTGGACGTGCCGGCGACCAAGACCGTTTCATGTTGACCGATCATGGTGGAGTGACGATCTACAAAGATTTCGTATTCAAACCCCTACAAACACCTGCCTCCACCGAATCGATCAACCAAGGTCCCTTTCTAGCCAATGCCAGTCGCAACAGTTGGGCAGACCAAACGAGCATTGTCCTTTGGACCCGCACGACCAGCATGCCAGCGATGCTCCAAGATGGCAAACCCTTCAACAAAATCTCCGCAAAGCAAGCAGACGAACTTGCGCGTGAGCAAGATGCTCAAAAGCTCGAACAACTGCAGATTCCCCCCGGTGCAAGCTTGGATGAAATGATCGGTGCGTGTCCGGGCATGGCCGGGAGGGTGCGACTTTCCTACTTCCCAGAGGAGCATCGCCATGCCGTGAAGTCTTTGGATTGGATAACCACCCAAGCCGCAAATGACTATACGGCTCAGTGGAAACTTGTGGGATTGAACCCTGGAACCAAATACATCACCATCCTCGAAGCGCAAAGGCTCGATGGTTCCCCCTCGGCGGCGATTCGAGGTTCCTTCAAAACAGCGCCGGCTGCCACCGAATCGAGCCCAGTGAAATTTTGTATCACCACCTGCCATGACTTCCTCCGACGCGACGACGCTGGGAATGGTCATAAGATCTATCCAGCGATGAAATCGATCCAGCCCGATTTCATCGTGCATGCCGGCGATATCGAGTACTACGACAAACCGGACCCTTGGGCACTGACCAAGCCCCTGATGCGGTTCAAATGGGGCCGGATCTTCAGCTTGCCAAACAATCGCGATTTCTATAATCAGACCACATCGTATTTCATCAAAGATGACCACGATACGCTAAACGACGACTGCTGGCCAGGAAAAACCTACGGAGCGGTAACGTTTGACGATGGCGTCAAGCTCTTCAATGAAGAACAGTTTCCGAGCAAGCCGGAGCGTTATCAAACGGTCCTTTGGGGAAAAGATCTGCAGTTGTGGATTCTCGAAGGTCGCGACTATCGCAGTCCCAATAACGTCCCGGACGGTCCGGAAAAAACCATCTTGGGTTCCGAACAAAAAGCATGGCTGTTTAAAACCCTCAAGGAATCCAAGGCTACCTTCAAACTGATCTGTAGCCCGACGCCAATCGTCGGTCCGGATCGAGCAAACAAAAAAGACAATCATGCCAACGACGTCTTTGCTCATGAGGGGAACGAAATACGGCAGTTTGTGTCAAAAATCCCTGGAGCTATTGTTTTTTGCGGTGATCGCCATTGGCAATACGCCTCGGTGGATGAGGCGACGAAGTTGTGGGAATTTGGTTGTGGTCCGGGTAGTGAGAATCACGAACTGGGTTGGAAGCCCGGGGACACTCGGCCCAGTCATCGTTTCCTACGCGTTCAAGGCGGCTTTCTTTCGGGTGAGTTGACGTACGACAATCCGCAATCGACGCCCAGCCTTACGATTCGCCATCACGAGGTCACTGGCACGCAAGCAAGCGAGTTTGATTTTCGGCCTTAGGAGCATAGACTGACGCATGCCACTTGTGCGACGCCTGTCGGGACAGGTATTTTTTTGCAGTCTTTTTGGATTTGCGAGAGGCTTAGACGTCGTTCACGGTTTCGAACGGACCGTTAGAATCACAGGCGAACCCTGGACGGTGCCGAGATCTACGCTCTCGCCATACGCAAATGATCGCTCTGCGATCGCGCCAATAAGTTCAGACTCAGACCGCCATTTATCTGGAGTCAGGGGATTTGGAGTATCGAGTTCGATCCCTTTATGCTGATTTTGGCGGTTAATGCGATCACTGATGGCCAAAGAAACGTTCAAGCGTGTCGGAATGCCTTCTTGAAAATCCTTAGCCGCTACCTGTACTATCACGAATACACCGATTGCAGCCATTCGCTCCGGAGCATCGCATGGGATATCGAGGCTTGCCGACGAATCGCCATATTCCAATTGGATGGTTGCCGCAGAGGCAAATCTGAGGTGTGCGAGCATTACTTTTGCCATGTATTCGGATCGCTCCGCCCCTGAATTTATTTCTTGTAACTGTGGGATCGAAAAGACAAAATGGTCTGGCAAAACTTCCATCAAAGGAGCGCGACCATACACGGGCGGGACCGATAGACTGGGGGCTACGACAAGATTTTTGGTAAAGAATCCAAGATGAAATAAGCTCAGCAGTCCTAGTACTCCAAATCCTATGCCCCAGGCGATGTTATGGATTCGACGGTAGAGATAAGACAGCGGTAGAATCGCCAATACCACAAAGTCCATGGCAGCCAAACTGATGCCCAGCAACTCCCGTCGGGCAACTATCGACAAGTCGGCTCCAAACGGCACGTACACAGGATAAACATCTCGAATCAAGGTTGCATACGTAAAGAATGCAGCGATAGTGAGGGGAATGAGAAACATCGCAGTCAGCAACCATCGAGGAGGTGCGAGATTCGTAATCCACTGGTGGTAGTGAGGATCGATAAGTCGTTGATTTCTCCATTGCTTAAACCGTCTAAGCACTAACACCGTCCCAAAGGTGAGAAACGTTGAAAATACGATGATCCATAGAATGATCTGCCAAAACATCCCATCCAATACGGAAAACGGCGATAGGAATAATGGCAACACGCAGAGCTTGGTGAATAGAACCGTACAGCCCGATGCATAGGCCAACAGGAGCACGCCATCGACATAAGTTGCTCTCTCAGGTACGTGCTCGGCCGAATTGGGTCTACAACCTCGAACGCAAATCCCGATGCGAATACCCGTAAAGATAAGCCAAAGTCCAAAACACATCAGTAGTAGGCCTCCCGGTCGAAGTCCTAACGACACGGGAGAAACGATCGAGAGGATGAGTAACTCTATTCCGAGGATCGTGGACGCAGCCATCCAAAGTCGCCATTCACCAGGCGGAGACTGCCATCTCCATCGCTTGAACGGAAAGAATGGCCACTCATAAACATTTGGATACTGTCGGGTAAAGCAAATAACGCGAAACCATTCAGGCCGACACAGCCCGAGATAACAACCTGCAGCAGCGAGCAACAAAAGAAAAACGACTTCTCCCCAAATAATACCTGCTGCGATGGGCAGCAATAGGATCGTCACTAATCCCTTCGACGCACCTGCCAACCAGGCCATATGGCCCAATCCGCCAGCCTGGGCTGTACCAACGCCAGCCAAGCTGAATTTGCCAAACGTGGCGGGGAGCGATATCGGAGCAGCCACGGCGGCCTGAGACTCAAAACAAGCGATGATTAACGTCGCAGAAACAACGACACCAGCCCGTCGAAGTCTCGCTCGTAAAAAATCTAAACCATCCAACAGTCGCCTGGAAACCGTCGATTGATGAACCCCCAACGCGGAAGCAATTTCTACTTGTGTTACGCCTTCAAGATAGTGCATCAAGATCGGGGTACGCAGAGGTTCTGGAATTTCCATCAAGGCCTGATCAACCAGCGGTTCGATCTCGTTCCAAGTCGCTTCGGCAGAGTGTTGCTCCGCAGCCAATGCGTCTCTTTGAAGCCCAACCTCTCGCTCCCTGGTCTTTCTTCGCCTTTCATCGCGCAATCGGTTGATAGCTAGATTCGTAGCGACTTGATGCAACCAACCTGCAAGCGAAGTCCGAATGTGACTCGCGTGCCGCACCAGATCGAAAAAACATTCCTGCGTTAGCTCCTCGGCATCTTGTGGGTTTCGAGTGATCCTCAAACAGGTTCCAAAAACAAGACCGTAGTGACGGCTGACGAGCTCCAGGAAAAATTCCGGGGATCGATTGGCAAGGTAGCGATCCAACAAAAGATGGTCACTGATCTCACTAGACCACTTACCGCTTGTCGTTTGTTCTACGTTTTCCATAATCCGTTTCGATCCTGCTGCCCCGATGCGATAGGAAGCCTGTTTTTTCTTGAATCTAACCTCGGCCAACATAACGACACCACGACCGAAAAGATTATGCACAAAATCCAAAATTGCACCTCCGATCGCTGGAAAAAATTTCCCTGAAACCGATTGACGACAGATGTCGTATGTTGTAACATTCCTAGACGACACCTGTCGTATCGAGCAGGAATGCATACGCGGCATCTTGCACGCACGCGATTCAATACCACGAAAAGGAACCGCACACTCATGGCTTCTCCGGAAGGGTCTTTGACTTCAGGGCAATTCGAAATCATGCAATTGCTCTGGGAGTCCAAGGATGGACTGACCGTGGTTGAGATTTGGGAAACGATTGGCGTGGATCGGGACGTCAGCCGCACCACGATTCTCAATCAGGTCGATCGGCTGGAGAAACGGGGCTGGCTCGAGCGGAACAAAGTCGAGGGTGTCTTTCGCTATCGACCAACGGTGGATCGAGAGTCGACAGAGAGCAAGCTAGCGGCAGATTTCCTCACCGAATTCTTCGATGGATCGGCGACGAGTCTGGTCCTGAGTTTGCTCGGCTCGAAACGCATCTCGCGCAACGAGATTAAGCGTCTAAAAGCGTTGCTAGAAAAACCAGAAAAAGGTCAATCGTAGAGGATCGTCCCATGTTGTTCTCGCTCACACAACTCGTGTTCCTTTTGAATGCGGCTGGGATCGCTTCCCTGTGTTTGGTAGTGGCTATTTGTTTGGCTCGCTGTTTCAGTTCACTTCCCAAACAGCATGGCGTCCTCGCTACAGGGTTGATTGTCGCGTTGATGACTCCGATCCTTGCTGGTGTCGGCACCGCATTCTCGCTGGGGATCTTGCCGAGCGGTCAAGTCGCAAACATAAGCGACTCGAATTCCATGAAGGACTTGCGGGATGAAGAGCAGAAGCCGGAACAGCAGGTCACGGATATAGCAACAAACGCGAATTCTGTGCGGATCGACCCAGAAGTCAATCGGGTGATGCCCAACCCAGACCCGCTATCCGAGCTTGTAAGGATAAGCGGTCCGCAAGATTCCCGGAGGGTCGAGTCTATGCAGGGAGTCGATTCGGCAAGTTCCCCCGTAACCACACTCGATTCCTCCTCGATGCAACCCACGAAACGGTATCTCCGCTGGATCTTCGTCCTAGCCGATGTCGCGATCGTTGTGTGGCTGCTCGGAAGTCTCGTTGCGGCCATCCGACTTTGGAAGAGCCATGTCGCCTGCCGACGATTCCTTTGCACCTGCAGGCCGGTGATGGCCAATCAGGTCCGATCGCTATTCGAATCGCAGCGGCAACGGCGGTTGGCCCAGCGTGAGGTTCCGTTGGTCGAATCGGATCTACTACCCGCACCCGTCGTGGTGGGGGTGCTGAAGCCGGTGATCGTTGTGCCGAGTGGAATTGAACATGACTTAACTCCTCGACAACTTCGTTACGTCTTAGACCATGAATTGTCGCATATACGCCGCGGGGATCCTTGGACAGGAGCGATTCAATCGCTTTGCAAGATCTTGTATTGGTGGAATCCGATCCTTGCATTGATCATCAGAAAGATGAACGTGCTGCGAGAGATGATTTGCGATGATATCGCAGCGTCGGCCGATTTGGCAATCGAATATCCTGCTGCCGCGAAGGACTACGCAAATTCTCTCCTGCGCATGGCGGAGCGAGTGATCGATGCGCAGCCTAAAGCGATCTCGTACGGTATCCATTTTCTGTCTCTTGGCGAATTGGAGTCGCGAATTCGCCGCATTGTGAATTCGAAGCCAGGTCGCGTCGAGCTCAAGATGAATCGACGCTTTGTTGCCATTTTAGGCCTGCTAGCGGTTCTGTCGGTTCTCGGTTTACCATTCGTCCAGATCCGATCGCAGGCGATCGGTTCCCCCATCGGGCCTTCGGCCACGGCAATCGATGAAGGAGAATCCAACAAAACGGAGCAGCGAGGAAAGGCCGATGCTCCGCTGGTGACCATCGCAGGTCGCGTGATTGGCGCTGATGGGCAACCAGCCCCTAACGCGAAGGTGCATGCGGTGTCTCGGTTTGCCAAAATCGATATTGCGACAACGACGGACGAGCGTGGGGTATTTGAAATCTCTGTGCGCATGGATGAGAAGTCGAAGGGAATCTTAAGGATCTCAGCTGAATCCAGCGATGGCTCCATGCTCGGTTACTGCCGCTCTCTGCAGTCCGAAGCCCCAGGTAACCTAGCCCCAGGAAAACTAGACGAGCTCGAAATTCGTATGGAAGCCGTGGTATCTACTCTTGTAAAAGTTATTGATGCTCAAGGTATCCCGATCCCAGGGGCGAATGTGGCGTGCCAACTAGGCTATCCATTTGTGACTGGCCCTGTCCCCTCAGATGATCGAGGCTTGGTGTCCCTGAAGATTCCAAAATCCGAATCCATCATGAGTGTGCTGGCTTGGAAAGACGGCAAGGGACTCGATTACAAACTGTATACATTGCCTCCCCAACAAATTGCAGACCGCCTCACCAAAAGACCAGAGTTTCCGCTCGACGCGTTGGAGACATTGACCCTTTCCGGGGCCTCACCACTCACCGTTCGCGTTAAGGATATGCAAGGCACGCCAATTCCGGGTGCAGACACGTCTATCTGGCTGTTGGGTAAAAAAAACGAAGCTACGGTAATGAACTTAAGTTATTTCGGTGATATGCTCGCAGAGGATACCGACGCGAATGGTCAAGTTTCCTTCGACTGGTTTCCCAACTGGCAAAAAGAACCAGTCACCGTCTGGCCTTACGTGTCGAATTACGTTGGAGAACGTGGTGTCTACGATCCGGTATCGAAAACCGGAGTCCTAGACATTCAGCTACAACGCCAAATCCCTATTCGAGGAACCGTGACGTTTCCGGACGGCAAGCCTGCTGCGAACATTCCGGTCGGTGCATTTGGGTCCGGATACTCGTTTGATGATTTTAGGGAAGTAGTTATGACGGATGAAACGGGGCGCTACGAAATTATGGCCACGCCCAACAGAATTTACCTTCTGTGTATTTCCAGCAAGGAATGGTCCGCACCGACCCAATCCGGATTCGCAGTCTTGCCAGGACAAGAGGTTGTAGATCACAACTTTACCCTGAGCCCGGCAACCCGAGTCTTTGGACAACTGCTGAATGAAAAAACCGGCGAGCCGATCTCCGGTGAGCAGGTCTTGTTGCAAACGCAAGGGATTCCGTTGACCGACATGGGTGATGATATTCTTCCGAACCCTGAGAAATCGAGGCGATGGGTCTGCCCATTATTTCAGCAAGGTGCAACAACCGGCAAGGACGGTGAATTCGAGTTCTTTGTGGGAGTCGGCGACCACAATTTATTCGTACAAGGGCCATACAGTAAAAAAATTACCATCTCTGACCAGAGAGAGATAAAGATCGATTTACAGATTCCTATGGCGGAAAAAATCGTACTCACGGGTACCGTCTTCGATGGCGAGACTATGGAACCGGTGGTGGGCGCAATTCTCGAAGGGGTCTCACGCGACTTCTCGAGGTTCGAACCATCATGGAGGGCAACAACTACCGAGGATGGTTCCTTTGAAATCGAGCGATTTGCGGCGTCGACAGTTGTGCACATCGTCGATCCTTCCGGCCAACGTGGTGCGATTATTGAAATCGATGCAGATGAACCGCAGCTGTCGATTCCGCTCTTCAAACTCGGAGCAGCGAAGGGACGATTGTTGACGAACGATGGGACTAAGCCCAGGAGTGAGGTGAAGCTATTGTATGGTGTTCGCATTACCGATAAAGATGTTCCTTTATCCTCAGATCGCTTCGGCAAGATCATTTCGACAGATGCCAACGGCGAGTTCACGATTCCGAATTTGGTACCCAATTGGGACTACAGTTGCACTCTCACTGAAGATCGCAGCGGGTATATCATCGAGATAGCAAAGGTATCTGTCTCGCCGGGCGAGACGAAAATACTCGGCGATCGAAAGACTCCCGAAACCCCTAAGCCGTTGTTCCGCCAACGCTTTCGGAAACAACTATAGAATCTTTTGAGTTTTTTATTTTTGTTTTGTTGCGGATATGACAGGGCCAAGGCAGACGCGGAAGCCATCGCGCGAATCGGAGTAATGCGGACCTGCAAGACCTAAACGTACCGCGCAACGGGCATTGCCTGGGACGTCGAAGTAGTTGCCCCCTTTGCATACCGGACGGTAGTTCTCCGTGGTCGTATGCAGTTTTTCGTGGCCCCCTTTTGGATCGAAATGATCGAGAACAACTTCCCAAACATTCCCACACATATCGGCGATCCCAAAACCGTTCCTTCCTCGCTCTCCAAAATGATCGACGGGAGAAACAAAGGAGTATCCATCGCTCCACGGAGCACTCGCTAATGGCCACTTCTGTTTCCGATCCGGCAGGAAATCGACGGCAGAGATATTGAAACGGCCTTCTCCTTCTGCAAGATCATGTCCCCACCAATACGCAGTACTGTCTTGCCGTCCACCCCGGCATGCGTATTCCCATTCTGCTTCGGTGGGTAAGCGGTACTCGTACCCCGCGGGAATTTTCTGTTTCACGCTCGCCTGCTCATTGAGCCAAGCAGCGAACGCTTTCGCATCGGTCCAACTCACGCAGACAACCGGAAAATCGTCTTGCAGAGGAAATTGAAAGTTCGGATCACGCCAACTTTTGCCAGGCATCGGGTCCCATGGATGCACAACCGACGCACGGAAGTTGTAGCTGGTCCACTTGGGATTGAAGCACTGGGTATGCCCATCTGGTTTTTCGGCGTCGGTCACATACCCCGTTTCTTCGATGAATCGGCGAAATTGTCCGACGGTAACTTCGGTGCGACCCATCCAAAATGGATGCGGCACCTTCATTTTGCGGGGTAGCTCTCCCTCATACGATTCCCGTTCGGTCCCTGGTTGTGCACCACCTTCGATCCCCGTCGCCCAATCCTTCTCCGCTTGTGTGCTTCCCATCAAGAATTCACCTGAGGGGACAGGAACCATTTCGAGTTTGGTTTGCTGGCCCAAATCCGCGACGAGTGCGTCCAGAGGGGTTGGGGATTGAGCAAGTCCTGAAGTTAGGCATGCGGTTACCGAAAGCCAGCACAGAAGGATCCGTAGTAGCGACATGATGGATACAACAAATTCGTGATGAATAGGGATAAGAAAGCAGATTTCAAGGGAGGCCCACCCAAGGTGTGAGGGGCTGACAAGGACCGATCAACCGTCGGGATCATCGAGCAGCAACTGTAGACGCTCGCCTAACTGGGTTGGGAAACGGGATGGCCAGCTCGTATCGATCAACCCAATTTGGATCATGTCCCGCAAGTGGGTTCGGTCTTTATCTCGATAGCTATTGAGTTTCATCTCCACGAGGGCTTGGAGTTCGACGATCCGTTTCTGATTGATTTCGATCGCTTGATCGACGTTGGGAGTGGGGCTGACATATTCGGGTCGAACCTTTCGTCCCGCAAGGAGAATATGCAATCCTTGGCTTGGTTTCCCGTCTGGGCCATCCAAGAAAACGACGGTCCCCATCACTTCATCGCGGATGAATCCGGCGGTTTGCAACGCGTCGGTGGCTCGTGGCAAGTCCTCCTCGGCGAGGAGCAAGTCGACATCCCGGGTATTGCGGACGGCACCATCATCGATCGTTGCCACCCAGGCCGCGACGGCATTTCCACCGACGACCGCGTAAGGAATCTGCGCCTCGCACAGAGCCTTACAAGCTCGATTCAATCGTTCCTGAACGAGTTCCACGGCGCGAAACATCCTTTCGAAAACATCGAGACCTTTTTCACGAACCATACTGGCGAGGCTGTTGGAATCCATCCCAAAATTGTAGCAAGAACAGGATCGAAAAAGGGATTTTTGGTCGTTTGTCGAGCGATTTCCCAAAACGATCGAGCGGGCTTATGGCGACCAGTCCTCAATCACATGCGAGCCCCGGGGTGCTTTCCCAAGGATCTCGGTCGGCGGGTGGACTTGCGCTGAGTTACCTCCTCGTCCGCGGTGATCGAGTCAACAAAAAGGCTCAAACAGAAGCGAAATTGTAAGGTCCCGAGGTTTGGCGATTAAGTTGTCGTCCTTTCAGGGCTAGATGATCGTTTTTGCTGCGAAGACCAAGGGCGTTGCCCTGTGCATTCCCATTGAGTCCCTTCAGTACAGATCGGACGGATCCGTCTGATCAAGCATTGCCTTTAGTGTGGAACTCTATTGAACGACTCGCTATTTGGCGTCTGTTGGAAAACGGATCGCGATCGCCCGGCGAACCGCCGGCGGGATGGGTGCATCCTGTCCCATGACGGCCTTCCAAAGGATCTCATTGAGTTCGAAATCATCGATTCGATCGTATTCGGAAAAGTCCATTTGAAGCGATCGATCCGCCCCGTATGCGGTTGTTTGATTTACAGCCTGAAGATCGATCTCTGGAGCGACTTTTTCGTAAGGGGTCAAGTCAGGAGTCGTGGTAAACGCGTTGAACATCGGTTGAGCCGCTGCATCGAACTGCGAGAGTGGCTCTAGGCCGAGGATCAACTCCATCGTTCGGATCAGGCTCACCGTGCTGTACTGGGTGCTATCGACCACACCACGTTTGGTATAGGGGCTCGCGACCAAGCAAACCGTGCGATGGGCATCGACGTGGTCGGGACCGTTTTGCGCATCGTCCTCAATGACAAAGATGGCGGTTTGTCCCCACAGAGGACTGTGGCTTACCGCATCGATGAGTTTTCCAAGAGCGAGGTCATTGCTCGCAACGCAGGCCTCGGGGGTGAAGGCCCCAGGAGTGGTTCCATCGGTGTGGTCTTCTCCGAGACTCATGATGATGAACTGAGGCATGTTTCCTTGTTGGATGAACTCCTGATACTCAGCAAGCATAACCTCGACCAAATCCATGTCTCGTTCGCGTCCTTTCCCACCGGTGCCGACACCGAAGTTCGGACACACGTGTCCGACGAGTCCTGGAACTTTTCCTTCCATCAGCATGTTTCCTTGAGCGTCCGAGGTGCGTTTGCCGTACTCTTTGTAGGATCGATAGCTGACCCCAGCCCGCTTGCAGGCATCCCATATATATCCTGATGGAGCGTTGGCCAAGTCATCTTCGTCATCGTCATCGACGCCAATACGCTGAGAATAGGTCAGGTGCCAATCTCTGGCGATGTAGTCGGTGTTGTAGGCCATGGTGCTCCATGGGTGTCCGTCCCGGCTGACTTGGCCATTGCAGTAAGTGTTGTCCAAAAGTACGAACTCTTCTGCGATCTTATGATGATTCGGAGTCACCTTGCGTGGGAACATGCACAGACTAGGATCCCCGTTGCCCTTCGGTGGCGATTGACTTGCCATATCCCCAAAGACTTGGTCGTAGGTTCGATTCTCTTTGATGACATAGATGACATACTTGATAGGACATGGATCTCCAACGCGTGTTGGAATGATCGTTGGAACCGGCGAGGGTACCGAAGAAAGTAGTTTGTCGGAATAGGGGCAGTTGCGATACACCTGAGCCGTGTACTCTTGAAGTTTCTCGTCATTGGGGAAGTCAACAATCGAAAGCGCTCCGCGGATGGTTGTGCCGATGTAGGGGTAGGGCAGGAGCTTGCGAACGAACTTGTCTTGTTCCGTCAGCGCCTTGTCGTCGGATTTCTCGGTATAAAAAGGATTCGCCTTCGTTTGATTCCCTTTGCCTATCCCCACGAGGATCCGTTTACCATCTGGGGTCATCGCCACCGAAGTCGGGTACCAACCCGTGGGAATGAAACCCTTGACTTGGCTACGGCTAGGGGCTGTGACATCGACAACAGCGATGCAGTTGTTATCTGCGTTGGCCACCAAAAGGTTGCTGCCGTCGGGAGATACCGTCAGGGCGTCTGGAGTGCTCCCCTCTGGAGATAATGGAAAGAGGCTTGTCATGATCGTCTCGGTCACGACACCTCGTTTGGTATCGATCACCCAAACACCGTTGGACGATCCGCATGAGACAAAGAGTCGATCATCGGTGGGGTGAAATGCCAATTGGTTTGGATGCTCACCGACAAGGATTCGTGCCGCGAGGGCCATCTGATCAGGATCGATGACCAAGATTCTTCTCTCCGACCAGTCGCTGACGTAGAGCAATCCATTGCGAGGCGAAATTTGAACATCGTAAGGACGTCCTCCCAAGTCCAGTTCGGACACGGTTTGCCCCTCCTCGTTGATCGCAAGCAATTTCCCTTGGTTGATGTTGAGGGCATAGAGACACTTCCGCTTGGAGTCCCAGGCTAGGCCGCTCTTGAAGGATTTCTCTTTGGAGAGCTTGGTCCGAATTTCAGCCAGCTCTTTGCGACTAAGTTCAAAAGGGCTCGGTTCTTTCTCGCTTGTTTGGATCAACTGGTTCTCATCGATTTGAAACTGATGAACTCGTCCGAATCCACCACCGGACCACCATAATCGCGACTCGTCTGGGGCTACGGCTAACCCGAACCAGCTTTGATGAACGACCTGTTTGCTCAGAAACTCGCCCGAGTCCAAATCGACAATCCCCAGTTGATGCTCATTGAAACCACTCGTAGCGACCACTGCCCGGCGTGAGTCTTTCATCGGGAAGATGTTCAGCAACAGGTCGCTGGTGTCGACTTGCTTGCCTGCGGGAGTTAGATGCCAGCCATTGGGCAGCAAAAACCCCGAATCGGTTGGTCCGGCAAACCGGCTCTTCGACTGGGGAACAGCATCTTGGGTCGATGTATCCTGGGCTTGGCAGTGGGTACCCCCGAGCCATATCGAACAACTCAAAATTGCTAAGAAAAGTAGCCCAACTGTCGGAATCAATCCGTTGTTTCTCGATCCTAACGATGCAATCACAATGCCATTTCCTCAACCAAAAGACTCGGTGGTACACAGAAGCGAAGCACTCGGGCCGAATTAAAACATAATTCCCGGGTTTTGCTGGTGAACCCTCGTGAAATTACGAAGAAGCTTGGGTGTTTCTTGCGACCTGAACCAAGAGTTAACCATCCTCTTGCCAAACGTTAACCTTTCAGGTCGTGCTACTTTTCAGTCAGTCGATATTCTGGGAAACACGGCCCGTTCGAAATGCGGAAACACGACCTCTCGCCTACCGTGTCGCCAAAATAGGCTGTCAAAATGGGCCGCCTAAATAGAGATCGATCGCTGAAGAGGACGGGAACCCCGTTCCATTGATTTGCATTGCCTGGGAGTGACAAAGCATGTTCCGAGGTTCTCCTTTTTGCTGGATGTGTTCCTGTGTCTGGATCTGCATGGCGGTTTCCGCGTGTGCGGAAGACTCCGAAGACTCCAAGGAACGACCCGAAGGCAAACAACCGAAGGTCGAAGTTCTGGAATTCCAACAGGGAGTGGGAGGATATCAAGGGACCGTGGATACGGAGATATGGGCATTGGCGCCGACGACGATCCTCGATAGCAATCCAAACGCGTCGTCGGACGCAAACAACGATGGAGGCGAAAGTCAGGTCCTTCTTCGGTTCGACTCGATTCTCGGAGCGAAAGCCAATCAGATCCCTCGCAATAGCCGCATTCGATCGGCAAGGCTTTTGGTTAGTGCGTTTGACCAAGGCTCGACCGTCAATCTGCATCGAATGTTAGTACCGTTTAGCAAGACGGCAACATGGAATTCCGTTGTCGACGGCGTTTCTGCGGATGATGTCGAAGCATCGCGTCACAAGGACAGTTTTACATTCGGGAAGATCGCTGCGAATACCTCGACCGTAGTGTTCGACGTCACCGACACGGTTCAGTGGTGGGTCAACGGACATGCGAATCACGGCTGGGTTTTTCTCAATACGGGTGGTAACGGTTGGGATTTCTACGCATCAGAGTTCGATGATTTCAAACAACGTCCAAAACTGATTGTTGAATTGGATCGGCCACACGCTACCCCCGAAAAGAAAACCCCTTAATTCGAATCCACCCAACCCATCATCGGAAGGAAGCCAACCTCAATGAATCACCTCATTCACGCATGTAATCCAGCATTTTCGGGTCGTTCACGAAGGGATTTTCTTTACGTGGGATGGTTAGGGGGAGTGGGCCTGACGTTGGGGCAAATGCTCTCCCTCGAAGCCATGGCTAAGGCCTCTGGGGGGCAATCGCCGAAAGCTAAATCGGTGATTCATATCTACCTACAGGGCGGCTTTGCGCACATGGATAGCTTCGATCCGAAGCCGGATGCTCCTGCGGAATATCGCGGGATCCTAGATCCGATTCGAACCTCACTTCCAGGCGTCTACTTCAGTTCCCACATGGAGCAAACCGCCAAAGTCGCCGATCGCATCACGGTTGTCCGAAGTATGTCTCATACCGAAGTGGATCACAGCCGTGGAGAACATAGCATGTTCACAGGCTATCGTCCGAGCCCAGCGCTGGTCTATCCGAGCGTCGGGTCGGTTGTCGCCCATGAATTGGGGCCTAGGGATGCGATGCCAGCGTATATCTGCGTACCGAACCAAGGCAGCCAGTTCCTTGGGAATGGCTACCTGAGCAATGCCTGTGGTCCGTTCGCGTTGGGAACCGATCCAGCAAGACCTAATTTTTCGGTCCGTGACTTGAGTCACGCGAAAGGAGTGGATGACTCGCGTTTCGAGCGTCGCAAGGACTTGAAATCGATCGTCGATGGGCACTTTGAGCGGATGGAGAAAGACGATTCGATCGCGACGATGAACTCACTGTATCAAAGAGCCTATGACCTTCTCGCATCCCCGAAGGCCAAAAACGCATTTAGTTTGAAAGATGAAGACGAGAAAACGCGTGAGCTCTATGGAATGAAGCCCGCACCACCTGTTTTGCGGCCATCTGCGGGCTCACGGCTGTTGATTGCTAGGCGACTGGTCGAGGCGGGTGCTCGCTTTGTTACCGTTACCTACGGTGCTTGGGATACGCATGCGTTTCATTACCGAAGTATCGAGCCCCAATTACCAGACTTGGATCGCGCCTTTGCGGGACTAATCCAGGATCTCGATAACCGAGGCATCCTCGATTCAACGCTGGTGCTTGTAACCAGCGAGTTTGGTCGCACACCGAAGATCAATGCGGGTGGCGGACGCGATCACTGGCCAAGAGTTTTCTCGATCGTCATGGCGGGCGGGGGAATTCGACGCGGAAGCATTTACGGCGCTTCCGATGGGTTGGCGGCAGAACCTGCAGAGTCTCCCCTGTCGGTAGAAGACTACGTTACGACGGTCTATCACCTTTTAGGTATCGACGCAGCCAAGTCGTTAATGTCTCCCGGCGATCGCCCACAGCCCATCGTCACCAACGGATCAGTTGCTAAAGGGTTATTAGCGTAATGATCACTTCGCTCATCACTTTGGTTTCGAGAGAATGCCTTTGGGTACGCAGCATCGTGATGCTTTCCTTGATGTGGTTGGGGTTGTCCACTGCCAGTAACGCAATAGACCCACCTTCACTGGAAACCTTGTCCCCACCTGTCGCAACGCGAGGTTCTGATGTTACCATCCGGGCTGTCGGTTCTTCGATCGGACATTGCACGGAAGTGGTATTTTACGATCCTGGACTTGAGTGCTTCGAGATCAAGAAGATTGATGAGGACACACTGGAACTGCGGATCCATGCATGCGAAAACTGCGAGCTCAAACCGCATCCAATCCGATTGCGCAATGCAAATGGAGTCTCGGAGATCCGACTGCTGACGATCACTCCCTTTGGAGTGATCGATGAACACAAATCCGAAGAACCGCAGGCCATTGCTGGCAATGCCACCATCTATGGAACACTCCAAGGGGATGACACCGATGTTTTTGTAATCGATGCTATGGAAGGAGATGTGATTTCCGCCGAAATCGCAGCCATTCGCTTGGGTATCAAGATGCTCGATACCGAGATGACGCTATTGGGTCCTGACGGAACGGTAGTGCTTCGAGTCGACGACACTCCTCTGTTGAACCAGGACCCTTGCTTTTCCTTTCGTGCCGCGGTCGCAGGAAAATACACGATCCACGTGAGCACGGTTGGAGCCAATGCAGGTGCGAATAGCCCCTACGCATTGCATCTGGGGAGCTTTCCGCGTCCAACGCTGATGTATCCACTGGGGGGTACCGGCCAACAGCATCAGACAATTGAGTGGATAGGAGCTTTTGGAAGTGATGGGTCACCGCTGCAACAGAACATCGTTTTGCCCAAAGCAAATAGTGCTACATCCGCTATCGAACTGACGACCACGGATAGGAATGGAGTTCCCGTATCCTGCCCAACGTTGTTACCGATACGAGCAGTCGGATTTCCAAACGCTGAATCCAGCAGCCTTGAAAATCCATCCACCATTCCCGTTGCATATCACGGGAAGATCGATTCCGAAGGGAAAATCGTTACGCATTATTTTCGGATACCCTCGGATGGGATTTACGAAGCGGAGATTTTTGCGACACGACTCGGTTCCTTGCTAGATTCGGTCATTGAGGTTAGGGACCAAACCTCGGATCGCTCGATAGCGCTAGGAGATGATTTAAACAGCCATGATTCCTCGGTGACATTTCAGGGACAGCGCGATCATCTTTACTCCCTGAGCGTACGAGACAAACGATTAAAGTCGGGCGATCTTTTCGTCTACCGCGCCGAGATTCGACCATTCGAACCCACCTTGATCAGCTTCCTTCCCCGTCGCGATAAGCTCTCCCAGAGCAAGCAGACCGTATCGGTACCTCGAGGCAATCGTTCGCTCGCGATCATGGCCGTGCAAAGGGATGGTATCGAAAGCACGGTGAGATTGAGATGGGATCGAATGCCCAACCACATCCAAACCTCCAGCGTTCCATTCGAAGCTAGCGACTTCGCCAGACCTGTCGTGCTGGAAGCTTCCTCGGAATCTCCTCTGGGCTCGCAACTGGTCCAACCGATTGCAATCGCCGAGAACAAACAGGGCGAATTTCGCCAGACGATCGACTTGGTCAACGGACCGGCAGATGCGATTTACACAAGTGTCACCACGGACCGCTTGGCGATTTCGGTGACAGAACCGCTCCCCTATTCGATTGAGCTCGACGTACCTCGAAACCCGCTAAGTGTCGACGGCACCTTGGACTTGATCGTGCAAGTTCATCGAGAACCCGGCTTTTCCTTGCCGATCGATCTAACCATTCCCCTGCTTCCTGAGTTCGTCGATGGGCCCGCAAAAACCCGTGTCGAAGCAGATCAGTCCACGGCAAAAATCCGATTGCGGGCGGATTCTAGATGTCTACCTCAGCGCTGGCCATTGGTCGTCGAAGCGAACATCGCTTCGGGTCGGTCGGAATCTGGCGAGGTCCAAATCGGCGCTATCGACCGCATGCCCTCGGCTGCACCCCTAACGAACCCATCGGTATGCAGTTCTCTTCGAGAGTTGGAGATACTTCCTAGCCCAGTCTCCGGTAAGCTGCAGCCCATCGCGGTGGAATGTGGTCAAGAAATCGTCCTGCCGTTGCGATTTGAGATCGACCCGGATTTCGCTGGTCCCCTCACCGCACAATTGGAAGGCTTGCCCAATCGCGTCAGTGCTCCTGCCGTTTCCCTAAGCGAGGACCAGCGAAGCTTGGAGTTTGAGCTTCGCGTAGCAGCAGATGCGCCAACCGGTACATTCCCTGACATCCTTGTCCGTCTGAGCGGCGAACGGATGGGACAACCTGCCTCCTATTGCATTGCGAGAAGGACAACGCTCGTGATATCGCCCGTAGGAAAATCCCAAAAAGACGAAAAAGGTATCCCTCTAACCCCGCTCGAGGCACTTCGTCGGCAACGATTGAAGTCAGGCTCGTAAACAAAAAACTCATCACGACAGCTCGATGGTTATCGACTCCCAATTACGAATACCTCGGATGGTAATCAGAATGCACAACACTTTTGTCAATCTTTTTGCAATCGCGCTGAGCTTGCTTCTCGCCGTTGCGCTTTCCATCGCATCCATCGCATCCGATGCAGATTCGCCCGCGACGGTTTCGATCCAAGTCTACCCGAAAGCGATCCAACTCAATTCGCCTCGCGATCAGCAATCGCTCATCGTCATCGCAACCTATGCAGACGGAAGCACGGAAGATGTCACTAGCGAGTGCACCGTAGAAGCGCATCCAAACCACTTGGTTCAGTACTTGTCGGAGACAGTCATCCCGGGACACAACGGATCCGGAGAGCTGATCGTCCAATACGCAGGCCACCAACTAGCCGTTCCCACCAAGGTATCGGGCAGTGACTCGCAACCCAAGATTGAATTTCGAAACGAAGTTCTTCAGGTCCTGACCAAAGCTGGATGCAATACAGGCAAGTGCCATGGTTCTGCAACAGGCAAGGATGGATTCCGACTGAGTTTGTTCGGATACGATCCCCAAGGAGATCATTATCGTTTAACGCGGGAGCTCAATGGTCGACGCATTCATTGGAACCAACCCCAAAAATCATTGCTGCTGCTCAAAGCCACCGGCAACGTGGATCACACTGGCGGTGGACCCATCGCCGAAAACACCTATGCTCATGAAATCCTCTTGCAATGGCTCGCAGAGGGATGCAGCAACGATGAGCCAGCGACCGCGAGAGTTCCCAAGGAAATACGCGTCTATCCTGAACAAGCCGTTTTTTCCCAACCGGGCGGATCGCAGAAGCTCATTGCCGTCGCACGTTACAGCGATGGATCCGAACAAGACGTAACAGCGCGGGCAGTCTTTATCAGCAACAACGAATCGGCAGCCAGTGTCGACGAATCAGGAATGGTCGTCTCTCGCGGCACCGGGGTCGCTTTCGTGCTGGCTCGCTTCGACCAATTCACCTCAGGAGCCTCGATCATCGTCCGTTCTGGAAGTGATTTCCAGTATCCGGACGCTCCAGCGCTCACACGCATAGACGAGCTCGTCGACAAACGCTTACAGTTTCTCCATATGTCCCCATCCGATTTGGCCACGGACGAGCAATTCCTAAGGCGATCATCGCTCGATTTGGTTGGACTTTTGCCCACCGAGAGTCAATACGCAGAGTTTGTGCAGGACACGTCAAAGGACAAAAGAACCCGCTGGATCAATCGCTTGATCGATCGACCAGAGTTCCACGACCAGTGGGTGATGCACTGGGCGGAACTCCTACAAATTAGAACCAATAATGGTGTCAGCCCCAAAGCGCTTCGACTCTATGATCAATGGCTCCGAACCGCTGTTCACCGAGGAGAAACCATCGACAACATTGTCAAAAACACCTTGGCCGCAAATGGAGGGACCTTGGAAAATCCTGCAACGAACTATTTTCAAACGGAGACCACCCCGCAACTGATGGCCGAAAATGTGGCTCAGGTTTTCCTCGGTACGCGCATCCAGTGTGCGCAATGCCATAACCACCCTTTCGACCGTTGGACCATGGATGACTACTATGGTTTTGCGAGTTTCTTCAGCCAGATCGGCTACAAGCAGGGAGAAGATCCTCGCGAGTTAACCATCTACAACATGGCTCAAGGTCAAATCGAGCACCCTTTGGGCAAGAAAGATTTGAAGCCGCGATTCTTAGGAGCGGAGTTACCGGCGATGGTCGATGGCAAGGACTACCGAGAGGTGCTTGCAGATTGGTTGACCTCTCCAGAGAACAAATCATTCGCTCGCAACATCGCGAACATCGTTTGGGCCCACTTCATGGGTGTGGGAATCATCGATCCTGTAGACGATGTTCGGATCAGCAATCCGGCTACCAATCTTGAACTTCTTGATTATCTTGCCGAGCGATTGGTCGAAGAGAAATTCGAACTCAAACCACTCATCCGTGAGATTTGCAATTCACGTACCTACCAAACCGCGACGCGCCGAAACGAGTCCAACAAACTGGATGAAAAGGAGTTCTCGCATCAAAAAATCCGTCGCATGCGAGCGGAGGTTTTGCTCGATTGCATTTGCCAAGTTACCGAGACGACGGAACGCTTGCCAGGACTTCCCAAGGGGAGCCGAGCGGTCCAAGTTGCAGACGGACAAGCCGCGCACTACTTTCTGACAACCTTTGGACGTTCGAATCGAAGCTTGGCATGCACTTGCGAGACGAAAACGTCCCCTACCCTCTCTCAGGCGCTCCACTTGCTCAATAGCGAAACGACCGGAGGCAAGATTCGAGAAGGAGCAACGGTCAGCCGTTGGCTCCAAAATGGACTGTCCCCCCATGAAATCGCACGTCAGATCACTGTTCGATGCCTGAGCCGCGAGCCTAGTGCTGAGGAATTGAAGCAGATCGATGCAACGACAACGAAAGATTCCGACCCCCAGTTAGCACTCGAAGATTTCTTCTGGGCTGTGCTCAATAGCAATGAGTTTGTTTTCAATCACTAATGACCTACTGACAATCCCCACAGGACAGCTACTTTGTTCCATATAGCGACTTTGTTCCGTGCATTACCGATCAGTCAATACCGAGGTTCCGCCCGTTGCGCTGTGACATCGAATCGATGTGTGTGCGAACCATCGCAACTTCGTATCCTTGCGATAGCATTCTTAGCGATGATCATGCTGAGCATGGTTGTCGAAGCTCAAACAACGATGACACCATCGGTTGGAGCGGAAACGTCGGACCAATCGCTTGCCGTTGGATACGATTCCGTCCAAGAAATTCTAAGACAGCATTGCACCAGTTGCCACAACGAGGATCAACCAAGAGCCGATTTGGTTTTAACATCTTTGGATAAGATTCTGGCTGGCTCCGCATCGAGTCCGGTTGTCGTTCCAGGCGATCCCCAAGCAAGCCCGCTTTATCTTCTCGCGGCGCATTTGGAATCGCCTAGGATGCCTCCCAACAAGCCGCGATTATCTCAACGCGAATTGACGAAACTTTCGAAATGGATTTCAACAGGCCCACCGCAGGGAACCTCTCCGCTGAGACTCGCACAAGTCCGTCCCCTTTCAGAGAACAATATCATCCGCGCGATGGCAGTCTCTCCGATCGCACCTATTCTAGCCATCGCGGGGAATGGCCAAGTCCTTTTAGTGGACGCGCAATCCAATACATTGAGTGATCGTGCCATCGATGTGGGGGATCAAGAAATCTCAGCGATTGTATTTTCGAAAGACGGTCAGAGGCTTTGGATCGCTGCGGGCACTCCTGCGGAATCAGGAGTGTTGCATTCCTGGAGCATACCGGAAGAAATGTATCTTGGGTCCCTGGGCAATGAAACCGATACCATCAACACGCTCGATGAGTCGCAAACCTCAAAAGAGGTGGCTATCGGAACGACACGTAGATTGCTCAAAATCCTATCGAGTGAAGGCGATTCTGAGAAAGCGCTGGCCAAACATACCGATTGGGTCACGAGCACCGCCTACAGCAATGATGGGATTTTGGTTGCTAGCGGAGATCGCTTCGGTAGCATCATCGCTTGGGATCCGCTCGCGGGGACGGAATTTTCAACCCTCCGAGGCCATACGGGGATGATCACTTCGATCCATTGGTCACCCAACGGAGATTCCTTGCTCTCCTCCAGTCTCGATGGGTCGGTTCGGGTCTGGAACATGCATGACGCATCAACACTGAAATCGTGGCAAGCGCACGACAAAGGGGTAGCGACTGCTGGCATACTGGCCGGTGGAGATTTAGTAACCCTCGGAAAAAACGGCATCGTCAGCGCTTGGAGCAGTCCCTTGGAATCCGATGACTTGCCGACGCTCCTTTGGCAAAAGTCGATGGATGATGAGATCATCACTGGCGGCGTGGGCAATCACGGAAAGACAATCGCGGTAACCGATGCTACGGGTAGCGTTTGCGTGGGTCTCATCGGTGAAAACAGCAACCGCGAGGATCCGCCCAGTTTTGTGAAACTCGCAATTCCTACCTACCATCCCCAACGCTCCTTCTCATCGGTCGCACCGCGTGAGCCCATACGAAGCCAAATCGAACCGACGATCAAGCTAGAGAGCTTGGCTGAGGACGAGCCATCGTTATCGAAAACGCTCGCCGATGCGACATCAAGCTTCAGCGAGCCGACGGCGACAACGGACATCGAGGAGACAAAGCGGTCGCTTGAATCCGTGCAGCGGGCCCTAGAACAATCGTATGAAGTAACGCGTCAACTCGAGGAAACTGCGGCTCGCTTGCAACAGATGCTCAGCATTCAGCAAGCCCGCATAAGGCAGCAGGAGTTGCAACAGAGGAAGGACCAGAATCTTCCAAAGTCCAAGTAACACTCAACCCTCAACGCGTTCCGAATCATCGTTCCCATGCGACCATGCTCGAAGGTCGACCCGCCTCGGTATCGTAGGATAACCGTTCCATGCAAAAAATACTGGTTTATGTATCCCTAGTGGCAGTAGCTTTCGTCGGTTTAGCGCCGCAAATGTCTCGCGCTGAAGACTGGCCCATGTGGCGAGGCCCACGCGGCGATGGAATCAGCCATGACCCTGAGGTGCCCACCCGTTGGACATCAACTGAGAACATCGTGTGGAAAGTCGCTCTGCCGGGCCAAGGCCTCTCCTCTCCGATCGTATCGGCAGACGCTGTGTTTGTAACCTGTGTTATCCCTGAAACGCAATCGAGGCACCTTCTGGGGCTTGAAAGAAGCTCGGGAAAAATTCTCTGGAACACATTGGTGCACACCGGTCCGATCGAGAATCAGCATAAATTCAATACGAGTGCCTCTAGCACCCCAGCCAGTGACGGGCAGCAAGTCTATTGCACCTTTGTTGACGACGAGAAATTGGTTGTCGCCGCGATCGATTTTCATGGCGTTATCCATTGGAAAATAACCCCCGGCACCTACTTTTCCAAACATGGGTTCGCCGCATCGCCGATCGTGTGTGAGGAAGGAGTAGTCGTCAACGGTCACCAAGATGGATCTGCATTTGTAGTCATGCTCGATCGGCACGACGGACACGAGATTTGGAGGTATAAACCTGAAACCGACTTGCGATCTTTCTCCACCCCCTTGCTTACGAGTGAAGGAGGTACCCGCCAGCTCATCCTTTCCGGAGCAAAGCAAACGATCGGTTTGAATCCTGAAAACGGGACGCTTCTTTGGTTCGCAGAAGGACCCACGGAGAAGGTGGTTTGCTCCCCATCGGTTGGACATGGCCAAGTCTTTGCATTTGGTGGATCTCCTGATACACGTGCGTTCTCGTTAAAGCTCGGCGGCCGAGGGGATATCACACAATCGCATGTCGTTTGGACTCGCGAACGGGGAATGCCTTATGTACCCACGCCGCTACTCTACGGAGATTATCTGCACATTGTCGATGACTCAGGAATCTACACCTGCATGGAACCGAAATCGGGCAAAGTCCTTAAAAATCTTCGAAAAGGAGGGAACACCTACAGCTCTCCGATCGGAATCGACAATAAGCTTTACTCGTTCGATGACACGGGAAAATGCACGGTCTTCGAGAACAATGCCGAATACTCCGTTCTTGCAGTCAATGAGCTAAACGAGCCTGTACAAACAACTCCCGCCGTTTCCGATGGGTGCATCTTTGTTCGTGGGGAAAAGCACCTTTGGTGCATTGGCAGGAGACCATAGAGTCCAGGTGGCTACGACCAGACAGGTGGCTATGTTCGGGAGGATAATCGAATCGCCATGAAATCATGCGCCACTTGAGTTCGCCGAAGGCGCATTTTCGTTTAACCCGTAGCCAACGGCGAGGAACTTAAATAAGCCCGCCAGGTTGCTGCGTATGGGGTCGAAAGGAAGGCACAAAATCGTATCGCAATAAACGCCTTTGGATTGCATGACCCCCAAATCCGGTGGCTAACGCACCCCGGCAGTCAACTGCCCCCCTCTGGGCGAAAACCGAACAGCCGGATCTCTACGGGAGATCCACTACCAAAAAGCCGGATCTCTACGGGAGATCCACTACCAAAGCAGACTTACGCGCGGTCGGCCGCTCATACCCCGTCAAAGCCCGGGGGCCAAGGGGGGCCAAGCGGTTGGTTGGAGAGCGTAATCGCGAACATGCTCCCGGGGGATTGCCAATACCCCGGCCTTGTTACCCAATCGGTGGAAAGCCTCGCATCTGCGCCGAGCTTCGTCAGGGCAATAGCCGTCGGCATCTTGAACCCTACTGTCAGAGTGTCCTAAGGGGACGGTTCGGGTCTGTGGAGCATCGCTTGACACCAACATGCTGGCCAGATTGGCCACCAACCTCTACGGTGGTGTCGCTGCGCGTACCACCCGCTCAGTGCTTAATTCCCCCCGGGGGTCAGATGCCCGGGACGGTACTAGCGGGTGACCCTTCTTAGCTCAATTCGCAAGCCCCACGGCCCCTAAAAACCAACTTGGCCGCTGTACGTTTACCCACGTACCACAGTAACCGCGAATCATTAGAATTTACTAACTCACAGGCCAGCCCCGGAGCTCCGGGAATCCGGGGCTGGCCAAAACAAACAACCGCCCAACCGGTCATAAAATCGTCGTTGACTTCCCACAAACCTTCGAAGCCTAAATAACTTCGTTAGCCTTGGCGGTCAACCGTGCTCGTCGTCGACGAACGAACATCAACATGCTGCCTCCGATACCGAAGATCGCCATCGATGCGGGCTCAGGTGTTGTGGCAACCTGTCGCATTCCGAAAGATCCGAAATCCGAATTCGCGAACGCAAAAAGTTCCATTTTCAACCTGTAGACACCGGTATCCCCGACTTTGTGTCCAGGCGTGCCGTAAAAAGTAGCAACATCGGTGTGAAGCTCCAAGCCGGTGAATCGGTCCGAGAAAAGATCCAATTGGGCATCATCGTAGAACCAGGAAGCTGTTTGACGCGTGGTGAAGGTGGTGTCCCAAATCTCAAAATGGTAATCACACCAATCGTAAGGTGTATCGTTTAGGATCTGAAACTCGAATTCAAATAAATCGCCCGCGATAGCGCCAGTAAAGCTAACAACCTTATCGAAATAGGTATGGCTTGGTGTGACGATCGCGGACGTACAAGAACCAACCGGGAATGGGTACTGACTGTCGTAGGGGATCAAGGTTGATTCAGCGTATCTTTCCGTCACCGTGATTCCGCCAACTGTGTTGGTTTGGCCTGTGATGCTCATCGCGTCCGCAAGGTTCAAATCCACTAGGCTGACAACGGATGCGTTAGCTTTCGCTTGAACCCCGATGATCAACAGGCAAATCAAGGTAAGGTAACTCAAGCGTTTCATGTTGAATTTTCGCTTAAATTTTTTTCTTTTGAAAGGTTCTTCAAACATTGGGCAACGATAAATGTAAGTAGTCCGAGGGTCTCCTGTGGGAGTTTCCGCACCTTTGACCCCTGACGTGCAAAGCTAGAAAGCTTTCAAAAGTTCGCGATCTTCCTCAATAACCGCAAAACAAATGGGTAAAAAGGATCTGGATAAAATATCGAAGCATAAACCCTGGAGAGGATTAATTTTCCGTGTCAATACAATCGCAGTTTGCGTGTAAGTTTCAAGTTATCGCACAGAATTTTGAAAAAGCAATCCTGTGCCTCGGTGGAAACGAATTCTATACTTCTCTTTCAATGGCATTCTTCCTCAGAGAAACCAATGATTTGTATAGATAAAGCGCACTTTTATCATTTTGAAGCAGCTTATTTAAATGGCGGAAACAACTAAACCTACATCAGGGAAGTAACCACGCGATGATGGCGGAAACAACCACCCTTTGACTGCTCTCCACCTTGGTGCTTGCAATTCGGATGAGAACCCAAGGAAGTCATGAATCGGGCAGCCGAACGCCGAATTCGGTAAGGTCTTGAGGTAAACCCATTACGATTCCTCACTACATCACCATAATTCGGGGACTGTCCCCGCTGCTTCTGACGATCGGCAGCAGCATGTGCTTGAACTTAACTTGGCCAGAATGCTCAGACTGTGGAGGAGAAGGGATCGAAAAAACCAAAGCCTTATTCCGGTCACTCAGACGAGGGGGATAGCGATCGATAATGTCCTGTAATTCGAATGCTTTACGGTACAATGGACCTAATGGTTTCGTGGATGCTATATCCTTTATGAGATTTATCTAGTGTTTGTGGGGGTTCCGTTTCCCAGCAATTATACCATCACCCACGATAATGCCGGATGGACCAATCAACGACACTAATCGCGGAAAGCGCATTTTCGTTTAACCCGCAGCCAACGGCGAGGAACTTAAATAAGCCCGCCAGGTTGCTGCGTATGGGGTCGAAAGGAAGGCATAAACTCATATCGCAATAAACGCCTTTGGTTTGATGGACCCCCAAATCCCGCGGCTTACGCACGCAGCAGTCAAGTGCCGCCCTGTGGGCGAAAACCGAACAGCCGGATCTCTACAGGAGATCCACTACCGAACAGCCGGATCTCTACAGGAGATCCACTACCGAACAGCCGGATCTCTACGGGAGATCCACTACCGAACAGCCGGATCTCTACGGGAGATCCACTACCGAACAGCCTTACGCGCGCGGTGGTACGTTCCGCGGTTCAGAGGCTAATGATCGATGCCTCAAGTCGCTGTGACGCTTTCTTATCGAAGTCCCGGCCCCTTATTGGGACGAACCGCTGCACGAACCCTACGTCCAGCCGTCGGGAGAACAGCCAAACAGCCTTACGCGCGGTCGACCCCTCATCCCCCCCGCCCCTTTCTCCCCCGTCAAAGCCCGGGGGCGAAGGGGAGCCAAGCGGTTATGGGAGCTCATGTTTAGCGAATATTAATTTTTGTTGGTATAAATTTGGGAGTCGGATCAGTCGGATCAGTCGGATCGGACTGATCAAACGCTACTTTTGCACAGTGTACCTCTCGATGAATTCCACCACGGGTGTGGGATCATCGAGTCCATGCGGATGGTGGCCCACGCCTGGCTTGCGGATCACCTCAAAGACCCCACCGAACTCCTTGTAGAGATTCTCGGCCACCGCCGTGTTCTCCTCGACCGGGACGACGTCGTCGCTGTCCCCGACTACCGAAAGGATCGCGATCTTGTTCTTGGCTAAAAGCCCCAGTGTTTTCAAAGGTGTATGTGGATAGTCCGCAGCCTGCTCGTCGTTGTCAAACCCGTACCATCTTCTTAGCTCTTGCCAATCGCCAGGGCTCCCCTTTCCTTTCCCCTTGCCACCGGGCCAACTTTGGTAGTCAAGCACGGCCGCGTCGTCATAGATCACGCTGACGCGATCTGGATAAGTCGCCGCGTAGCGATGCGCATAGAGCCCCCCACGGCTGATCCCAATCAATACGGCTTGGGGATGGAACCCACGCTCAACGAGCATCTTGTGGAATGCACCGAGCTTGTCGATGGCTTTGGGAGCACCAAAACTATTTCCAACCGAGAGAAACACATGGTAGTACCCGCGACTGACGAGCATCGGCGCCGCACATCGTTCGGTGAACGCATCCGGAAACATCATGCACCAGGTGAATCGACCGTCGGCTCGTGGATTTTTCGGCTCGACCACCCAAGCGTCTTGGCCATCGAACGAGAATCTATGGCGTTTAAAACCGTTCCAAGTATCGATCGTTTCTGCGTCAAAGGCCAAGTCGATCTTCGGCGATGCAAGCTCAATGCATACGACCTCGCTGTCATCGCGCAGGTAACCGCAACCATTCGCGATCGATAGAGTTTGTCGGTTTTTGCCGACCAGCGTCGCGCGACTGAGTTCTTGGAACCCGCTCGCATCGGCCCTTGCGATTACCAATTCCCCCTCTATGGTCGTCAACCAGAACTTGCCATCGGCATATACGAGATTCCCTTTGCCAAAACGCAACTTCTGCCAAACAGGTTTCCCCGTCTTGGCTTCGATGCACGAGAAATGACTCACAGGACCGGCCGCACCGACGTTGTCAAAGCCGTAGAGATGATCGCCGAGAACGATCGACGTTTGCCATTCGTTGCGCATCACACTTTTGGAATCCAGCGATTTCCAGCGCTCGGAAACGGCATAAGTTCCGTTCTGTAACTTCACATCGAGAAGGACCGAGCCGTGGTTCTCCCCCGAGGAGATGAAAATACCGCCATCGATCGATACCGGACTCGCTGTGTTGCAACCATAATCGGTCTCAAACGGGTAGCTCCAAAGAACTTTTCCGCTGTCGGGATCGATACCCAGGACGGCCGTGCCACTGAAACTGACGACTTGTTTGGTACCCGCGAGGTCCATGAGCACAGGCGATGAGTAACCCGCGTGCCCCGAGCCGCTTTTCCAAAGCAACTTGCCATCCGACGCAGCAAACGCAACGACCGCAGCGTCGTCGGCACCGGTGTGCACGATCAGGCGATCATCGATCACCAGCGGCGAGCAGGACATGCCGTACTCGGACGGCTTGGCCGATAGCTCTTGCATCACGTCTTTACTCCACAGCAGCCGACCCGATGCCAGATCCACTGCGATGAGAATACCTTCACCGGAGTAAGCGTATACACGCTCTGCGGCGATCGTCGGTGTGGCACGCGGCCCGTCTCCCATAGGGTTCTTGTAAGCTGGCCCGATTTGGGTTTTCCACTTCACTTTGCCATCGGCGGTATCCAGCGCTACGAGCCATTGTTTGCCTTCGTCGTTCCAAGTCGTCACTGCATAGTCGCCTTGAACGACCACCGCCGACATGCCGACCCCGCCAGCAGCTCGCCATCGGATCACCGGGCCAGTGGCGGGGAACGAATCGACAAGGGACGTCTCGGCGGAGATGCCGTTTCGGTTCTTGCCGAGGAACTCGGGCCAATCATCGGCTTGCGTGTGATTGCACCAACCCGCAAAAGTCATCAGCGCGATTGCAAAATTGAAAACAAAAGAATAGCGCATGGGGAGCTTCCTCATTTTTGTGAGTCGCTTGTTTTAGAAGCGTGTTGTTCGAAAAGCACGGGCTTGATGATGATAAAGTAGCACGGCCTGAGGCACCCAAAAAGGGGTAGAGGCTTGGGAAGAACCGCTTGATTGCTGATCCAAAAAACTGGCATCGAGCAGTTGCCCCACTGCTTTTTGCACGCCCATCGAATACTCTTGATAGAGCCCCCAAAATGGGTGCCAGGAGCCCGGATATCAGGCCCTTATAACAAGATCTCCAGGATCGGATTGGACTTGTGCAAGATCGCGGTTTCTCAGTATGCAATCCTACCGACGGTTTTGGACGGATTGCTTGTTTCAATGTTTTCTGGGAACAACGACGATGATCGCACGCTTTTTGCCGGGTTGCTTTCTTTTTGGAATCGCTCTTTTTCTGGCGATCTGCGCGAATTGGTCGTCGAGCCTAAGCCAATCGGATCTGCCCCCTTTGCCCGATCGGCAGGCACCCAATCCGCGAGGATTGCTCGATCCGCAACGCGCTCAAGCTTATCCGCCCAGCGATCTTCAAAATTCCGGAGCGATCTACCAAGGTGCCGGGGTGCACGTCGTCGGTCCATCGACCAGCAGCGCAACGGCGACTCATCTGATGTCCACAGCGACCCTGAGCAATGGATTCCAACAACTGGTGATCGTCGACCCAGCCAAATTGACCTTGGCCGTCTACCACATCGAACCCTCACGCGGCGATATTCAGCTCAAAAGCGTCCGCAAGATCGATGCGGACTTTTCGTTAGAAGAATTCAATCTGAGCGAGCCGACCCCCTCGACGATCCGACGCAATTCCAGATCCCCGTCGGTTCGTTGATCCATCGCGAGTGCTTACTAGCGTTTTTGGCCGTCGACACTCAAGAATTTGATAGGGATCGGACTTCGCGGGTTATCCAGAACGATGGCCAATTTCCCGGCCAGGAGCTCGTCGAGTTCGTGGCCGACCAGATCGGCTCGCCAGCCTCGCAAGATCTCCGGCGGGGATTGTGTATCGGGGTCCGGATCGAGTCGATAATGGACGTAGTCCCGGATATCCTCGGCGGTGGCCACAAGCATCGGCGAGATATGCTTGTGATGGCAAATGAAAGCCATTGCCGCTGAGAGAAATTGCGTCAACATTCCCGGCGGTTGCCCTTTTCCAAACCGCAGTTTCTTGGGCCAACTCGGTGGAGGTTCGGCAAGCGCCCCTTCGATGATCTTGGCAAGCTCAGGGATCATGGGCTTGGTGTTGCGGAATTCCATTCCCCTTAGGGATAGCAAGTGCTTTGGGTCGGACGAACCTCGCCGAGCCAACTCGACGAGCAAATCATCGCGTAAAATTCTCCTCGGAGGAACGTTCCGTTCTTTGGCCCGCTCGTCTCTCCAGTTCCAAAGCCCGCGCGCAACGCTCAGACTCGTGCCCGACAACGCCGACACTCCGCTGATGCGATGCCAGTTCTCACTCGACTCGTACTCATACAATTCCGCCTGCTTCGACCGGGTCTCTTCGAGCAACCATTCGAGCCTGCCGTGCTTGTGCAATCTCTCCGAGAAAACCTCGTAGATCGTCAATAAATCACGGACATCTTGGGCCGCATATTCCAACTGCCGTCGGGTCAGGGGACGGATTCGCCAATCGGACCGCGTTTCTTCTTTGTCCAAGTTTCCGCCGACGATCTTCTGAACCAGCTTGGCGTAGGAAGCCGGATACTCCATGCCAAGGAACCCCGCAGCGACCTGGATATCAAAAAGATTAGGAATCTGTTTTTCGGTGGCTCGGTAGCAGAAAAGCGACTCTTCACGCCCGGCGTGCACGACGACGGTTCGATCGGGATGGTGAAGCAAATTCCAGAATCCCGACATGTCTTCAATCCGCAAGGGATCGATGATCGCGATCCCCGAATCGGTCTTGACCTGGATCAAACACAACTCGGGACGATACGAATCCTCCGAAACAAATTCGGTGTCGAATGCTAGCAACTTGCAGTTTTGATTGGAGTGGCACCATTCGTTCAGCGCCAGTTGCTCTTCAATCCAATAGAAATCGGTCCCCAAATCGCCCCTCAAAGTCTGCGTCAGTGCCGCTATACTTGAACCCAATCGATCCTCGTTCAGCCTCTGTTTTAATCCTTCTCGATGAGCAATTCAACCGCCTGCCAGCTTCTAGTCAGCGCAAACACTCTCGAGGAGTGCATTTTGCTCCAAGACTTGAGCGTCCCTTGGATCGATCTCAAAGAACCGCGGCACGGACCGCTGGGTCGGCCTGAACTCCCTTTGGTCAAGCAATTCGCCAACCGGATGACGTCCGCCTCGTCGATCAAAGCCCATTGGAGCATCGCAGGAGGTGAACTTCCAGACTGGAAGCCCCAGGCGGATCAAGCCTACATCGAAGCGGTCTGCCTCCGAGAGACTGCCAGAGAGACTTACCGAGGGACGGATCGAGGGCCTAATCGAACCGAGGGGCATATCAAATGGGGTTTGGCTCAAGCCGAGCGAACCTCTGATTGGCAGGTTAAACTCGCGAAACTTGTCGAGCAAATTCCTAGCCCCGGACAAGTCATCCTCGTCCATTATGCCGACTATGCTCGCGTCGAGGCCCCCGAATGGAAAAAGGTCCTTTCGATCGCAGCGGAACTCAAGATCGATAAAATCCTCATCGATACGGCGATCAAGGATGGATCCAAACTGACCGATTGGCTGGAAATTCCCGCGCTCGAACAGCGAATCCAAGATGCCAAGCGTTGGAACTTTCAAATCGCCATCGCCGGATCGATCCCCTTGGATCAACTCGCCAAACTTAGCCGACTCGAACCGAATTGGATCGGAGTTCGCGGGGCCGTTTGCCGAAACCCAAAGGATAGAACCAGCACCATCGATCCAGCACTTGTCGAACTAGCCTTGGCTCAAGTCGGTCTTTCCCGAGCCGAGGTCGGCTAGCCCCAGGACTAGCACCAGGTGAAACCAAAGACCACGAAGGAATCCGCGTTGTCCTCGAACCATCGTCCCTTGCCCCTGCCAGGTGTCGTCACCCAACGCGGAATCCCCGTCGGCGCCCTGGCCATCCCACCGGATCATCCCGACGAATTCATCCGGGATTTCAACCAAAGCTACGAAGCGATCGGTCTGCATGCGAGACTCCTGAGGTTGCCTAGCTTTCCCAGTCCGCAAACCGAACCCAGTCCGGACAACCCGGATTCCTAGCATCTTAGTGCGGACTGTTAAGGTCCACGGTCGAATCCAAATAGGCAACCTTCTCCACAGGTCTTCGTGCGCCTTGATCGGATTCCTCAAGCACAATGCAAACAGCACCTACTCAATCCCCCTCCAACGATGCATCATCGGCCGACGATGACCAAGCCGAATGCTCATCGATCCAGATGGACCATCCGGATCGTATGGCGGAGTTGAACGGTAGGTATGACCTGGTTCTGGAACAAATCGATGCATTAGATTTGCAGATTCTAAGGCTCCTGAAGGAAATATCCGTCGAAAAACCGGCCAACTTTCAGGCTCCTGAGCTTCCCCGTTGACTCGGCTCGGGCGTCCAACGATAAATTAGAAGTGGATCCGAAGCGACGGGAGTGAATCTCGCAGCATCGGATCGCCGGGTTGTTCCAGACCCGCCCTCCTGCCCTACCTGCCTAATGATCGAGTCGGACCATGTACGGATTGATTCCGTTGCAACGCGCTCTTGAGGCCTTGGCCTCGAAAACAGCCATCGGTTGGCTTGCCGTTTTCGCCTTTAACCTGAGCGTTTTCGGGCCTGGACTAGGGCCTGCTTTCGGGCAAATCGAGACCCTCCACAACCGCATCGATGGCGCGGCCCAAGCGGACTTGCCATGGCTGACTGCAAGTCCCACCGACCCGTCGCAGGCCCTTCGTCGATTATCGCTCGATCTGAGGAACACGATCCCTACGATCGAGGAGATCGACGCGTACTTAGCCGAGCCTCCCGAGGGACGTTGGGCGCGGTGGGTCGACCGATTTCTTGCCGAACCGGCTTACCGCGAACGGATGGTCGATTGGTACGATAAGACCCTTCTCCAAAGGCGTCCTTATCAAAACGTCGATCGAGCCACCTGGATCGCTTATCTTCGAAGTGCCGTCGACGCGAACACTCCGATCGATGTGCTCATGCAAGGGATTGTCCAGAGCGTTTGGTGGGACAAATCCGCACGAGCCCAGCAGCGATTCTTTCTCGAGCGAGGCGGTGATGCCCATGCTTTGGCGCGCGATGTGGGACGCGTCTTTTTTGGGAAGGACATGCAATGCGCTCAATGCCATGACCATCCGCAGATCGACGACTACTTGCAGATCGATTACCACGGCCTGTTGGCTTATGTTTCATCCAGTTCGTTGGCCGAGGGGAAAACGACCGACGAGAAGGGGGCCGAACAGAAGCTCCAGATGTACATCGAGAAGGCTGCTGGCGATGCCCCCTTCGAATCGGTTTTCAACAAAGGTGTCCCCTTTCGATCGGCCACACGCGGGCCAGGTCAAATCGAGCTTTTCGAACCGTATCTGGCTCCTGATGCGCGGTATGAACCTACGGTTCGCCAAGGGGCTTTCGGAGGACTTCCTAACGCTCCCATCCAGAGTCGACGCTCGCTCCTTGCTGCCCAATTGCAAGCCTCGAACCGAGACTTTTGCGAAAACTGGGCCAATCGACTCTGGGCATTGATGTTCGGCCGCGGGTTGGTCCATCCGTTGGACATGCGTCACTTCGACAACCCGGCGAGCAATCCCGAGCTGCTGAAAATCCTAACGGACTCCTTGGTCGAATCCAAATTCGACCCGTCGCTGATCCTCAAACAAATCGCCCTGAGCGACACCTACCAACGAGGTCGCCGCATACCGCTCGAGACACAAGTCGACGTTCGTGGGGTGCTACAAGTTCAGAGCCCTGAGGCGATCGCTTGGCGAGCCCAACTTAGCGAGACGCTCGCAGTTGCCAAGTCGGCGATCCCAGCAGCGGAAAATGCTTGGAAGGAAAAGCAGACTACCTTTGACGCCGCCGCGGATGCTTGGCGAGAAATTCAGAAGACACGCATCAGCATCCGCGCGGAACTCGACGTGGCCGAGGCCGGTTTTAACGATGCGAACAAAAAGTTCATCGATGCAGTCGCTGCCTTCGATAAGGCTTCGGCAGCCCATCAGGCGATCGCTAAGAAAACCGCTTTGTTGGACGAAGCTGCACAGAAACTCGAACAGGCCAAGGCGTTGGGAGACGATCCGGAAATCCAAGCGAGCATCGTCGCTACGCGTGCAAAAATTGAGGCACTCAAGCCTCAAATCACTGCAGCCGAACTTGCTGCGACAACGGCTGCCACCCCACGCGATGCGGCTCTTGCGGCGAAAGAGACCAAGCGCGTCGAATGGAAAACCGTCGTCGATCGGCTAACGCCCGTCGAAGAACAACTCCAGCAAGCCGACCGGGCGATGACCCTTGCCCGCGCGGGCTTCCAGGAATCCAGACAATTTGCAGCCAACCTTTCGCGGCGTCTTGAGCGACTCGAACGCGTTGCGATTTGGTTTGACCGCTCGGCCGAAGCAGCCGTCGCAAGGACCCAACTCGCGCAGCTTTCCGAGCAGATGCCCTCGTTGCAGGAATCTCTGGTGGTTGCCAACAACGAAAAGATCGCCATGGAACAAGTCAAGCTCGGCCTCGAAGCGACCATGGCCGAAACGAACAAGCAGATCGAGCCCATGGCTGGCAAATGGAAAGAACTCGTTGCGCAAAAAGACCAACTCGTCGCGGCAAAATCCCAGTTGACCGTCGCTGCCGGACTCGTGGCCGACGCAGGGCCACTCCAAGCGGCCATCGCTCAGATCGACGGGAGCCTGACGACCCGCCAGAGCGAACTTGTACCTCTCGAAGCCCTGTTGAAACAGCTTCAGGTGAACCTGGGGGAAATGCAAAAGAAGGTCGAGGAAAACAAGCTCTTGATCGCCAACGCACAAAGCAAAGTACAAGCCCAACAGACCGCACTCGATACCCACCTAGCATCGATCCAAACGCTGCAAACCCAGTCCGATAAGCTCGCACAGGAATGCGCGACGCAAAGGCTCGAGGTGGACCAGCAGAACCAAGAGATCTTTGCCATCGCTCCCGAGCGGGCTCTGAGCCCCGAGCAGTTCGGTTGGTCGATCCTGACGGCCACCAACATCATGAGCAGCTACATCAGTAACGAAAAAGCGGAACTGGACAAAAACGCCCCCCTAGCTACCGATGCACCTGCTGCAGAGCAATACGCAAGGCTTTTGCAATCGGTCCGCGGGGCCCGCGATAAACTACAAGGCAACATCGATACGTTTTCCAATCTGTATTCCTCAGGAGTTGGACAGACCAGCGACGACTTTTTCGCTTCCCCCGATCAAGCTCTCTTCGTAGCCAACGGAGGTTCGGTCTACGGATGGGCCGCTCCCAACGGCAACAACTTGACCAACCTAGCGATCCAAAATCCCGACCCTCGATCGGCTGTCGAACTGCTCTCCCGAGGACTCTTGGCAAGAGCGGCAAGTCCCTCCGAATTGGAATGGGTCCCTGAACTCATTGGGAAGAATCCGGAGACCAAGCCTGCGGTTATCCATGAACTGGTTTGGGGAATTCTCGCTGGAGTGGAGTTCCGAATTTACCCATGAGTCGGCGCTTGGCACAAGTCCGTCAAGCTCGAAGTCCTCGCAGCAATTCCCGACCGATACGCTTTACAAAAATCGCTAAAGAACAAATTTCACGAACCCATTTTTCCGATCAACGCGGAGTAGAACGATGAGTAACCGAGCACGATACGCCTGTGGATCGATGGACCATGCGCTCAGTCGCCGAAGGTTTTTGGGAGCCAGCGGGCTCCTGGGCGCCTCGGGGCTTTTGGGTGGGGTAGCCAGCCTGCCCTCGAAGGTCGCCGGAGCGATCCCCAAAAACGACTACCGTGTCGTCGTGTTCAATATGCACGGGGGACTCAGTCAACTCGAGAGTTGGGACCCTAAACCTTCGACCAACACCGGTGGACCATTTCGCGCGATTGCCACGAGTGTCCCTGGAATTCACATCAGTGAACTCTTGCCAAAGACAGCCAAGCAGATGCATCATTTGTGTCTCCTGCGGGGGGTCAATACCGCCGAAGACGATCACGGCAAAGGTGCTTACATGATGCTCACCGGCAGGCGTCAAACACCGGCCGCGGAGTATCCTCAGGTCGGATCGGTGGCCGCCAAGATGCTCCACGATGATCAAACGGGATTACCGGGTCATATCATTATCACTCCGGGCGGCGGAGGGGGGCGAGGCAACGAAGCTGCCTATTTGGGACCGAAATTCAACAGCATCCATCTCGGAGGAGACAAACCTCCCCAGAACTCCAACAAACCCGATGCGATTGCCCAAGAGGCTGAAGATCGCAGGCACCTGCTGCGTCGGAAAATCAATGAACAGTACTTGAGCCAACGCCGTTCGGCGATCACCGATGCCTACACCCATTCCTACGAGCAAGCTTTGAAGCTCATGGAGCGGCGTGAGGTCTTCGACGTCAGCAAAGAGCCTCAGGCAGCCCAGGACAAGTACGGAAATTCCGAACTTGGGCGGCAGTGTTTGGTCGCGCGGAGACTGTTGGAAAACGGCGTTTCGTTCGTTCAAATCACCCACTCGAACTACGACACCCACAACGATAACTTCAATTTCCACATCGAACAGGTAGGCGAGTTCGATCTGGCCTACGCGACATTCATCGAAGACCTCGCCGAACGAGGGATGCTCGAGAAAACCTTGGTCGTCGTCCTGAGCGAATTCGGACGAACCCCACATATCAATCTCTACTACGGACGCGACCACTGGTCGAAAGCTTGGTCGGTCGCCATGGCGGGAGCCAAGGTTGTCCCAGGGGCGGCCTTTGGACAGACCAACAAAGAAGGGACAGAGGTGGTCGATGGACAGGTCGATCATGGGGATATCTTCCACACCATCCTGCGTGGAGTCGGAGTCGATTCGAGCCAATCGCTGATCGTCGATGGACGTGAATTGCCGATTGCAGATCCAGCCGCAGAACCGATTTGGAAGGTCCTAGTATGATCGAATTGGACGTGACCAAATCGCATGTGCTGCATCAGTGGAAGGCCGACTCGGCGCTGATCGCCTGTCGGTTTTCACCCACCGGCGATCACTGCGTGAGCACTTCCCAAGACAATCGATTGCAGCGATGGAATATCGCCGATGGACAAAAGGTGGTGCTCGAAGGCCATGAAAGCTGGGTCCATGCGTTGACCTTCAACAAAACCGGCGACCAGCTTGTTTCCGGTGGGTGTGAAGGTCGATTGATTTGGTGGTCGATCCTAGAAGCTCAGCCCAAAGCGATCCGTACGGTCGAAGCCCATGCGGGCTGGATCCGTGGAGTGGAGATTTCGCCCGATGGAGCGATGCTCGTTTCGGTCGGAAATGATCAAGTCATACGTTTGTGGAAGGCTGATACGGGCGAGAAATTGCACGAATGGCCTGCGCACGAACGGCACATTTACAGCGCGGCGTTTCATCCCGACGGACAGCATCTCCTAACGGGCGATCTGTTGGGCAAAATCTGCGTATGGAAGCTTTCCGATCGAACGCTCGTTCGAACCCTCGATGCGGCAACTTTGTACTCTCCGAACAAAGGACAAAACGCCGAATTCGGTGGAGTGCGTTCCTTGGCGATCTCTCCGAATGGAAATGAAATTTACGCCGCAGGGACCCACAAAGGGAGCAACCCGTTTGGCGCGGTCCACGAACCGCTCCTGCTGCGGTTTACTTGGGCCGATGGGGCACTGACGAAATCCCATGTCTGCGATGGAATCCCTGGTGGATTGCTTTACCGCACCGTGGCTCTCAACGACGCGACGGTAACGGCGGTATCGGGGGGCTCTTCTGGGGGAATTTTGCTGTTCTTTAACGCCACCCAGGAGAAGGAATTCCACCGCGCCGGACTACCGAGTTTGGCGCGCGACATGGATATCCATGCCGCCAAAGGCCTTGTCGCAACGGCCCACTTCGACCAACACCTGCGCATCAGCGCCCTATTCGCTTAGCGTAGTCGTACAGCGGCCTATTCGGTTTTTAGGGGCCGTGGGGCTTGCAAATGCTCGGTAGTGGATCTCCCGTAGAGATCCGGCTGCTGGAGAAATAAACGCAAAGACGCAAAGACGCAAAGACGCAAAGGTAGTGGATCTCCCGCAGAGATCCGGCTGCTGGAAGAAATAAACGCAAAGACGCAAAGGCGCAAAGACGCCAAGGTAGTGGATCTCCCGCAGAGATCAGGCTGCTGGAAGAAATAAACGCAAAGACGCAAAGACGCAAAGGTATTGGATCTCCCGCAGAGATCCGGCTGCCGGAAGAAATTAACCCTCCCAAGAGTGACCGTCCCAAGCGACCACTCGATCGAGCCAGTGGACCAAAGCGTCGCTGAAAAGATCCAAGAGCAACTCTCCTTTTTTTGCCGAGGCTGCGCTGGGGACTCCGATGTGACCCGGCAGAGTCCGATCCTTGGTCTTCCAAGCCCTCGAGCCAGGACGAAACGGATTCCCCGGCTCGATGGTCTCGAGAGAAGCGTAGGGACCGACGAGTTCAGGTTGGAGCGCAAGGACCATCGAGGTTTCCCATTCGCACGCGTGTCCCATCTCCCGTTGGACAATGCTCGGATCGTGAGTCCAAGGTTCCACATCCAGTCCCCAATAGGTTGTCATGAGAAACAGCAAGTCGTCCCGGTGTGAGTATTTTTGGCGGATCTCGAAGGTCGCTTGCTTGGCGGGAACATCGTTGCCCCCATGCCCATTGATAAAAACGATTCGGCGAAATCCCTGTTCGATCGCATTGTCCATCAAGCTGCAGAGGAGATCCAAATAGACCCTCGGGGAAGCCGAGAGGGTACCGTTGAAATCCAAGTGATGGTGGGAGTTTCCCATCCACATTACCGGCGCAAAAACGACGCGATCGTGCATTTGCAGTGATACCCGATCGATCAAAGCCTGAGTCAAGAGCGTGTCGGTCCAAACCGGAAGATGCTGTCCGTGCTGCTCGATAGCAGCCAGTGGAAATACGATCGGTGTGTCTGGGGCAAGGGCTGCGATCGCAGGGGCTTGCATCTGGTGAAATAGCACGGTGTCAATAACCTTTCGAATTGCAATTCAGGGAGGGGACGAGCCGAGATCATCACTCAGCAGGGAGCTGGAATTCTTTGGGCAACGATGCTTGGTTGCTTTCCGACCAAGCACGGGTGGTCATATCGATCTTTTTCTTGCTCGGGGTCGTGGGATCTTCGAGCACCAACCAGACGACCTTCTGGTCTTTTTCGTTTGGACTCTGGACGGTCGTCACTGGATTTGCCCGTCGAGCGAGGGCTGTGAGCACCTCTCGCACCGAGGTGTCCTTGTACTCGAAGTTGCGAACTTGCTGGTTTCGCGTAATACCATCTTTTTGGAATGCGGTTCCATTGATGGCCATCGGAAGAGTCTCGGACCCTTGGGTGTGGCTATCTTTGAGTTCGTTGGCGATCGCCTGGAGAACCACTTCGAGAGATTCCTGTTCAATGCGTAAGCTGATTTTCGCGTCGAGCAATTCATCGACGGTTTTAGCGGCGTTGGTCGCTGGTTTGGAGGTTGTTGCCACCTTGGTCGGTCCTGACGCAGCAAGCCCCTGGAGGGCCATCCAGGACCCGATAGCGAGGTTGCTTGCAGCCTCCTTGGGCAAGTAAGCATTGAAGACGACATGGCCGTCCTCGGCTCCGGCGCGAGCGTATTTGTTCACGGATCGGAGCATTTGGGGAAACCGATTGGCGATCGCGCGCCAGTAAGCGGCCGCTGGTTGTGCGGCAAGCTGGGATTCGATCCCCTCGGCCAATGCATCGAGCTTCCGCTTCAACTCGACCGCGTCGCGCGGTGCGCTCTGAAGGTCATTTCCAATCATGCGGTATTCCAGGTACAAATTCGGCTCGAAGTGGGTGCGAACCAAAACCGCCTGAATCCGGTCGTCGACCACCTCCCGCATCAATCCGAGCACCTTTTCGGAATGCTCCCCAAAGAGTTCTTTGCCGTCGACATATAGGAAACTCGGTGCGGCCAAGAAGGTCACCTCAGCGCGGGAATCGGTTGTCTGGAGCAGACCCTCGAGCTGTCGTCGAAGAGGTCCGGATTTCCCCTGGCTCTCAAGCAAAGGCTTGAGCAACTCCCAAGGTCCGATTGCGATCCGCTTGACCTGCTGATCGGCCTTGGTCGTGAAATCATCGGTGATCAATGCGATGGTTTTTCCTTGGTTCTCCGATGTCCAGTAACGGTACTTTTTGTTGTCCGACTGGATCTCACTGCTTGCCCATTGGCCGATCTGGGGCAACAAGGTCTCGAGCGATTTAGGTTCCTTCCAAACCCAGCGTTGGACTTGGCGATACTTACCGGTTGCTTCGCCCGGATACCAAGCGAAGCTCGCGGAAGCTAAGCCGTCGGTGAGCAATGCGGGGAAACCGGAAAGATCGGGGGATTGGGGGTAAAGACTTCTCCACCAATCGGCCAGCTCCTTACTCGTTGTACCGGTTTGATTCCAGCACTCCCCAGAGAGAACCAGCAACGCCTCGATCCCGGCCGGGAGCATTTCGGTGGAAAGAGGCGCTCCGATCGTCGGCGGAGTCCATGGAACTCCGGAGTCGTCGGTCTTGACGTTGAAGTACTCCAGCAAAGGATCGATACCGCCGGTCGTCGGCTTATCGGAACTCGCCAGCGTGTTACGAATGTCGCTCGTCTGCTGGTCCTCGGTGGCTTTTACTGCCGGGGGCTTGATCTCGACCAAGCCCTTTTGGTTGCCTCGCAGGAGCAGGGACAAGACCATGAGCGCTAGCAACGAGCAGGCGACGACCAGGGGTAGGAACCATGCGGGCCGTTTAGTTTTCTTTCGCGGCCCGAAAGGTTTCGGGGTTGTTTTTTTCTTCTTCGCTGATTTTTTAGATGCGGTCGCAGGCTTATTCGAAGTTGGCTGATTTGCAGTCGGCTTACTCTCAGTCGGCTTACTCGCAGTTGTTTGCACCGGGCCGGTCGGTAAAGCCCCCGGTAAAGCCATCGATTCCGATGCAGGGGTTGGCTGGGAATTCACGGGCTGTGCGATCGTCGATGGATCGACCGGTAGCACGGGATCAACCAAAGCTGCAGGTCTAGATTCTGGTGCTTGCTTTGCTTGCGGTGCAGGCTTCGCTTCTGGCGCTAGCTTCGCTTGCGGCACTGGCTTAGCTTCTGGCGCTAGCTTCGCTTCCGGTGCTTGCTTAGCTTCCGGTGCTTGCTTCGTTTCCGGTGCTTGCTTCGTTTCCGGTGCTTGCTTCGTTTCCGGTGCTTGCTTCGTTTCCGGCGCTTGCTTCGTTTCCGGTGCAGGCTTCGATTCCGGTGCAGACTTCGCTTGCGGTACTGGCTTCGTTTCCGGTGCTGGCTTCATTTCCGGTGCTGGCTTCATTTCCGGTGCTGGCTTCGCTTCCGGTGTTGGCTTCGCTTGCGGTGCAGGTTTTGCTTGCGGTGCTGGCTTCGCTTCCGGAGCAGGCTTTGTTTCCGGTGCTGGCTTAGTTTCCGGTGCAGGAGAGGCTAGTGCTGCGGGCGCATTGGGGAGGACCAATTGATCGAGCGCGCGGAGGAGTGGGTCGACCCCTGAAAAACGTACCGATGGGTCTTTGGCCAGCAGGTGCATCAAGCACATTTTTTGAACATCAGGCAGTTTGCTCGGGAGTACCACGGGGACATTGGCGTGCAGTTTGGCCCATACCTCCGGAGGGGCATCTGGTCCTGGATCGATGGGCCAATTGCCAGTCAAGCAGCGGAACCATAAGCATCCGAGCGCGTACAGGTCCGACTGGACATTCGGCAGAGCGGTCGGGAGGATCAGTTCGGGTGCGGCCAATGCAAGCCGTTGATCGAGACCTCCGAGAACGCTCAAGCTTGGTCCATGGTAGGGGGACCTGGGCGGATAGATCGGGTCGCGCAGCAGCAGGAAGCCTCGCATTTCATTCCACACGATCGAGTGTGTGGAAAGATGACCGTGGGTGAGTCGGTGCAGGTGAAGGAGCTTTAGTCCCATCGCTACATCTCGAAGCATCCTATGGGCTTGGATGATCGACAAGGGGCCTTGCTCGAGCATTTCGCTCAAAAGCAAGCCTGGCACCGATTCGCACACGGCGTAAAGATGTTTCAGAGTGGCCCCGGCGCTCATCCATCGGTCCAAGTGCGGCGATTGGACTTGGCAGTGCTGCTGTGCCCAGAGCAAGCTTGGGGGCCAATCCTGGATTTCCGCAGTAGCCAAACGTTCATCGGGCAAGGCCACCATCCAGACGGCTTTCGGAGGGAATGCCGACCATCGGGCCCCGGAGGCGTCCTCCGCTTCGTACCAGCAGGCTCCTCGCTCGGATTCCAGAGAACGAACGACTCGAAGCTTGCCCAATTGCAGGGGATGGGGCAAACCTCGGTACAGGACGTTGGCTTGGTAGGGGCTGAGCTTATCCTGTTGAACAAGTTCTTTGACGACCAAAGCAGGGTCGGAGCTTGAAGCGGGTCCAATGGCTTCCGAGACGGATTTGGCCCATTGCCGGCACTGTTCAGGGGTCGCGATTCCTGCGGTGTGGATGCGTTCCCAAATTTGAGCTATCGTCAATTGCATCCGTCCAAAAGTCCCTTGCCAAACCGCGTATGAGCCAATAACTTAGAAACGACGTTCCTAGGGGGATCGAGCCAAACCACCCATCCATACTATAATGAATTCTAACGCCGTGGTGAAACCAAGTGCCGAAGAAGTTGCCTCGGCAGCTTGTTTTTGGCTTATCGAGTCCATTGAGCAATCGATCCTGCGCAAGGGTCGTTGCGTCCTTGCACTCTCGGGCGGCTCGACCCCCAAAAAGCTCTACGAGCAAATTGCCCGCGATCACCTTGCAACCCTTGACTGGTCGAAGGTTCATTTGCTTTGGGGGGACGAGCGCAACGTCCCGCACGACCATCCAGATAGCAATTTTCTCATGGTCAAGTCCGCTTGGCTCGATCCGGCCATGGCCAGCGGTAACGTGCATCAGGTGCCGAACTACTACCCGGTTTTCATTGCGCCTAACGACCCGGAGAAGTCGGCTTATGAATATGGCCAGACGATTCGCTCGGTGCTGGGCGATTCTTCTGCGATTGACGTGGTTCTTTTGGGGTTGGGAGATGATGCCCACACGGCTTCTTTGTTTCCAGAGACGCAGGCTCTGGAGAGTCTCGATGGATTCGTTGCCAACTATGTGTCGAAGTTCGAGTCGTTTCGTCTGACGATGACTGCTTCGTTGATCAATCGGGCAAGGCGAGTAGCGTTTTTGGTCTGCGGCGAATCGAAATCGCCTGCCCTAGATGTGGTTTGGCACGGCCCGAAGGATCCGGCTCTTTATCCCGCTCAGTCGATCAATCCCACTACCGGAGAACTCTGGTGGTTCCTCGATATGCAGGCTTTGCCGGCTCGCGATCGTGTACACCTAGGGGAGCTCGGCGCTTGATGCCTTAGCTTTTTGAATCGCTTGGGATTTCCAATCGAATCCCAGTTCTCCGCACCACTGTTTTTGAAGGCTTGTGCAAAGCGGACCGGGCTCGGCATTTCCTAACTGTCTTTTCTGAAGCCGCGATGCATGCCAAAGGCAACCTGTGTTCCCAGCGAGCAGAACCTCGGAAGCATCCTGCAACTCTTCGAAGTGCAAATCACGGTACTGGATTTCAAATCCCTGAGACTTAAGCATCCTTTCGACCCGATCGAGCGATGTTCCTTGGACGATGTCCTCGCGTCGAGGGGAAATTACATTCCCCTGACGATCGACCATCAGGAGATTCGCCGCACTGGTATCTGCCACCATGCCTCGGCTTGTACAGAGCAATCCCAACCCTCCTTCGAAACGCTTGGCCGCGTCCTGATCGGCAAGGTAATAGTTGAGCCGACTGCGACTCTTGATGTTCGATGGCCAGCATTCGCCTGCACCCGAAGCGTATTGCACTCGAACCAGTGTGGTTCCGGATTGGTACCAATGGGCGAGTTTGCGCCAAGGGATCGGTAACCAATGGACGAAACCATGGATCTGTTTGCCTGAAAAATAGTCGCCTGGGGTAACGACCACACAGAGACTTGCGTCGGATTCATCGCTGAGCAACGCTTTGCTCTTGGCCAGCAACTCGGCGATCGACGCTTCGAGATGCCGCAGAAAAAGGTTTGAGTCTAAGCCCAGCAAATCCATTCCATGGCGAAGTCGGGCGATGTGGGGTTGAACGTCGACCAACTGCTTGCCGAAACTTCGGATCCTCTCGACGAGGATCGCTCCATGCATGGCACCTAAATCGCTGATCGGAAGCGATAGCCGGGAGGCTGCAAGAAGCTCGAAACCTTGAGCCTGGGTATCCCAACGCAGACCGAAACTATTCAGGAATCGTTCACTCGACATTGGCGTTTGCATTCGACTCCTGCCCCAAGAGATGATCCAAGACGAGATGAAAGTAGGGACACTGAGCGTAGTAACTCCGTTCGCTGTGGGTTGTGCCAATGACCGATCCGCAATCGAATTGACGGATTTTCTTCGAAGTCTCAAGTGGCTCGGTCGAGCGTGGATTGGCGATACCCTCGAACCCCTGGGCTCCGACAAATCCTGCGAAACCCGCTGCGACCGGACGACTCAAGCGATCGAGAAAACGAAAACGCCGCAAGATCGGATCTTGCGAATTGTAAAGATTGATCAGTCCCGAGACACTCTCCATCCCCTTGGCATGCTTGCCCCCACGAGCTAACCAACTACGATCCACGGCAGGAGCCACCAATGCGACGCGATACCTCGGGCCTTGCGAAACCGATTCGATCGAGCCTTCTGTCGCATCGTATCCTTGCAACGCCCCCCCGATCGATCGGTACTGGAACCCTGGAATCGTCCCACCTGCGGCAAAATGCAGCCCGCCGGTGACAGCCCGGGCTCCAAAGGAAAAGCCTAGAAGACTGACCTCCGAATGGTCCCTAAGCCGCTCTAAAAGCCAGCCGACGAACAAGGCTTGGCATTCGGCCGACTCGGCGTTCTCGTAGACATCGCGAAGGGGATGCGGTTCTCGGGTACTAGGCCAAGAGAGCATCAACAAGCGGTAGGGTCTCTCCGAGCGTCGCGCGAGGTATTGATTGAGTATCAGCGCACGCTCGCGGGCATTGTTGCGCTCCATGAAATTCCCATGCACATAGACGATGGTCAACCTTCCGTCGTCGACCAGTGCGCTTTCCAAATCATCGCGTTGCCATCCGGTCTCGGTGCGCCGCAAAGCTTCGAGCCCTGGCGATTGTGGATCGATGCAGCGAAATTTCTCAGGAAGATGCCTCGATGAAAGCTCCCAGACCTCCGAGAGACTGCTGTCCAAAGGGCTATAGGGATTGAGCGACAGACGGCTTGGGTTTGTCTCCCCGGTGCCATCGCAATCGCAACTGGCCTGGGGGACTGTATCCTCGGTGGTCTGCCCCCCAAAGGCGATGTAGCGGAAAGCTCTAGCGTCCTTAATCGGATCGTTCTCAATCCGATCACTCTCAAAGGGTTGGGCCCGAAAAGATTCACCCCGAAAAGATTCACCCCGATAAGATTCACCCCGATAAGATTCACCCCGAAAAGATTCAACCCGGGAGCTAGTATCCTGCGATACGAGCCAACCGATGAGGACCGCCAAAATCAGCACGCCCAGGTGCAGCCCCTGCCAAAGAACTTCGGTTGTCCATGACCGATCCCTGGGCCAGGAGGCTACAGCGGATTTCGCATGGATGGAAACTTGCACGATGGATGCTTTTGAGGTCTTCATGCGAAACTTTAACTCTTGAATGGATTGCGAGCGTTAGAAAAAGTTTCGAGATTGTCGAAAATTTATTTACGTCGATTTGCACCCTCGGAATATTGGCGTAGAGTTGCACGTCGAAAAATCTTTCGACCGCAACCTTTGCGATTTCCTCAAGGAGAAAGATGATGAAGCGTTCAATACTGACCCTGTCCGTTCTGGCACTAGCATTCGCCGGTTGCAATACCTGCGGTTCCTGGAGGCCGAACTTAGGTGGTTTCAAGAGCTGTTTGCATGGTGGTGCATCGAACGTCGGAGCACCCTGCGATGCAGGTTGTGAGGCAGGGCAGGCCGACGGTTGCCAAAGCTGCGGTCAAGCCGGTAGCGCGAACTACGGCGGGTACGGAGAAACCGTGATCGGTTCCTACGAAACCCCGATGAGCTCAAGCGTGTCGGGTTCGGTCGATGGAATTTCGATCGGCTCCACCCTGCCGAGCGGTTCGGTTCCCTCGGGTTCCTCGTTGCCCCCGGGATCGTTCTCCGGCGGCACTAGCCCCATCCGTGGCGAGACCATCCGACCAAAACCCGCGAATTAGTTGACGACTTCTGGGCTTCTCTTAGGTTGAATCCTCCTCCAAAATGCGGTTATCGAGAAAAACCCGCATTACCTAGGACGAAACGATCTGTGAACCCAACCGACTCTTCGAATCCGAGCCCCGTTGTCGACAAGTCCACCGAACGTGTTCGGAGGATGTTTGCCGAAATCGCGCCTCGGTATGACTTCCTCAACCATCTGCTGTCGTTGAATATCGATCGCTATTGGCGGCGTCGGACTTTGGATCTTCTGGATCCAAAGCCTGGGGATCCTTATTTGGACGTCTGTACCGGGACGGGAGATTTGGCCCTGGCGGTTGCCAAAAGACTCGATCGGAAAACGCAGGTGATCGGAAGCGACTTTTGCGGAGAAATGCTCCACTTCGCGCGCCAAAAGCAGCACAAGATGCAACTTGATCAACATCCGTTGGCCTTTCTCGAAGCCGATACGACCCGATTGCCTTTCGAAAACGACCGCTTTCAAACCGTGAGCGTTGCATTCGGCCTGAGGAACGTCGTCGACACCCTCGAAGGGCTCAAAGAGATGATCCGTGTTTGCCGCCCTGGAGGGACCGTCGCAGTCCTGGAATTTTCCCAGCCGACCCTGCTTGGGCTCAAACAACTTTACAGTTTCTACTTCCGCAGGGTCCTTCCGGGCATCGGCAATCGAATCGCCAAGAACTCCAAGGAAGCCTACGCCTACCTCCCGGCGAGCGTCTCTCAGTTTCCTAGCGGCCAAGCGATGGCCGACCTGATGACGCAGGTGGGCTTGGAACAAGTTCGCTTTGTGCCGATGACCTTTGGGGTTGCGACCCTCTACTATGGGCGAAAGTAGTTCGCTCGGTAAACTATGAATTCTCCGAATGATCCCCCTATCGTCCTTGCGATCACCGGCGCAAGTGGCGCTGCCTACGCGGCGCGTCTCCTCCAGCAACTTGCGATCCGAGGAGAACATATTCACCTGCTGGTCAGCCCCTCGGGTGCGGCGGTCGTCGCCCAAGAACTCGGCGTGGAACTCGGGCCTACCCGCGACAATGTGCGCAGGCTTTTGGAGTACTTCTGGCCAGAGCCTGCCAAGCACGCTTGGAAACCCCTGAACAACGAACAGATCGAGGAAGCCTCCAAGCGGATCGTCCACCACGATTATCGGAATTACTTCACCCCGATTGCAAGCGGTAGCTTTTTGACCAAAGCGATGGTTATCTGCCCTTGTTCAGGGGCGACCCTCTCGGGCGTCGTGCATGCCTCGGGAAACAACCTGATCCAACGCGCCGCGGATGTGCATCTCAAGGAGCATCGCAAACTGCTGCTTGTACCCCGAGAGACCCCATTATCTGTCTTCCAATTAGAGAACATGACCAGGGCGGCCCAAGCAGGTGCGGTTGTTATGCCGGCCATGCCCGGATGGTACCATGGGGTATCTACCCCCGTCGATCTGATCGATTTTGTGGTCGCTCGGGTCTTGGATCAATTGAAAATTCCGCACGAACTGATGAAGCGTTGGGATGGCCCCTCGCTCGAGGCGCATTCGAACCACGCTCAAAGCGGTGATGCTTAAGAAGTGATTTCCAGCATGTGGCTCAAGTTTCAGCGGTTTTTAGAACTCATCCGGTTTAGCCACACGATTTTTGCACTTCCATTTGCCTTGTTGGCATCTTTTTGGGCTTGGATTGTGCCTTCTCCAATCCCAGAGATCCAGGTTCGTTTCGGGTGGTCCTCTGGACTCGGGATCCTGCTGTGCATGGTCTTTGCCCGAAGTTTCGCCATGGCAGTCAATCGGCTTTTGGATCGAAAATGGGATGGGGAAAACCCCAGGACCGCCAATCGCCATTTGCCCGCGAAGCTTCTTGGTGTCCCCGAGGTCGGCTGGTTTACTGTGCTGTGCGGAGTCCTTTTCATCGCCTCGTGCCTGCTGTTTTTGCCGAACCGATTGCCTGCGCTTTTGAGTCTGCCGGTGCTGCTGTTTCTCGGCGGCTATAGCCTCGGAAAGAGGTTCACCTGGTTGGTCCATGTGTGGCTCGGCGCCGCTTTGATGCTTGCCCCCATCTGCGCTTGGATCGCTCTTCGTGGTGAGATTCTTCCTAAGGCCCCTTATGACCTTTTGCCTGCCGTTTGGCTCGGAGCGGTCGTTCTGCTCTGGGTGTCGGGATTCGATATCTTGTATGCCTGCCAGGATGCGGAGTTCGATCGGCAAGCTGGCCTTTCGAGTATCCCTGCCCGATTTGGCATCCGCGGTGCTTTGAACATCGCCAAAGTTCTTCACTTTTCCATGTGGATCGTCGCCATGGGGATGACCTACTGGGCTCCCGAGCTGTCCTTGGGTTTCCTGTTCCGAGCCGTGATGCTCGCAGTAGGAGGCTTGCTAATTTATGAGCATTCCGTCGTTTCTGAACGGTCATTGGACCGTATGCAATTGGCATTTTTCCAGCTCAACTCCATAATCAGCGTCCTGATTCTAGGGGCCGGAGCCCTAGACGCATGGTTAAAATAAGCTGAGCTCAACGGTGTACAACATATACTCCTTGCGAGCGTTGCTCCTCGGGAGCTATCCGTGCGCAGGGACGAAAACTCCGATAAACGCAAGATGCGCTAAATACGCGTGAGATCACTGGGCACTTGCCGAGATCCATCCATGAACCAAATACAAATTAAAGACCGTTTCAAGAGTATCCGCGACAAGGTCGAGCAAGGGGGCCGTTTGAGCCTCGATGATGGGATTTTTCTTTACGATCCCGAGGTTTCCCTGCACGCAGTGGGCGAATTGGCCAACTGGAAACGCGAGCAGATCAACGGCAATGTCGGTTACTACAACATCAATACCCACTTGAACCCAACGAACGTTTGCGTCTATCGCTGCCGTTTCTGCGCGTTCCGCTCCGATCTGCGAGACCCCAAGGGTTACGCGATGAGCGACGAGCAAATCATCGCCAGAGGCCAGGAAGCCCACGATAACGGCTGTACCGAGATGCATATCGTCGGCGGACTGCACCACAAACTCGGTTACGACTGGTACCGAGGCATCCTCGAAAAACTCCATGCCGCGTTTCCAAAGATCCACCTCAAAGGCTGGACGGCTGTCGAGATCGACTGGTTTGAATTCCTCACCAAAAAAAGTGTCAAGGAAGTTCTAGGCGATCTTCGCGAAGCGGGTTTAGGTAGCATGCCAGGGGGAGGTGCGGAAATCTTCCATCCTGAAGTTCGCGATCAAATCTGCGAGCACAAGGCCAACGCGACCAAGTGGATCGAGATCCATCAAGCGGCCCATGAGATAGGACTCAAAACCAACTGCACGATGCTCTACGGCCATGTCGAACAGGCCTACCATCGCGTCGATCACCTGCTGAGACTCAGGGAATTGCAGGACAAAACCGGTGGCTTTCAGACGTTCATTCCCCTAGCGTTCCACCCCGAGAACACCAAGCTCTCGCATTTGAAGAAACCCTCGGCTCTGATGGACCTAAGGACCGTCGCTGTGAGCCGTTTGATGCTCGACAACGTCCCCCATATCAAAGCGTATTGGATCATGCTCGGGATCGGTACGGCTCAGACCGCCTTAGCCTACGGAGCCGACGACATCGATGGAACGGTCCGTCACGAACTGATCTATCACGATGCAGGTGCAACGACTCCGGAATGCCTGAGCGTCGAACAGATCCAACAATTGATCGTTGAGGCCGGAAGAGAACCGGTAGAGCGCGATACGGTCTATCGCAAGGTACATCGCGATCCGGACCAATTCACGCAGTGGTCGGTAGGCGAGGAAGTTCTAGTCAACGTCTAGGGCTTTCTAAGCGAGCAATTCTCGCACGACCCGCGCGGGCCGGCTCGAGGTGATGGATTGCTGGGTGTTGTTGTAAGGAAAACTCACCTTGGTGTGGTCGAGTCCGAACAGGTGCATGACCGTCGCTTGAAAATCGTTGGGAGTGACCAGTTGCTCAACAGCCTTGTGCCCGAACTCGTCGGTCTTTCCAAACGCCATCCCGCCCTTGATGCCACCCCCTGAGAGCCAAATACTGAACCCTTGGCCATTGTGATCCCGGCCAGCCCGATCGGGACTGCCGTGATCTTGGGTCACCGGCAGCCGACCTATCTCTCCGCCCCAGTGGACCAGCGTCGAATCGAGCAACCCTCGTTGCTTGAGGTCCGCAACCAAGCCGGCGACCGGCTTATCGGTCTTGCGGCAAATCGCGGGTAAATTCTTCTGGATGCTATCGTGATGATCCCAAGGTTGGCCGGAGTGGAATAATTGCACGAAACGAACTCCTCGCTCGATGAGTCTTCGAGCCAATAGGCAGCGTGTCCCATACTCCCGAGATTCGGGATCATCGATCCCGTAGAGATTCAAAGTCGCTTGGGTCTCCTTGGAGATATCGAGAGCATCGGTTGCTGCAAGCTGCATGCGTGCGGCCAACTCATAGGTCGCCATCCGAGCATTTAACTCCGGTTCATCAGGATGATGGACCGTATGTTGCCGATTGATCTCATGGAGCAATTCCAGGTTTTGCTGCTGCATCTGGCCTGCCAAATGAGGAGGCGGTTGGAGATTGAAGATCCGTGGCTCCTTGGGCCTGAGCACCGTGCCTTGAAACAGCGCTGGCATAAAACCATTGGACCAATTCGTCACCCCATCGACCGGATGACCGCCGGGGTCGCTTAGGACCATATAGGCCGGTAGATCTTGAGACTCACTACCGAGGGCGTAAGTCAACCAGGAGCCTAGGGTCGGGCGCCCAAGGATTCCCGGAATCCCTCCATGAAAGTAGCGTATCGAAACCTCGTGTCCATTGTTGCCCGTATGCATGCTGCGAATCAAACAGATATCGTCGATGACCCCAGACGTATGAGGCAACAACTCGGACAATTCGGTGCCACAGTTCCCGCGAGGGGCAAAGGCAAACGGACTCCCTAGAAGTTTCTTGCTCGCTTGGTTGACGAACGAAAATCCCACATCCCCCTGGTATTCTGTCCCATGGAACTTGGTCAACTCTGGCTTCGGATCGGTAAGATCCATGTGGGAGGGGCCGCCGTGTTGGAACAGCGAGATCATCGCCTTGGCCTTGGGCTCGAAATGAGTTGCTCTTGGGTGCAGATCCCTATGGGGCTTGTCCTTGATTACCGGAGGTTGCCCACGGGCGGCTTCCTGAGCCAACATCAGCTCCAGGGCGATCGCGCCGATGCCCATCCCTATTTGCTGCAACCAACGGCGTCGTTGAGGCATCCAAAGTTCGTCGTCGTGCATCGAATCGGTCATGGAAGTAGGTCGAAGTTTAGGGGAGTCCATCGAGGGGGCGGTTAGTCAACGTAGAGAAATTCGTTGGAATTGAGCAACATATGGCAGATGTTGGTCAGCACCTGAGACGTCGGGGTGCTGCCGCTGCTGAGCCGCTGGGGTTCGCGATAGAGCAACTCCAATTGGGCAGGGACAAAACGGCTTAAGACCGCCAATTCCTGATCCGCTGGAAATCGGTGCAGGATGTGTTTCCATGCGGCGATGATTTGACGTCCAAGGGCCGAGGTGTCCTCTTGTTGGAGCCGAAATCCGATCGCAGACTCGAACACGATCGAATTTCTTGCCGGCTCACCTGGCTGCGAAGCCATTGGGTTCAAGGTGATCTTCACCGTCCAAGTGAACGAGTCGGAGGTTTCCTGCTGACCGCACTCGAGCACCAGATCGATCGCATCGCCAGCTTCGACGGCTAAGTTCGCCACAGCCGTCGAGACCGAACCGGCTTGGATTCTCCAACTGCCAGCCTGCCCGAGCTTCGAGCTGACAGATCCGATCACCCCATCGCCGTTCTGGCTGCCGTGCGAGAGCGACCCGCTGATTTCCACAGTCCCCGATTCGGGTGCGATCCAACGCCGGATCGCCGGATAAGCAGGGTTGCCAGGATGTCCCCCCGATTCGGTGAGGAATACCCAGCCTGTCGTCGCATCGGGGACTTGTACCCCGGGATGACTCCGGCCCTGAGTCTGTTGCGAAAACGCTGAAAACCCTTCTACTTTGCCAGTTTCCTTGTGCAAAGTACCAGTGCCATAGCGCCATGGGGACGCAGGAGCCGTCGGCAATTGCCATCCCGAAGCGGCTTGGGGGGCGGACTCCGAATTTGATGCGCCTGTATTTGATGCGCCCGATTGCGAGATGACCCGTTTAGCGATCTTTTCGGATTGCTCCAAGAGGAACTCGTTGTTCATCATCATCAGCGATTGCGGCGCGACGGTCGAACTCGGACGCGACTCGCACAGGACTCCCATGACCGGGGCATCGAACGCTTGAAGCAGTGCGACTGGCTGGGTCCGTCGCCATTTGGCATACAGACTTCTTCGAGGCTGTGCCGGATCGAGCCGGACTTGTCCAGCCTCGTCCTCTTGAAGAGGGATCGGTGCCCCGAAAAGTTCGGGTTTGAGCTCGCCGGAGAGCGCAAGGACGCTGTCGCGCAGGACCTCGGCATCGATACGCTGAAGATCCCGTCGCCCATAAAATCGGTTGTCAGGATCGATAGAACCACCAGTAGGATTGCGGTTCGAGGATTGGCGGTAAGCGGTCGAAAGAAGGATCCGACGATGCAGGTGCTTGAAACTCCAGCCGTGCTCGATCCAATCCAAGGCGAGCCAATCGAGCAACTGTGGGTGGGTTGGAGGACTTCCGAGTTTTCCAAAGTCGCCGGGCGTTGCCACGATCGCTTTGCCGAAATGATGCATCCAAACGCGGTTGACCATGGCTCGAACAAACAGAGGGTTGGGCGGATCGGTTTGGGTCAACCACTTGGCAAAAGCCAATCGTCGGCCGCTCGTCGGGAGGCTAGGATCATCGTCGTTAAAATGTTTGTTGGAAGTCTCATCGACCAAAACGCTCAATTTCCCTGGAGAGATTTCACGGGTCGGTTGATTCAGATCCCCTCGATGCAAGAGCTTGGTCACCGGTAGGTGCCCCGGGGGTTCGCTCAGGGCCTGAAGGAATGTCTCGGCCGGTTTCTTCGCTCTGGTCTCGGCGATCGTCGCATCGAATTTCTTGAGCTCCTCGGCTGCCTCAGGCAGATATTGGTAAAGCACTCCGGGCGAGATATTGACGCTCGGGTGTTTGTCCAGAAGCATCTTTTGCTCTTCGGTCCGCTTGTCGACTGGGGATTCGTAGGCGGAGCGTAGCATGGTGCGAAGTGGCTCTTCGAACTTCATCAGCTCTTTGTCCAAGGCATTTTTGATGAACTCGGCTTCCTTGGTCGCGCGTTGGGCACTGATGGCTTGAGCTTCCATTTCAATTTTCGACGAAAGCTCGACCTCGGCTTGGGTGATCAGGGAGACCAAGCGTTCGGAGGGGGTTTTCCATGCGACCGGGTCAAGCGCTGGAGCCAGGACTGCTCTGAGGGCGAAGTAGTCCTCATGAGAAAGAGGATCGTAGCGATGGTCATGGCACTGCGCGCAATTCAAACTCGAACCCAAAAGCGTACTGCCGATCACTTGAAGGGTGTCTGCAATCGTTTTGTTGCGAGCCTCTTGCGAATTATCGCCACTTGCCGTTCCGTCGGCTGTCATCCTCAGGAATCCCGTCGCGGTCAAAAGCTCGATTTGGGTTGGGGTCCAGTCGCCTTGTTTGGGACCAGCTAGTTCGTCCCCTGCAAGCTGTTCGAGGATGAACCGATCGATAGGTTTGTCTTGATTCAGTGAGGCGATCACATAATCGCGATAGCGCCAAGCCCAAGGTCTCTCGGCGTCGGCCAATGTGGCGCCATCGCTATCGGCATATCCGACTGCATCCAACCAATGGCGCGCCCAACGCTCGCCGTAGTGGGGACTTTGCAGGAGCGAATCGACCAACTGCTCGTACCAGTTGCTTTCGGCAAGCTGCATCCAATGCTGGAATTGCTCGTCGCTCGGAGGTAGACCGATGAGGTCCAAAAATACGCGTCGGACCAAGGCCTCTCGGGGGGCATCCGGAGAGAACCTCAACCCTTGGGGCATCGCTTGTGCGAGCACCTGATCGATCCCGTTACGGATTCGATCTCCATCGATCTGAATTTCAGTCGATGGCTTGGCCACTGGACGGTAAGCCCAATAAGCGCGTTCGGCGTCGGTCAGTGGGATTCCAGGTCCGATGGTTTCGGGCTCTGGACGGTTCGTCGGTGCTCCGGATTCGATCCAAGCCCTCAAGAGCTTTTTCTTTTCCTCGGAGACCTTCAAGGTTCCCGGGGGCATATCATCCGATTCGATGCGCTGCAGGATCAACGAGGCGTCTGGATTACCTGCAACCAAGGCTGGACCTGAATCCCCACCCTGGACCATCAAACGCACAAGCCTCAGATCGAGCGAACCTTCGTGCGTTTCTGTTGCCCCATGGCAATCCAAGCAATACTCGCGCAGGATTGGACGAATTTGGGATTCAAATTTCGGTTCCTCTGCCGAGCTAATTGCACAACCAGCAGCGATCGCCAAGCTCGCTACAATCCGAGCCAATAAAGAAATACTATGTGACATCGAATATCAAGCTGGTAGGCGGGGAGGGCTGGCAGGCTATCGGCAACCACCACCGAGTGGCCGCCAAAGTGGTTTCTAAAATTGAGCGCGGCCGACCTGCCACTTCGGTGCATGGTTTTGTCCTGGCTGTTTTTCGTGCTCGTGCTCGTGCTCGTGCTCGTGCTCGTGCTCGTGCTCGATCGAGCACGCAATTGTATCATTCCATCCCGGTCAACGCGCTGCTCGGGCGGAAATTTGGTAATGGATAGGATAGTGGAGATAAGGAGCATTATGGCGAGTCGGGGAACGGCGGTTTGTGGGCCGTAACCGAAGTCGCGTTGATGCCATGGACGCGAAGAGTTCGATTACGAGCACCGTCCGCTGCGGCGGACTGAGCACGAGCACGAAAGGAATCTGTGGTCGCGTAGGCCAGACCAAAGATTAACCCTCTAGTTGCGGTTCGCCAAGTCCACTACCGCGTCGCGGTTCCGGCTGCCGGATTTGCCCCCGAGGCTGGGGTGGCCAATTGCTCATCGGCGGCTTGGAGCAGGAATTCGACTCTCTGGTCCAGGCTCGACAAAGGCGGATGGAGAATGGGAGTTTCGGCCGTGGGGCGAACTTCTGAGGGGATTATCCAATGGGCGCCACAGCCATAGCACTTGACGCTGCTAGTGCTGGAGGTTGGATTGGCAGTAGGCTCTGAGGCGATTCGATTCGCCGAAAGACAGCCCGGAGCGATCGCGACGAACAGAGCCCGCGAGCAGTTTGGACAAGCCCCAGCGAATCGGATTGATTGCCCCATTGAATCAGGTCCTGTGGATGGTTCGCGGTGGATTTTGGGCGGTGGATTTATGGCGGTGGGTAAGCCATCGATTTGGGTGGATCCAAACCGGCCGAAAAGTGATTTTAGGGGAACAAGATTCCTTTGTCAATCGTTAAGGCGACTTTAAGCTCCTGTAAGGATTTTTTCATTTTCGTTTTCGGGGCTTGACCAAAGGTGTCACGCGGCCCTGCTCTACTTGGAAAAACCCCGAGAGAAAACCCGAGAGAAAATCATGGACCCTGGGCGTTTTGAATGCTAGCATTCAAAGCTACTAGGATTTCGGAGGCTTCGATAAGACCATTGTCCCGGATAAGAGCCGGACCGATGAGAGCACACCGATAAGAGCACACCGATAAGAGCACACCGATGAGCGAAACCGAATTGCTGAGCCGAAGCGGGATTGTCAGGGAGCTTGCCCAAGAGATCCGATCTCTGGAGACAGCCCAGCGTCCGCAGGGAATCTACGTATCGAGCGGATCGGAATCGATGGACCGCTGCTTGCCCAATTGCGGCTACGCGGCCGGAAGCCTCGTGGAGTTGACCTGCGAGCGTCCTTCGCTCTTCTCGGGCTGGGGCGGCTTGAGCTTGGCCCTGAGAATCGCTCGGCCTTGGCTCGACGATGGCAAGTACTTGGTGATCGTCGATTCGCACCGTCGGCTCTGCGCACCGAGCCTAGCTGCCCTGAAAATCCCTCTCGAACGGATCATCGTGATCCGAACGGACAACGCTTCCGATTGGGTCTGGGGGTTAGACCAAGCCTTGCGAAGCCGAGCCGTCGGGGCGCTGATCACTCCGGTCAAGGATCTCGAGGACCGTTCTGCCCGTCGGCTCCAATTGGCAGTCGAGCAGGGTGGGGGACTAGGTATACTTCTTAGGGATCGAGTATCGGCCAGCCGCTACCCGAGCTGGGCAGAGGTTCAATGGCAAGTCCGATCTGCCGCAAGCAAAGACCAGGCCACAGGTCCTAGGGTGATGATGCAGCGATGGTTTGATCTCGAGTTGCTCCGAGCCCCAGGACGTCAATCCAACCGTCGTATTCGATTAGGAATCGATTCTCAGGGAGAGTGGATAGGATGCGATGAGCGCAAGTACCCGCAGAGTGCTGAGCATTTGGCTGCCCAATTGGCCATGGCAACGCCTCGCCGCAGAGACATGGCGGCAGGTTGAGCCCACAGTCTCCAAACCCATCGCTCCGGCTGTCTTGCTCTGCCAAGACGCTCGCAGAGGGCGTTTGGTCTCGGCCGCCAACGCCCAGGCGCGCGCCCTGGGCGTCTTGCCAGGAATGACTGCAACCCAAGCCAAATCGATCGCAGGAAGTCTCCAAACATCGAGCAGCCATCCCGGCTTGGCCAATCCCGGGGATTGGTCCTGGATCGAGCATGACACCCAAGAGGACCTCGAAGAAATCTACTCGCTGGCCGAACGGCTGATGCAATTTAGCCCACTCGTCGGGGTCGAATCGATCGACAAAATCCTCTGGGCAGGACGCTCAATCCTTCAGCCCCAATCGATCTGCATCGATATCACCGGACTCGAAAGCTGGTACGGTGGGGAAATGGCCATGGCCCAAGCACTCCAACGCTGGCTCACCTCAGAAGGTCGGTTCGGCTGCATCGGGATCGCCGATAGCCTTGGCCAAGCTTGGGCGGTTTCCAATTACGCCTTCCGCAAACACGTCAACACCTGGATGCTTCAGATCGAACGCAACGAGTCCAGCTTGTCCGAAAGCCTCCAACAAAATCCACGCATCGAACGGATCGCCTCGGGAGCGACTTGGGAAGCGTTCCGGAACTTGCCCATCGAATCGCTTCGACTCGATATCGAAACGGTGGCCAAGCTCCATCGTTTGGGGATTCGATCCATCGAATCGCTTGTGTGCTTGCCAAGGCAATCTCTGACCTCGCGCTTTGGAAGTCGATTGCTCGAGCGTATCGATCAATGCTTGAACGCTCACCCTGAGTCGATTTCGGTTCGCAACTCAGGTCAATCCCTAGAGGTCTGCATCGATTTCGAACATCCAGTCTTTCATACCGATGAACTTCACGAAGCGCTTCAAGACGGGATCCAGCAATTGTGCCAAAAGCTCGATTCGATCGGGCATGGAGCCTGGCGGTTGCTCGTGCGACTCGGACTCGAAGTCAGCACCATGCAAATCGAGCAAAACGCCCCAAGAGCCGTCCCAAGCCACGTGATCCAATTGGGCTTGTTCCAAACCAGCAACGACCCAAAGCACTTGCTCTGGCTCATCGACGGCTGCTTGGAACGCAATCCGCCACACCTAGGCAAAAATCTCGGCATCAAACAAATCCTGATCCAAGCTCCCTGGACTGCCCCGATTCGATGGAAACAAAACCCTCTTTTTGATTGCCAAACACTTCGCTACCGCGACGAAGCAGCCAAACTGATCGATGGACTCGCAGCCAGACTCGGCCGAAATCAAGTCGTCGGCTTGTCGTTGGTCCAAGATCCGATACCGGAACGCCAAACCAAATCGAAACCCCTGACGGGTCTGCGCAATGACGGTACCGAGCAATCGACGAAGCGAAAATTGCGCAAAGCCCCGATCGAAGATTTCCAAAAGAATCGCTCGATGCTACCAGGTACCGAGAGCCATTGGACAAGACCCTTGCAATTGCTCCCGACCCCGATCCGAATCGATATCCAACTCGATGCCAACGGGACTCCCCGGCGCGGACGCCTCTCGTGCGACCCGAACAAGAAATCATCGGCCTCGAAGGAATTCGAAACGATCCTTGAGGCAATCGGTCCTGAAAGGATCGAGAGCAGTTGGTGGTCCGGCCCGACGGTCCGACGCAGCTACTACCGCGTCGCCTTGGACTCTGGACTTTGGTGGTGGATCTACCAAGACCTCGCGAGCCTCCAATGGTACTTGCACGGCATGTTCCACTGAAGTCATTGCTGCTGGGGTCGATCCTGCTCGGGGACGATCCTGCTCGGGGGTTCGATCAAGCGAAATCCAGCGGCGAGCGCCAAAGTTCCCGCAGGCGACTCCACGGCACATCGATGAGCGTTTGGCCATCGGACTCGATACAGACCATGGGGCCAGGATTCACCGTGCCGATCCGTTGAACGGGCAGCTCGCTCATGAGGCTCTCAAAGGCCAGGGCCTGAGTGGCCGGGACTTCGA
>QWPJ01000211.1 GCA_003671195.1 Planctomycetota bacterium
AATCCAACGGGCGCCCAACGCGACACATCCGATTCGAGCCCCTCGAGCGCCGGGAACTGATGGCCTCGGACTTCTATGAGGCCGCTTCGGAACAATCCCAAAGCTATTGGATCGAACCATTCACTGCCAATTCTGCAGAAGTTTCGAGCCCAGGGGCAACGGCCTCAGGCCTGCTGGCCGAGGGCGAAGCGACCGCCAGTGCGGATCTGGTCGCATTTGCCAAAGCTCTGGCCACCTCGGGTGCCAAATTCTTCGGCGCCGACTGGTGCGCGATTTGTACCGATCAAAAGAACTTGTTTCTCGAGGGCAAGAACTACCTTCCGTTCATCGAATCGAGCAATCCGGATCGCACTCAAAACGCCACGGGTGCGGCTGAAAATATCCAGACCTATCCGACCTGGAAGTTCGCCAACGGCCAAGTCGCGACCGGACTTCAAACGCTTGAGCAACTTTCAACGATTTCGGGAGTTGCGATTCCCACCGGAACGCAACCTACCTTTGTAGAGATCTCCAATCAAACGGTTCGGTTTCGTTCTCCGGTCCACGTACCGATCGACACGTACGATCCCAACGGCGGCCCATTGACCGTCAGTGTGACCAGCAGCAACCCCAACGTCATATCGGCCGAACTGGTCAACAACCCCAAGTCGGTTCGTATGAACGTCAATGGCTATGGCGAGATGGTTTTTCGCTTGTTTGCCGAGGAAGCTTCCCGACCGGTCAATCAATTCGAGCAGTTGGTCAACTCCGGCTTTTACAATCAAACCGCAACGAGCGATATCATCTTCCACCGTGTGGTCGATGGCTTCATGATCCAAGCCGGTGATCCTACAGGAACCGGATCCGGAGGATCCACACTGGGTGACTTTGACGATCAATTCAATTTGAACCTTCAACACAACCGCTCGGGTGTATTGTCGTATGCCAAGGCTGGAGCGGATACGAACGACTCGCAATTTTTCATCACCGAGGTAGCTACCCGTCATTTGGATTTCAAGCACTCGATCTTCGGTCAGCTCATCGAGGGCGAAGCGGTCCGAGAAGGGATTTCCCGAACCAAGGTCACCGGCCAATCGTCGGGGGAAGTCAGCCGACCGGTCAACGAAGTGGTCATCAAATCGATGGAGATTTTTAATGACACAAAGAATGGCTTGGTCCGCCTCAAGTCGTTAGCCAGCAGCGGAACATCGACCATCACCGTCACGGTGACCAACAGCACAGGCCAGTCCTTCTCCCGTTCGTTCACCGCCACGGCCGCTGCCGACAACTCCAACGGCGCCCCGTTCCTCAATGACATCACGGTACCCCCAATCGCCGCCGGCCAGACCGTCACCGTCCAAGTCGGTAGCCAGGACAAAGAAGGAGACGCGGTCGCCTACGACGCGACCCGCCAAGGCTCGGTTCCTTACCAGTTCAACATGAACAACCAAACCGGATTGCTCTCGGTGACGGCTCCGAGCAATTTCAGCGGCCCATTCCAAGTTCGAGTCAGCGTCCGGCCTTCGTCTTCGACCGCCGCGAGCAGCAGCGACGATGCACAACTCCTGACTTTTAATGTTCCGGTAAGCGTCTCGGCTCCCTCAGCGGTCGACCTTGTGGCAGCAAGCGATACAGGCATAAGTGACTCGGACAATGTGACCAACGCCGGTAACTTGCAGTTCTCGGTTGCTGGAACGACCACCGGGGCAAATGTCCAACTGAAGATCGGCAACCAAGTCATCGGCTCGGTGATTGCCACAGGCACCACAACGAGCATCTCGACCAACCAAATCGCTCCGCTTGGAAGCGGTGTCTATTCGATCGTTGCCGTACAGACCCTCGACGGAACGACTTCGGCTGCCTCGCCAACACTGTCCCTTGAGTACGACGCCCTTGCCCCCTCGGCCATCGCCCTGAGCAATCTGCCCAACCGTGCCAATGTTGGGACCCCGCTCGGTTTCGACCTGAACCATCCCGAAGAGGGCCAGGGATTGCGGTATGTCCTGGACAACGCACCGGCAGGAATGACCATCGATCAGCAAACAGGACTGATCTCCTGGACCCCGATTGCCAATCAACTCGGACCTCAAACAGCGATTCTCAAGCTTCAAGATAAAGCCGGAAACATCACATCCCAGACACTTGCAATATCGGTAGCCGATACGGCCAAGATCGCGGTGGATATGTTCCTGCAGACACTCACGGGACAGCCTTTGACGAGCATCGCTGCGAATCAGGAGTTTCTCGTCAAGCTGGTCGTCCAAGACCTCCGCACATCCGGTTCGGGAACCGGCGAGGGAGTCTTCACCGCCTACGTGGATTTGATCTATGACGCCCAAAAAGTCGAACCGATCGCGACCAACCCGATCACCTACGATGCTCTGTTCCAAAACGGAAAATCGGGGAGCACTGCGACCCCGGGATTGATCGACGAACTCGGAGCGTTTTCATCCCTGACGGCTGGGCCAGGTCGAGATCCACAGAATTTCGTCACCGTTCGCATGCGAGCCAAATCCGGCGGTGTGGCCAAGTTCTCGATGGACGAAGCCGACGAGGGTAACAAGGCGTTTGGATTGTTCCTCGACTCGGAAAACTCCGGAGTACCGGCCAACCGAGTGCTGTTCGATTCGAAATCCCTGAGCGTCTCCTCGAGCTTCACCGCCGTAGACGACACGTTCAGCGTCAATGAAGACACGACGAACAATTCGATCGATGTGCTAGCCAACGATACGATCAACTCCGGGTCCAACGCCGTTCTGAGCCTCGTTTCGGTCTCGACGCCTGACAAAGGTGGGACCGTATCGATCGCAACCGGCGAGAAACGCTTGGTCTATACCCCCGCTCCGAACTTCAATGGTGCCGAGAAATTCACCTACGTCGTTCGCGACCAATCAGGTGTTTCAGCGACTGCTACAGTGACGATGAATGTCCAAGCCGTCAACGACAATCCCGTCGCCGTCAACGACGTGTTCGATACGGTCAAGTCGAATCAAACCGACGTGTTTCTCAACGTTCTGGGCAACGATACACTCGGTCCAGACTCCGGCGAGACCCTTACCGTTACGAGCGTCGGTGCAACGAGCCAAGGTGGTGTGGTCAAAGTCGCCACGGGTGGCAACGGAGTGCTCTACACACCGAAAGCCAATTTCACTGGCTCTGAGTCGTTTACTTACACCATCAGCGATGGCAAAGGTGGTAGCGCTACGGGCAATGTGACGGTGAGTGTGCAAGTCGCTGTTCCACCCCCAGTGGTCCTCGGGGAATCGTTTACCGTCCTTGAGGACAGCCTCGAGACCGAGTTCGATGTGCTAGCCAACGATCTGCCTGCAGAGACCGGCAATACCTTGACGATCGCATCGGCGAGTGCAAGCAATGGCACGGTCAATACCAACACTGCCAAGAATCGGATTCTTTACAAACCCAACGCGAATTTCGTCGGAACCGATTCGATTGTCTATACGGTCCGCAGCAGCAACGGAGGAACCGCCACTGGTACTGCAACCATCACAGTCACTTCCGTCAATGATGCTCCCGTTGCCGTCGCAGACGTGCTTACGGTAACCACCGCGTCAAACCAAAGCGTGAACGTACTGGCCAACGATACCAACGTCGATGCCAATGAGACGCTCACGATCTCGTCGGTCACCCAACCGGAAGCCGGCAAAGGGACCGTCACGATCACCGCAGACAAGAAGTTCCTGCTCTACAGTGCTCCGTCGGCGAGCTTCACCGGCGAAGTCAACTTCACCTACACCATCAGCGATAGCAACGGCTTGAGCTCGACGGCAAACGTGAAACTCAACGTCGTCAATTTCACCCCTCGCGATGTCGGAGTTACCAAGGTCACTCCGGTCCAGGGAGTGACCATTCAAGCCATGCAGATCGATAGCACGGGCGCAAACTCGACTCCGGTGATGTTGAATTCCCTCGAGGAGGGCCAAGTGGTCAAGGTGCCTGATGTCGGCCCAGGTACTTATCAGTTCTCTGTACCCACGCTCCCATTCTTTACCGTCGCGCAACCTTCGGTCAATGTCGTTTCAAAAGCCAATGATGGAGATTCCTTGAGCACGGTTTTGAACGTCGGTGCGCGAGACCCCAAGTTCATGGATGTGCGGGATTTCACCTCGAAATCACTCCGCAAAGGAATCACATTGGCAGTCCAACCCAATCAGCAATCGGTTTGGTACGATGGGGTCAAGGACTGGCGAAGCTATTCCGACATCCAGGTATCTCTGAATCAAGCTGCCAATCAATTGACGATCCGGGCGATCGATCCGACCAGCAAGGCCGTCACGACAACCCTGCCGACGAGCGATCCACGGGTAAAGTTGCGAGCCAAAGAGGGGGCCAATCACTTGTTCCGGATTCAGGCCGCACCGAGCGAACTGAACTTCACTCCAGTCGTCACACCTGCTAGCTCGGCCAGCAGCAGTGGCGAAGGAGAAGGGCGCAGTGCAAATCGGATGGCAGCTCCTGCGGTGCTCATCGACAAGGCCTTCGATGAATTGACCAGCGAGTTCTAAGAACAGACATCTCTTAACCACGGAACACGCGGAACACACATCTTTTAACCACGGAACACACGGAAACTCTTGGGTTCTTACTTCCGTGTGTTCGGTGTATTCTGTGGTTCCATAGCTCTTGGGTTCTTAATTCCGTGTGTTCCGTGGTTCCGTGTGTTCCGTGTGTTCCGTGTGTTCCATGGCTTTTGGGTTCTTACTTCCGTATATTCCGGTGTGCCAGTAAGCCTGGCTGTCCTTGTTAGTTGCAAGGTACTAACCATGGTAAGTGCTCGTTCGACCCCGGCAGAGGGTGTTCCAGCCCGTACGACGGACTTCCAGTCCGTCGGCCAAGGCGTACAGGTGGATCAATCGGCGCGACGGACTGGAAGTCCGTCGTACAAGGCGAACAAAACGCAAATTCGCTGCTAAGCCTCATGCAACCGCCTTTCTGCGGATGCAAAAATCGGATTCCAACAAGGACTCCATCGAGATCAAAATCCCCGAAACAGGCGTGAGGCGTGAGGCCAGAGGGAACAGCCAAACAGCCTACCATGCTCGATGGTACGTTCCGCGGTCCATCGGTTGCCTGTTGTTTGACTTAACATCGTGGCTCAATTGTTTGTGCAACGCTTGAATCAAGTGACCAGAGGACCGCTGCACGAACCCTACGAAAAGCCGAACAGCCAGATGTGTTGGCATTCGGGGCAAAACCCAGCGCCGTATAGTCAGGGGGCGGTGACCCAAGCTTCATCGAATTCGGCGTGTTTCATGCTCTTTCCAGCCGTCACAAAGTAGCTGTAGATTGCATGAAGGCGACCATCGGAGCTTTGAATAATCGCTGGATAGTGAAATGAACCTTCAGGCTCGTTCTCGAGATACTTGGGCTTCGACCACTTCTGGCCCTCATCGAGCGATACCGATACAGCCAGACGATTGCGGCCCTTGTCGGTGTCGTTGTAGATCAAAATCCAGTGGCCATTTTTCAAGCGAACCGCATCCAAACCCGATCCGGGGTTGGGTAGTTCCAAGCTCGCGATATCGGACCAACTCTCGCCTTGATCGCTCGAGGTGGCAGTCCGAATTTTCTCTGTAAAACCATTCTCGCGCATGTAAGCGACCAAACTGCCATCCTTCTTTTGAACCACCGCAGGTTGAATATTGCCATAACCAATGATCGGTTTGCTGGCCCGCCAAGTCCGTCCTTGGTCATCGCTGATGGCCATCAAAGAAAAAGAGTAGGTATCCGAGTAAAGAGGAAGTAAAAGCCTTCCCGATTGCAAGACCGTGGGTTTGCATCGGGTCTGCCAGCCGAGCCTTTGAAAGAGCTTATCGCCAAATCGTCCGCGTACCTCATCGACCTTGCCCTGAAGCTCTTTGGAAAGCGGCTTGGGAAGCGTATCCAAAAGGGCATCGAGCTTGGAGTTGGCCTCGGCGCTGAAGTCGTCGGGTTTGAGCCACAGGCACTCTTTACGGTCCCACTTCGGACTCCCGGTCCCGATCGGATCGAGGCTTACCAATTGCTGAGTGACACACGACTCCCAAGTGTTGGCAAGTACCAACGGCCAAAACAAGTGCAAGGAGCCTTTGGCATCGACCATCATGGCCGTATTCCCATCGGGGAAGCCCGGTGTATCGATCATCACAAAAGGATCGGACCAGGACTGGGAACCTCGGGGAAGCCTCGCTCCGAAGACCGCGACGTCATCGGCCTTGCGCTCTCCGGATCCACGGTACCAGGAGGCCAGGAACGATCCGTCTGGCAATTCGACTATGCTCGGCGCATGGTTATGGTCGGCACGCAATGGGAAAACCAACTCGGAGCGATAAACGATCTCCTGGGCTTGGCCCCCTGCGAGGACTCCGAGCCAGCAGACGCATGCGATCAAAAGGGAATGAAATCGTGTATTCATCAGTGTGCAAGTAGCTCCTGGCGACCTTTGGTATCGTCCTAGATTTGGAGAGGGGATTCGTTCGAATGACAGCAATCGATGCTCAAAGAGGTTCTTGGGGTCCATTTGAGAGGTAGATTTTAAGCCATATTCGGAGCTCAAGTATCCGAAATCCCTCTTGGTCTGAGCGATCTGTTTGCGTTATTTTCCCTGGGGAGTGTTCCGTCGAAACGCTAGGGAGTCCCTGCCATGCCTGAAAAATACGATACCAACCTGACGACTCGTCGCGCGATGCTCGCGAGCATGGGCTGCGTGGGGCTCTCGATGTGCTGCTCATGCAGGTCCACACCGATGACGGGTCGTCCGCAGTTGGTGTTCATACCCAAGTCGATGGAAATGTCGCTCGGCGAGCAGAGCTATGCCGATGTCATTTCGAAATCGAAACCTTCTGCGAATCCCTCGTGGGTTCAAGCCGTTGAACGGACGGGCCAGCGCATTGCAGCAGTCGCCAATGCGCAGGGATTTCAGTGGGAGTTTCGCCTTTTGGCCGATCCAACCCAGAACGCGTTTTGCTTGCCTGGGGGTAAGGTGGCCATCTACGAGGGGATCCTACCGTCTTGCGAGAACGAAGCTGGATTGGCTGTGGTGATGAGCCATGAGATCGCCCATGCTCTAGCTCGTCATGGTGCGGAGCGAATGAGCCAGCAAGCCGGTGTACAAGGAGCCGGGGCGATGCTCGGTTGGGCGATGAGTGAAACGACTCCGATGACTCGCGATCTAGCGATGCGAGCTTTTGGTACAGGCACACAATACGGCATCCTGTTGCCTTACAGTCGCCACCACGAGAGCGAGGCCGACTCGATCGGAATCCAATTGATGGCCAAGGCGGGTTACGATCCCTCGGAAGCCCCTTTGTTCTGGGGCCGATTTGGTAATGCAAAATCAGGCTCCGAGTCACCTCCAGAGTGGGCCTCGACGCACCCGAGCGATGACCGACGGGCTGCAGAGTTATCGGCCAAGCTTCCCCAAGCGCTGCAGTTGTATCAATCTGCGGCGAGTCGCTACGGGCGCGGCGAACGGCTCGTCTAAACTGCCTAAAGAATCCTCGGCTCAGCGTACATCCAAAAGCCCTCGAATGTAATTTTTGAATTCGAGGATATCCTCGGGGGCATCTGGGCCAATCACCACAGGATTGTGTTCCAGGGAGTTGACCAATCCGTGGCTTCCTCCGACCAAGCTCGCATCGAGTGGAATCACGTCCATCTTCATACGGAATCCGAGTTTCTTTTGTGCGACTCGGAACATCGCCCGCAATTTGGAAGTGATAAAAAGTTCGCAAGGGTCGTATCCCGGCTTGCGATGGATATCGACTGTTCTTGCAAAATCCGGAGCGAGTCGATCCTCGTTCCAATAGTAGTAGGAGAACCAAGCGTCGGGCTTAGCCATTGCGATCCAGTCGCCACTCCGAGGGTGCTTGAGCCGGAGTTCCTCCGGAGCTACGACAGCTTGGATACCGGGTTGTTCGGCCAATAACTGACCGACGCGTTGGAATTGGCTCGGATCGTTGACATACACGTGCGCAATTTGATGGTCAGCCACTGCGAACGCTTTGCAATCTCCAGGAATGAGCATTTCGCCGTAAGGACCTTGGCGAACCGTTAATAGTCCATGTTGCCGGAGGATACGATTGATCGCAACGGAGCGAGTGACGCTGACGAGTCCATATTCGGAGACGACGATCGGGATTGCACCGATGTCTTGGGCCGCGTCGATGACGATCGCGGCGCAGCGGTCGATTTCGGCGACACGTTGTAGATCGGGTTTGGCGTAACGCTGGAAGTCGTAATCCAAGTGGGGTAGATAGCAGAGCGTCAGTCTAGGGCGTTGCTCTCGCATGACCTTGGCCGTCGCCTCTGCGATCCATTGGCTCGCTGGTAGGCCTGCGTTTGGCCCCCAGAAGGAGAAAAAGGGAAAGGGTCCTAATTGGTCGACCAAACGGCAACCGGTATCATCGATGATATCGAATACTTTCGAGCCATCGCATCCGTAGTGGGGCTTGGGAGTGGCGCTCCATCGGACTCCGGAATGCTGATTGAACCACCAAAACATCTTGGCCGTATCGACTCCGTGGTAGAGCAAGTCTCCGGAGATCAGTCGATTGGATTGCTGCCAGAATCGGACTTCCGCAGAACTTCGTTCGTACCAGCCGTTGCCTACGATGCCATGTTCATCGGGCATCTTTCCAGTAAGCAGGGTGGCTTGGACGGTGCATGTGACTGCCGGAACCGGTGGAGTCCAAACGCGAGGCGCACCGAGTTGCGCGATGCGAGGCGCATGGTTGAGCAACTCACGCGTGAGCCCTACCACATTGATGATACAAACGCTCTTCAAGGTTCCATTCCAGCGAGTTGTTGGTTGAACGAATCGATCGCCGGATCGCTCGGCGCGGCGCGGATCAGTTGCCTGAGTGTGCTTCGTGCCTTGTCCTTTTGCCCTGCGTCGATCAAAAGCGTTACCAGGCGTTTGAGCAACGGCACGTTGCTTCGGTCGAGCCCAAGGATAATCGTAAGGTTTTCGATTTCCAAGTCGCTTCGCCCAGTCTCCCGAGCGATATCGGCCATCCAAGTGGATTTTCGCAGACCGGTCCAAGATACTTTCGAGCTGGCTTCGACCAGTCGATCTGCGAGCAATTCGTGCGTCGCCGGATAAGACTTCTGGGTGAAGACTTCGTTGTAGAGTTTCCGCAGCACTTGCGGATCCTCAGGAAATGTCTCGATGGGAATTTGTCCGTCAAGATACATCCCCGTCATGACCCTAGCGATCGGAATCGATTCTTTGCGGTCGGCTCGCACGGCGCGTTGCCATAAGTCGAGTCGCTCTTGCTCGCTCAGCACCGAATGGAGCAGCAAGGAGCAAGAGGTTAAGTTCGATGGAGCATGGGACGAAGTTGCGGCAAATACGGGTACCAGCGGCTTGAGCTGCTCGGGGGAGCATTCAAGGGCCGTAGAGAGCCGGCCCCATGACAATCGCCAATCCAGGGGAGAGAGCAACTGACCTCGGGTGTACCAATAGTTGGCTCGCGAAAGTCGATCGAGCGTCATGTTGCCGCCGATCGATTCGATCACGCTTGCTCGGTCGGATGCTGCGCGCTGGGGCTCAGAAGCCGATTCGAGTGCAAGACGCATGACGACCGGAGAAGTTTGGTTCCAGGCAAGATCGCTCGGAGCGTTCGCAGGTCGCTTTTCCCAAAGTTCGACGCGTGTATCGTAAACAATTGAGTTGGCAAGCAGCCTCAAAAGCGTCGAACTTTGTGAGACCCTCGCACTAGGGTCGGGTGAATATGCGTATGCAGAGGAGTCGACCCATCGCTCAACATGTGGTCGAGAGTCCAGAGCATTCCCTTTGGCGGTTCCAGGAGCACCCTCGAGACGCAGTTCCTTTTCCATCCTTTCGGCGAATGCCAGAACTGACACAGCCCGTTGGTTACCCAATAGAAAGAGCAAGCACAATGCGGCGAATCCAATCCCAGAGACGATATTACGATTCAAGGCCGATCGACTCGGTTGGCGAACTTCGATGTTTTCAATACGGCGATAGGCTCGCCGCGATTCGGCGAAGCCACCGAGGATGGCGCCAAGGAACAGCGCACTTGGGACATAAACTCCTGGTAGGATCCAAGCGAAATCGATGCAGGCATGGAGGGCTTGGCTCGAGAGAAAAAACACACCGGCGACTTGGAGAGGCAAATACTCTCGAAACCGTTCCGTGTGATAGATTCCAAGCAGACATCGCACCGAGACGACCAATGCGGCTAATGCGGCAAGCGAACCGAGGAAGCCTAAAGTCACAACCGTCTCGGCCACTAGGCTCTCGGCATGGTAATACCAACCCTCGGAGGATGGGACTTGGAAGGGTAGGGCAGCGACGTGAAAAGTCCCTAATCCAGAGCCAAGCCAACCATAGTGCATCGCCGCGCGGCTCGCGACGCCCCATATGTAGAGTCGCCCTGTCTGTTTTTCCAGTTCGACATCGAAATTTTCGATGCTCTCGATGCGACTTAGCGAAGTTTGGTCCAGTTGCAAGCTCGCCATGGCTACGACCGCTGTGACCATCGCGACAAAGCAACCCAAGAGCAAAGCCGAACGCCTCTTGCCCGGCCATGCGACGGCAACGGAAACCATCAAGCCGACGATCGCGCTGAGAAATGCTCCTCGGCACAGACTGATCGCCATACAGAACGCCAAAAGCAAGACCGACAGAATAGAGAGAACCGCCGAGGGATCCAATTTCTCGAAGGTGGTTTTCAAGCAATACTGGAACTTCGCGTTCCATGGCCATTGCCTCGTATCGCGAGATCGCAATTGCCGATCGACAGCAGAATAGATTTTTTCACCTTTCCAGACCGCCAGTCCCAGTGCAGCCGCCAGGGTGATATTCAGAAACGCACCCGCGGAATTTTTGGAGACAAAAACCGAAAAAGAGGATCCATAAAAGAGCCCCAGCAAATTCGGCTTGCTTCGAAAAAAGGCTCCGACGACGCCAAATCCTCCAACGAGAATCCCCAGCAGCACCAATCCTAAGAGCAACGATGGGTATGCCTTTCGATGCCCCCAGACGACGCTTGCACCCCAGATCAATAATCCGCAGAGAAACAGGCTACTGGAGGCTCCCAGCGTGCTCAAAGGCTCGACGCTCAAGGCCAGCTTTCGGTGCTCCGGTGCGATCGAATCGAGGTTGCATTTCTCCGTTGTATCCGAAGCGATCCCCAAAGCCATCCGCTGCATTTGTACCGACGGTAGATTTCGAGCCGCCTGGGAATCGAGGTCCCAAGTTCGGACGCTTTGAATTTGAGCAAATACCCCTAGAAACAAAAGAATCCAGGCTGGAACTGGGGGAAGCCCTGAGCCTCGACGATTCGCCCGCGAAATAACCGAGAAGATCCCCAAGGCGATCGCAAGCACGCATGCTGGATAAAACAATAGGTATTGGAAGGACCAAGTTGCCCCTCCGTAATACCAGGGGGAAATCCAAAGTAGGAAAAGCGAAAGCACTCGGATCGCTCCGATCGCATACCTCTCGGACACGCTGAGCACGACCGATCCGACGGGGCCCTTTTGACCCCCAGGCTGCGATGCAGTTGGGATTTCCGTCGTTGTTCTTTTTGCCACGGCCACCTTCCATTCTCATACCCGATGATAGCTTATCCATCGTTCATCCGGTGCCCTCGAGTCGATTCAAACCGTTCCATTACTTGATCCTACGATTGGAATAGAGCAAAAAAGCCGATTCCGATGCTTCATCGTCATAATCATTAAATTTTAAACGCCCCTCCATGCGATAAACCGAATGATGGGTAGTAGGTATCCATCATCGGGCCAGAGATGTCTTGCTAGCATTCTGGCAACTACTTACGCAAACAAGGGGAATCGTCGATGTTCCAAAAACGACGAGTGGATAGGAATGATCATGCGGGTCCCGATCGTCTGGGAAATAACCGACGCTTGATCTGTATTGTGGTCTTGAGCCTAGGGCTTCTACCGAGCGGTGGTTGCACTGCTGTCACGGGGATCAGCAACCTGTTCAAGTACAACAACGACATGAATGAGTACATCATGAGCAGCCGAGCTTACTCGATGTCGGGTAAGTCATGGCACTCGCGAAAACACTGCTTCGTCGATCAGAAGTATCTCAAGGACTTCCAACGTGGTTTCCGAGCCGGATACATGCAAGTAGCCGACAGTGGCAGTGGTTGCACACCAGCCTTTCCACCGGTGGAATATTGGAATTGGAACTATCAGTCCTCCGAGGGCCAAGCCCGAGTGGCTGCTTGGTTCGCTGGTTTCCCTCACGGAGCCCAAGCGGCCGAGGAGGAGGGGGTCGGGATGTGGAACCAAATCCAGACTTCCTCAGCGATCCAAAAGCAGTACGTCGAGCACAACAAGATGCCTAGCCAATACAACGGTCATTATCCGGTTCCTCCATTCGACCGCAATCGCTCGTTGATGTCTCCTGTTCCTGAAGGAACTCCCCCGGTGGAGTATCTCGAATCAGAAGTCGTCGCTCCGCAAATTGCGCCGGTCCAGGGTCTTCCTTCCCAAGCAATACCTCCGTCGGCGATCCCTTCCCAAGTTATTCCAAACCCGGTAATCCCCGGACCCATCGGCCAACCTTAGCCTGAACGGATTGGCATTGTCGATTGCGATCAGAAATCGTAAGCACAATGCTCCTGTGGCGGACTATTGAGTAAGCAACCTTACGAATGAAGTACAAGAATATGAGTATCAAAAAGAACTTCAATACGCGGTCGATGAGTTGGCTTCAGCGAGCAAGCTCCGTCGGGCTAGCACTTCTCGGAATGCTCAGCGCCGGCTGTTCGACGATCACGCAGCCGATCTCTGGAATCCCAGCACGGCGGATTCCTCCGCAGTTCCTGGCCCAGAGCAAGAACAATCTGGTTCCACTGGACCCGGCCCGTCTGTCCCAGGAGCCTCCACGAGATTATCTGCTCGACGATGGCGATATCCTAGGTATCTATATCGAAGGTATTTTGCCGTTTGTTCCCCCAGACCGCCCTCCTGAGCCGCCACCGGTGAACTTCCCAGACGCAACGAGCCAACTCGATCCGTCGTTAGGTTTCCCAATCGCGGTGATCAATGACGGAACGATCCAACTACCGAATCTCGAGCCGATCAAGGTCCGGGGACTGACGATCGATCAAACTCGGGACTTGATCCGCAAATACTATCTCGACTCCGAGATCCTACGCGAATCGAGCCGGTTGCAGCCGATCGTCACTTTGATGAAAGAGCGGACCTACAATGTCATCGTCATTCGTCAAGACATGGGCGCAGTTGGCGGAGGCGGAGGCGGTGCAGGGCAAGCAGGTTTCACCCGAGCGACCGACTACAGTGCCACAGGACGTATGCTCAAGCTCAAGGCTTATCAAAACGATGTCCTCAACGCTTTGATGGAATCGGGTGGATTGCCCGGGGTCAACGCCAAGAACGAAGTCAAAATACTTCGTGCCTCCCGAGCCGACCAACGTCGGCGCGACGAGTTCGTTCAGCAGTTCTACCAACAGTACTATTGCAACCCTGACCCCTGCGGTTGCCCCCCTCCGCTCCCAGAAGATCCTTCGATCCTGAAGATTCCATTGCGTCTGCCCCCTGGAACCATTCCTGAATTCGGTCCCGAAAACGTGGTACTTGAGGATGGAGACATCGTCTACATCGAGTCCCGAGATGCTGAAGTCTTCTACACTGGAGGGTTGCTACCTGGCGGTGAACACAAAATCCCTCGGGACTATGACTTGGATGTCCTGACGGCGATGGCCTTGTCCGGCGGAGGAATCTCTAGGCAACAGAATGGCGGTGGCGGTGGTGGCATGGGTGGAATCGGAGGAATGGTCGGACAAGTTCCCCCTGGAATGCTTTACGTGCTCCGCAAGACTCCTTGCAACGGCCAGATTACGATCGCAGTCGATTTAGCTAAGGCAAATGTCGATCCCCGCGAACGAATCTTGGTCCAACCCGGAGACATCCTGGTCCTGCGATTTAAACCAAGCGAAGAGATCTTGAACTTCAGCCTCGGTACCTTCTTCACCTTCGGGATCCAGTACGCCCTAAGAGGACTCTAAACGCTGAGGTCTCTCGGACATCGTAAGACAGCCCGCAACAAGCGGGCTGTCTTTTTTTATATAGCAACCCACTCCTAGAAGGACTACTTACCCATCAAATCCCTAGCCCGTTGCATGATCAAAATGCACTCGCGACGGTAGGCGTCTTGGCCTGCACTGTCCATCGCTCGTCCGAGCATCTTCTCCCACTGCATCTCGGGTGCAAGCTCGCTGCGACGCATGAGCAATCCGAACTCTGCCACACTCGTGGCCCAGTCGTAATCGCCTTGCTCGCCCTCATAAGCCCTCTGGCTTGCCACTTCCCCCAAAGTGAATTCTTGCTTGGTACTTTCGCTCGACTCGGGGCGTTTCGATCGTATCTTCAGGAACATCCATTCGTTCGAAGTCTCACCCAGGCCGCCCGCTGCCCGCGGCGATTCCGGACTGCCCTTGGCGTATCGCAGATCATCAACGCTCCCTGGAATCGTTCCATCCTGTCCGACCGGAACAATCTCGTACAAAGCCGTCACTCGATGCCCAGCTCCAATCTCGCCAGCATCCTTCTTGTCGTTGTTGAAATCCGCAGCCGCTAACCTTCGATTCTCGTATCCGATCAACCGGTACGAATGAACCTTCGCAGGATTGAACTCCACCTGAATCTTCACATCCTTGGCCACCGTCATCAACGTTCCTGACAACTGCTCGGTCATCACCCGACGTGCCTCAAGTTCACTGTCGACCATCGCATAAGTCCCATTACCTTGGTTGGAGACCTGCTCCATCATCGAATCGTTGTAGTTTCCGATCCCATAGCCCAAGCAGGTCAAAAAGACATTGCTCTTGGCTTGCTCTTGCATCATCGTTACCAAAGCCGGCGTCCCGGTGACTCCTACATTGAAATCACCATCGGTGCACAAAACCACGCGATTGACCCCACCCGGGATGAAGTTTTCTTTGGCGATCTTGTAAGCCAATTCGATCCCCTGTCCCCCATTGGTCGATCCTCCGGACTGTAGCTCGTTGATCGATGCCAAAATTTGATCCTTGCGATCCCCGCCGGTGCTGGGCAAAACACATCCAGCCGCCCCCGCATACACCACAATCGCTACCCGATCCTGCGGTCGCAACTGGGCCAACAAAAGCCCCAAGGTCTTTTTCACCAGAGGCAATTTGTTCGCATCGGCCATCGATCCCGACACGTCGATCAAAAAGACAAGATTCGAATTCGGACGCTCCTCATTGGCCACCTTCTTTGCCTGAATCGCGACGCGCACCAATTTATGCTTGGCATTCCATGGGCAATCGCCCATCCTCAAATGCGCCGCAAACGGATCGTCACCCACAGGTCCAGGATATCCATAGTCGAAGTAATTGAGCCACTCTTCGATCCGAATCGTCGAGGGGCTAGGCAGTACCTTGTTCTCCAAAACATACTGCCTAAGTTTCGAATACGAAGCCGTATCGACATCGATCGAAAACGTCGATAAAGGCTCCTTGAGCACCGATTCAAACGGGGTCTCGGGCAGCGAGTCGGATCGATCCCCAGCAGCCCGATCCGCATCAGGGTTCTCTTTGCGTCGACTCGGAACGTTCGATAAAAGATCGTCTGGAAACTCGCGATCCCCAAGAACCTCTCCTGCTGTCCCTCTTTCTGCCAGATTGTTTTTTTCAAGACTCAACGACAAATCCGTCTTCGAATCGCTCTGCTTAGCTCTCTGCAGTGTTTCCTTCTTCGGCGAGACCTCCAAACCACCTCTAAGACTAGATGGACTATCTGGAATAGCTGGACCAGCCCCAAGTCCACTCCCAAGTCCGCCCCCCGAAGGCATCCTCCGGAAATCCGACGTTTTTTCTGCGTTCTTCCCCAACGCATCCTCAAAGAACCGCGATTCGGAGGCTTGCTGTTTCTCTAGCTTCTCGACTTTTTGTTCGACTTTCTGTTCGGTCTGTTCGACAAGCTCCTGCTCGGCGCGCCCCTCTTGGAGCCTAGGCATAAGCGCTTTATCCGGACCGTTATACGAAAATTTATCCGCAGCTCCATTCAAAGTATCGCGGCTGCTTAAAACCACTGGATCACCTACCACCGGATTTCCTCCAGTGCTTGAGCTACGACCCCTTACCAAAGGGTCCACCTGACTTAGGCCATCATCATGCTCGACGATATCTAGCGAGCGTTCAAAATACTCAATGCTAGATGCAGGCGTTTCCATTTTGGCACTCAATGTTCTAAGACGATCCCCAAGGTGACGATTTGCCCAAAACGCAAAGCCACCCAATCCGGCCGCGGCTCCCGTGGCCATCACTATAAGAAATCGTCTCCTGCGATTTCTCTTGCTGACACTAGAATTCGCTCCGAGCATCGAATCGGGCATCGAGTCGGACGATGGCAAGCACACCTCGGTCCCCTGGATTCCATCAAAACCGATTTCCGAATGCGTCGATGCAATCGCTTCTTGAATCCTGCTAGCTCGTGCCGGATCGAGTTCCAAACCCTCGGGCAACCTGCCGAGCTCTTGCTCGACTCTGTCTGCAACAAGCCTTGTCGCTTCGACCTCCTTGTGACCCTCAGGATGCTGGACTAACCAAGCATCGACCGAAGCCCTTGTCGAATCGTCTAGCTCGTCGAGCGCATAGGCCGTCAGATGCCATGGCTCAAAAATGTAGGTTCCACTGGACCGATCCGAAGGATGCGGCTCAGAAGTGTACTTATCTGGATTGCGATTATCTGGATTTTGCTTATCTGGATTGTTGGTATTGGACATGTGGATCTCTAGGGAATCTTGTAGTTGGAATCGGATCGAGTCGTTTGAGCCTCAGCAAACCGTCAGCTCTGCGATCGGCGGTCTGGGTTCATCGTGGCTCTGAGCTTGCCTAATGCTTGGTGCAAAAGCACTCCAACATGCGAGACGCTCAGTTCCATCACCTCTGCGATCTGCTTGTAGGAAAGGCCTTGCCCTAACCTCAGCAGCACCGCTTCTTTTTCTAAAACCGGCAAACGACCGATGCTCGCCTCGAGCGACTCTCGCTGCTCCTTGGCTGCCAAGGCAAGCTGCGGATCGAGCTCCGAGGGGGCGATCTGGTCGATCGCTAACTCATGGGATGAACGGACCATTTGGGACTCCTGGCGATGGAGGTCCATCGCTATATTTCGACAAGTTTTGAATAACCAAGCATCGACATAGGACTCAACCTGCCCTCGCGAGGCCTTGCACAAGCGAAGAAACGCCTCCTGGACACAGTCCTGCGCCCTGTCGAAGTCGCCTCCGACAAGTCGGCCGCAATAGGCAAGCAAAGGTCCCTCAAGTCGGTCGAAAACCGATTCAAGCCATTCCGTATCGCTCTGAATGGAATTTCCCTCTGATACCACAATGCAACCGTTACTCTGCTTTTCCGTAAGGGCTCTGACTGGGCCCGTCGTCCCGTGCCGACACCCTATCAACGCACAGGAGTCCTTTTTCTTAGTCGATTTTCGAAATTTTCCTCAAGTCGCCCACTCTTCGCGAATCGGCGCAGGCTCGTTACCATAAACGTTGGTCTCATATGGACCGACGTTTTCAACGTTCGAGTGATCAAAGTGACCGACCTCGAACCCCAACGGCTCATCCCAAAACCAAACCCCAACACCAAACCTCAAAACCATGGAATCAACTACCACTCAGGTCGCTATTGTAACCGGCGGCGCGACCGGGATCGGATTCGGAATTGCTCAAGCCCTTGCCCAAGCCGGCCTGCGAGTCGCCATCGGCTCTCGCCGCAATGATGTGGTCCAACAAGCCGCCTCGCAATTGCGCGCTTTAGGCAACCCCGAGGTTATCGGACTTCCCCTCGATGTGACCGACCGCACGAGCGTCCAAGACTTCGTCGATCAAGTGCGCAAGCAATGGGACTCGATCGATGTCCTGGTCAATGCCGCAGGAGTGAACATCAAGAACCGTACGATCGGCCAAATGCGACCTGAACAATGGGACGAAGTCATGGCCATCAATGCAACGGGTGCCTACAACATGATCTACGCGACGCTCCCCGAAATGCGCAAATGCCACAGCGGAACGATCATCAATATCTCGAGCGTTACCGGAAAGCGGGCTTTGGCTCTCGGCGGGGTCGCTTATGCCGCCAGCAAATTCGCAATGACCGCACTGGGTACCTGCGTGGCCAACGAAGTCGGCGCCGAGGGGATCCGAGTCACGAACATCTACCCAGGAGAAGTCGACACACCCATCCTTGAGCAACGACCGGTTCCCGTATCCCAAGAGCAAAGGGAGTTGATTCTTCGTCCCAGCGATGTCGGCCAAGTCGTCGCATCGATCATCGCGTTGCCAGCCAGAGTCCATATCCCGGAGCTGGTCATCAAGCCGGTCCATCAAGGATACGTCTAAATTTACTGCCCATGGCAAGGGATCCTCAACCTGCCATTTCTCGCAAATCGAACGACCTATCCTCGCTCCCAACGCGCCGCCATGCGGCGCGTTTTCGACTAAAATGGGGCGGTGTTGCAAAAGTCAAATCGATGACTTCTTGGACTTCCGCGCAATCAACCCTCCACGAATCAAGCTCTCATGATCCTTTCATCGCTTTTGAACCTCTCCGGGGCTCTTGTGCATCGGCGCTTGGCCTGCATGGCTTGGCTCCTGGCATGCTCCGTAAATCCGTGTTCCGTAAATCCGTGTGTTGCCCAAGACCAAACGTTGCAAGGAACCGCCCACTCCTTTAACCGCCAAGCCCTCACGAAGACCTACTTCAGCGAAGGGGCAGGGGTCGGTGACCTCAACGCCGACGGCAAACCCGATGTCGTCTACGGACCCTACTGGTTCGAAGGTCCGGAGTTCAAGGTCTCGCATGAGATCTATGCTCCCAAGCCCCAACCGATGAACGCCTATGCGGACCATTTCTTCGCTTGGGTCCATGACTTCAACGCCGACGGATTCAACGACGTTCTGACCGTCGGCTTTCCCGGCACTCCAGCCTACGTCTACGAGAACCCCGGCAAACAGGTCGCCTCGCATGGACACTGGACCAAACATCAAGTCTTCGATTGGGTCTCCAACGAATCTCCGGCCTTCACCGATATAACCGGCGATGGTAAACCCGAACTCGTCTGCACCCGAGCAGGGATGTTCGGATATGCCGAGCCATCGGGGATGAACTTCGAGGCTTGGAAATTTACCCGCATCTCCGAAGTCGTCGCACACGAACGCTTCGGACACGCACTGGGAGTTGGTGATGTCGACTCAGACGGCAAGCTCGATGTGATGGCCAACAACGGTTGGTTCAAAAACCCTGGCACTGAAAAGCAAGGCGTATGGGATTTTGAAGCGGTCCCGTTTTGCCCAGGCGGAGCCGATATGTTCGCTTACGATGTCGATGCCGACGGGCTCAATGATGTGATCACCAGCCTCGATGCCCATGGCTATGGGCTCGTGTGGTGGCAGCAACAAAAGGGAACAGAAGGCCAACGGCAATTCAAACGCCACTTGATCATGGGGAGCAAACCCTCCGAAAACCCCTACGGAATCCATGTATCCGAACTCCATTCGGTCAAATTGGCCGATATCAATGGCGATGGGCTCCAAGACATCGTCACTGGAAAAACCTATTGGTCCCATCATCGCCAAAGCGCCGACTGGGATGCCGGAGCGGTCGTCTGTTGGTTCGAACTGAGCCGCTCTGAAAACGGGATCGAATGGATCTCACATCTAGCCGACGACTCGGCCGGAATCGGCCGCCAAATCGTCATTGCCGACATCGACGGAAATCAATCGCCCGACATCATCGTGGGCGGAATGCTCGGCTGCCATGTCCTGCGCCACGAGCAAAAGCAACTCGACGGAATCGCCTACGAAGCCTCCCGGCCAAAACCTCGCCGCGAACTCAAAGAGGATCTCTCGGGCATCGAAGCGGCCGCCCACATGACCGTACCCGAAGGCTTTCACGTCCAACTCGCTGCCGGGGAACCCCAAGTCCACCAACCGGTTGCCATGGCCTTTGACCACCGAGGACGACTCTGGATCGCCGAAGCTTACACCTACCCCAAACGCGCACCTGAAGGGCAGGGGATCGATCAGATCGTCATCCTCGAAGACACCGATCAAGACGGTGTTTTTGATTCTCGAAAACCCTTCATCGAAGGACTTAACCTCGTCAGCGGCCTAGAAGTCGGCTTCGGAGGCGTTTGGGTCGGGGCCGCTCCGTATTTGATGTTTATCCCCGATGCCGACGGTGATGATGTTCCCGACAGCAAACCTCAAATTCTCTTGGACGGATTCGGTTACCAAGACACCCACGAGACCCTCAACGCGCTGAACTGGGGACCCGATGGCTGGCTCTATGGATGCCACGGTGTCTTTACGCACAGCAAAGTCGGCAAGCCAGGAACCCCAGATAACCAACGAACACCGATGAACGCGGCCGTCTGGAGATACCATCCGACGGCGCACCAATTCGAGGTCTTCGCCTGGGGGACCTCCAATCCATGGGGTGTCGATTTCAATGACCACGGCCAAGCCTTCATCACCGCCTGTGTGATCCCGCACCTGTACCATGTCATCCAAGGGGCACACTACCAGCGTCAAGCCGGCGAGCATTTCAACCGCTACGTCTACTCGGATATCAAAACCATCGCCGATCACTTGCACTATGCGGGAAGTATCGGCGACCACGCTTGGTGGGGCCACGAACCGGGCATTCAAGACGACACCTCCGATGCAGGAGGAGGACACGCCCACTGCGGTGCGATGATCTACCTCGGTGACAATTGGCCCGATCGGTATCGCAACCAGATCTTCTTCAACAACATCCATGGTAACCGGGTCAACATGGATCGGTTGGTTCGTGACGCAAGCGGCTACGTCGGAAAACATGGCGACGATCTGCTCTTGTCCAACGACCGTTGGTTCCGCGGGATCAATCTGCGTACCGGACCCGATGGCTCTGCCTACCTGATCGACTGGTACGATCGAAACGCTTGCCACCGCGTTAACCCCGAAATCTGGGACCGTACCAACGGGCGTGTCTACAATATCGCTTACGGAGTCCCTAACCGCCAAAAAGTCGATCTGTCCAAACTATCCGACGAGGACTTAGCCGAACTGGCTTGGCACAAAAACGATTGGTTCGTTCGGGTCTCTCGCCGACTCCTTCAGCAACGAGCCGCTGAAGGCAAAATGAACACTGCTGAAGTCCAAAGCCAGATCGACAAGCTTCTTTCAAGCGATCAGGAAACGCGCGTCCTGCGCGGAATCTGGTTGGCTCATGCAACAGGCCTGCTCGACGATGGAAAACTCCAATCCCTCTTGAATCATCCATCCCCCTATGCGGTCGCCTGGGCCATCCAGTTGCTCTGCGAAGACAAACAAGTCCCTCCGAAGGCACTTGAACTCTTCGCCGAACTTGCAGCGAACAAGCAATCCGACTCGATGGTACGATTGTATCTGGCCTCGGCTATCAATCGATTGGATCCTCAAGTGCGTTGGGGGATCGCCCAAGGACTCTTGGATCACCAAGCAGACGCCAAAGACAAAAACATTCCCCTGGTCGCTTGGTACGGCATCGAACCGTTGGTCGCTATGGACCCCAAGCGGGCCTTGGATTTGGCCAGCAACAGCAAGATCGAACAGATCGAACAGTACATCGTTCGAAGGGCCGCCTCGGACCCTCAAGGGCTCGAAGCACTCGTTGGCGAATTGGTCAACTGGCCTACCCCAAAACAAGCCGATGCCCTCGAGCAAATCCTCCAATCGATGGAAGGACGCGTCAACGTACCCCAACCTATGAATTGGAAAGAGGCCTACGTTCGACTCGCCAAAGCCGACTCGCCAGAAATCCAGGAACTTGCACTCCGAGCTGCCGTCGCTTTCGGCGACCAACGCGCCTTTCCTCAACTCCGCGAACGACTCGTCGATAAATCCAGGCCCCTAGAGCAACGCAAGCAGGCCCTGGATATTCTCGTCAAAGGACGCGACAAAGAACTCGCACCGAGCCTCTATGCCGTCTTGGATACCGAAGCTCTCCAATCTCCTGCCATCCGAGCCCTCTCGGCCGTGGCCGATGCAAACACCCCCGATACGCTGCTCGGACTCTATACCCAATTCAATAAAACGGCTCGCGAAGACGCGATCGCCACGCTCGTATCTCGAGCACCATTCGCCGACAAACTCCTCAACGCGATCGATTCCGGAAAAATCGCAAGATCCGATATCCACGCGTTCCATGTCCGTCAAATGGTCAGCCTCAACGACAAGCCCCTGGTCGATCGAATCAACCAATCCTGGGGCAAAGTCGGAACCTCCTCCGAAGAACAAAAACAAGCGATCGAAAAGTACAAATCGCAACTCCCCAAAAACATCCTTGCCAAAGCCGATCTGAGCCAAGGCCGCTTGCTGTTCAATAAACACTGCATGGCATGCCATCAACTCTTCGGCGAAGGACAAAAAGTCGGTCCTGATCTGACCGGCTCGAACCGGGCAGACCTGAACTACATTCTCGAAAACCTCGTTGCTCCCAACGCGGTCGTCGGCAAAGACTACCAAATGACCCTCCTGCAACTCAACGATGGACGGGTCCTCTCTGGATTGATCACCAAAGAAACCGATAGCGCACTGACACTCAAAACCATCAACGATCTGGTCGTCGTCCCCAAAGACGAAGTCGAACAGCGCAAACTCTCGGAACTCTCGCTCATGCCCAACGGACTGCTCGAACAAATGCAACCCGAAGAAATCCGCGACATCATCGGGTATCTGGCCAGCCCAACCCAAGTCCCCTTGCGCGGTCCCCGACCTGAATTCGCCCCCGAAGGAACCGTGCCCGGAGCTATTGAAGCCGAAACGATGAAGGTCCTCCAGAAGACCAGGGGAAACACCCAAGGCCAAGACATGCGAGCTTTCCCCAAAGATCGTTGGAGCTCCAATAACCACATCTGGTGGACCGGAGCACAGCCCAACGACTCCTTGAGCCTGGAATTCGAAATACCCAAAGAAGGTAAGTTCCAACCCCAAATCGTCCTGACCAAAGCTCGCGACTATGCCATCATCCAACTCTTCGTCGATGATATCCCCATCGGAGAGCCAATCGATGGTTTCAACGCACCGGATGTCGTCACCACGGGAATCATCAAACTGCCAGCCAGAGAATGGACCCAGGGCAAGCACATCCTCAAGATCCAGATCCTCGGCAAAAATGCCGATGCCGCCCCGGGCTACATGGTCGGCATCGACTTCTTACGACTCATGCCTGTGGAAGACTGAGCCAACAGAAACCTAAATCAAAACCGGCTTTTGCAGCTTGCGCCGAATCGGTACCCATTGACCCACATGCATCATCGTGTGGGCCACGAGCACTACGGCCAAACTGCCAATCGTCGGGAACTTGCCCCTCCAAGCTTCCGGACTCGGCTGGTCAAGGTCCGCTTCGCTCAAACGATCGATCGCCGCGAAGATCGCTTCGTCGAGCTTGCTGAATAGCTCCACATACTGATCCTTGGTCAGAAAATCCTTCGGATCATCACTGGCACTGTTCGACTTGCCATGCTTTTGATCAAAGCCCTCGGGCAAGCTCGGAGCCGCACCGGGCAAGACCGCATTGAGGATGCTGGTATTCGAACTGATCAAGTGCCCGAGTTGCCAAGCGATATGGTTGCAGCCTGGACCGGGACGAAGCATCAACTCCTCGTCGGTCAAATCGCTGACATAGCTCGAATAGACCCTCTGCGTCATCTTCAACGATGCCTTCAATACTTCTTGAGCTCTCATTTCTTCCCTCTTCTGAATCTCTCTGTGTGAGACTGGTCAAAATACACAAGATACAACGTTGGGGATTCTAACCGCTTGCCTTGCCTTTGGAAAACGGCTCTCTAGGATTACAAAACACGCGGCAAGTTTTTCAAAAACGGACAACGCAATCTCAGTG
>QWPJ01000048.1 GCA_003671195.1 Planctomycetota bacterium
CACCCCGGGGACGCGGCGGATTGCCAAATAGCCGATGGGCAGCCGATCCAAGTTACCAGCCGTTACGGATCGATCCAGCGAAAAGCGGTCGTCACAGAGGACGCCAAGCGTGGGGTGGTCATTTCGGTAGGGCAATGGTGGCCTAAGCTTTCGCCGGACAAGAAGAGTCTGAACGACCTTACCAGCGAGCGTCTGACCGACCTTGGCGGCGGCAGCACCTTTGGGAACGTCGCCGTACGAGTATCAGCGACCATCGCCGCTTCTTTAGTGTAGAGCAATTGTCCCCAATTGCTCCTCCGCGTCGTTTGCCTCAGTGTAGAGCCATTGTCCCCAATTGCTCCCCCGCTCGTCGTTTACCTCAGTGTAGAGCAATTGTCCCCAATGGCTCCCCCGCGTCGTTTACGACGGGTCTTCCATCTCTTTCAACGCCGAGCAACCATCCGAAAAACAAACGCATCATCGAACTCGACCTGTTGGAGCGAATGCCGCATTTGAAGCTGTCGGTTGAAGACCAAACCGATTTCGGTCGCGGCGATGTTTCCCCCGGGGGTCAGTTGCTCATGTCCAAAGAGAAGCTGGTAATCGCGATAGGTCATCACATCGTCGATCTCTTGGGGCATTTCGATATCCCAAGTCCCACCGCCGAGCGAGCCGCTCATATAGACTCGGCTCGTTTCGCTCCAAGCGTACTGGATCCGAGGCCGGGGATAGACAAGATCAAAACGCCAGCGATCTCCGAGCGGATGATGCCAAGAGAATCCCATGACCGGCAAGATCTTGAAATCGTCCCGGTTCACGTAGTCCACACCGAGTATCCAGTCGAGGGTCTCGCGGCTGTGCAACGATCCGACGGCGTGCCCAAGCGGGCGGACTCCTTCGCGAGCGCTGTCTTCGAAGTCGCTGTAGACACCGATGCTCGTGGCCAGATCGTAACTGAATTTATCGCTGAATGTGTTTCTGGATTGGTAGCCGAGTACAAAGTCCCAAAGCCTAGGTGGAAGCGGTACGGAATTGGGCCCCGAGAGCAGATGCAGTCCCATCGCCGTGGTAAAGCCCGAGGATTGCGTCGAGGCAAGGTAAGGCATGCTCGTAAAATCCAGCCACCCGAATTGCTCACCGTCGCCAGGCATGTATCCGGTAGTCGTCTCGCTCGAACGGTACACGCGGTACTTGGCGTCCGGCTTTGGCAAGTGCATCGGATCGGACTCGACCGGGGCACCATCGATGCGACGAAGTTTGCTTGTGGGGATCGAATCGGGAATTTCAAAGTTCAAATCCCCGAGGTTTCCCGAAAAACCGTATGGGAGAGGTTCGGCAGGTGAATCGACTGTAAGGGCGGGTGAATCGACTGTAAGGTACGGGGAGAAATCCTGGGCGAGCGACCAGTGGGCGTCAGCCGAGAACCCTGCGATGCAAGCGATCGCAAGGGTCAGCGTCCGAGCCGCAACCCGCAGGAGCGATCCACCATTCGGTGCGTCGAGCGGCATTGAAGTTTCGGAGGTTTTGGAACTTTGGATCGTGTGCATGAACCTCAAACTCAGTGGACGTGGTGGTCTCCCATTCGAATGCTCTTGGGGTACATCGGCCAAGAGGCATTCAACGTTCAATGGAATTTTCAGAGAGTGTAAAGCTTGGGGAATTGCAAAGTCTAGGCGGATATTTTTCGTTTCCGGCGCCTGATTCCAAGAAGAACCAAGCCTCTGCCATAGTTCGCCCCGCTCGCTTACGATGGGAATCGCTCTCAAGATGCAGAGTACATCTTGCAGGGTACAGCTTGCAGGTAAGGTCACCGGGCGCGAGTCATGGTATCATGCCCTTCTAAATGCATTGTTGGTTCTGAATGTGGTTGCTCGATACATGAGCATAAGGACTCGAAAACGATGAGTCTCAAGATCGAAGGCATCATTGAGGGTGCGGAGAAAATACGGGACAAGATCGCCGTAGAACTCTCGGGGCACACGGGGCTTGCCGGTGCTGTCGAGGAGATCCAACGGGCGGCTCGGGCTGCCCAAAGGATCTCGCAAAGCAGTCGGCGGTTGCTCTCGCTCGGCCGTCTGCCGGCCGCATTCCTCGGGCTCGCACTGCTGTTCTTTTTGGTTTGGGCCTATTGGAACTTCTTTTACACCCCCCGAGTGACCATCGCCTTTCCTCGCGGGGACTATACCGAGGAGAACCGGCAGCACTTCCGCAAAAGCGGAATCGTTTTTGATCCTGTCGAATCGTCGACTGATGCGATCGAGCAGGTGTCCATCGGCAAAGCCGATTTGGCATTGATTCAAGCTGGAATTCCGATCAATAAAACCCTGAATATCCTTCAGACTCCGCTTTCGGAGGTCGTGCTATGGATGACGCGTAAGGGCCATGACCCAACCGATCCGATTTCGGTGGTTTTGACCAATGCCGAGAACGAGGGGAGCCACTCGGTGGCCAAGGATTTTTTTCGGAAGTGGCATTTGGACCATCCGGTTGATTTTCGCTACGCTTGGGGCAAGCTAGGGACACTCGTCGAGGGATCCGAAGTCGCTGAGTCGATTCCATCGGAGGTCGACGCGATCTTTGTGGTCGTCAACGTGACCGATGAAGCCAATGTTGCGAAGGTGAAGTTTGTACTTTCCCAGGGGTTCGAGTTTGCTTCGCCGTATATCGGAGCGCATCGAACGCATCTGCGGTATCCAGAGGAGTTTCGGATGCCGGCTGGTTACATCGTCCAGGAACCTCGCATCCCTGACCGAGAGATCCTGACTTACTCGGTCCCGAATGTCCTTGTGGCACGGCCTGGTATCAACAGTTCGACCCTGGCAAGTCTCGCGAAGCTTTTCGAAAGCGACACGCTTAAATTGCAATCCAAGCAATTTGAGTTCAATGCGACCGAAGCGAGCGAAGCGTTTCAGGGGGTCGATGCCTTTCTTGGGATCCTCATCAACATCTTCTTAGGATTTCTGGCCTTGTTGGGTTTGGAAATGTGGGTGTATCGCAAACGTTTTCACGAATTGAACTCGTCGGTCAGTCTCTTGAGCATGCTTCAGAGCAACAAGGACATCCTAGGAGTGACCGACCCGACCTTGCTTTCGGAAAACCTTCAGTATTTGTCCCATGTCAGTGACCTGCTGAGCATGATCAGCGCCATCAACGGCTATTACACCCAAGAGAACTCCTCGTTGCTCTTCAACAAGCAATCGGAGGTTATCCATGAGCGCTGTGACAATCTCAAGCTCAACATCCAGTTGAAGATCCTGCATGCGGGCATCCGGCTAGAGCCCCTTGGAAGCACCCGAGAAACCCCGCCGAGCGATGTCGGCGAAAACAAAGATCTTGCGAACCCAGGCTAAGCGGCCCGATGCGACTATCGCCGGACTCGGTCGGTCGAGTTTTTCCGAAATGCTAATGAACACTAATATTCGCTAATAAAGAACTCACAGCAACCGCTTGGCACCCCTTCGCCCCCGGGGCTAAGGCCGGGGGAGAAAGGGGCGGGGGGGTTGAGGGGGCGACCGCGCGTAAGGCTGTTTGGTTTGAGCCCGAAGGGGGCACAAGAACTGTCGCACTTCACTGTCGGCGCGCGTTAGCCTCCGGAGTCGAGGTTATGCCTTGTTTCCGTGTATTCGGTGTGTTCCGTGGTTCCGCGGTTTTCGACAACAAGACTGAGCACGTGGTCGCCGCACCGGCGTCTCATGCTGGCTTTCGCTCCCTCAAGATCACAAGCTACTGGGCTCGGAGGATGCCATCGATTGCCGTAAGCGTCGAAGCACTCGACTGCGGCACTGCCGAACGTTGGCAGGCGTCATCTCCAACAACTTTGCGACCTCTTCCGTCGAATGTTGATCGACAACACACATCCAAAAGGCCTGCCATGTCTTGGGCTCCACCTCGCGCTGCACGATCGCCATCGCCCGCCCTACGACATCTTTCGACCTTGCCGAAGCATCGCTTCGCGGTTCTCCTTCGAACGGTAGTTCGGCCAGTCGCATCGCAAAGCTCGAGCCACCCACCACCGCTGGCGCATGCACTTCTCGCCGGCGATAGTCAGCAATCCTGCGTCGCACGATCTGGTGCAGCCAAGCCCTAAAGGCACCTTGCCCGGGCTCGGAGCGAAAGCGCGCCAAGCCCCGGGCAACCGACATCCACGTATCCTGGATCACATCCGAGGTGGCGAGCTGATCGAGCCCTTGACCGCGGCACCAAAGCGATATTCTAGGTTCATACAACGTCACCAACTTTTGCCACGCCTCCGGTTCCGAACCGATCGCCGCCGCCAAGAGAGACCCGCGGGTTGGTAAGGAATCGGTCGATTGGGACTGCGAATTCATAAGGAAACAACCTATCGGCTTGTCGTGTCACACTCCCAACGACTCTCTGATGTTCCAGGGTATGTTATCGAAAAAGCCGGGCAGAAAAAAGCGTACTGTGCGAAAATGCACGCAAGGTCACTTAAAATGCACTCCATGGCAGACACCGTAAACCGCAGTTCCATTCCTCGTTGTGATTGCCCTTCCCAAGACGTCCTGGTCGAGTATCTCTTGGGTGTGGCCGACGATTTCGTCAGCGTCAGCATCGATACGCATATCTCGACATGCGATCCTTGCAATCAGCGATTGACGGAACTGGAGTCCACGCATGGCGCTCAACTGCGCGAGACGCTGCAAGCCCCGAGCCTCCATGACGCGACCGACCCAGCGCCTGCGGATGCCCAGCAAGCCATCGATGCGGCGTGGCGGGCCGTCCAGCGGCGTCTCTGCGAGGATCTTTCAACCGGCGCGTCCCCAGTTTCCGTGGGCCAATATCGTATCCTGGAACGCATCGGATGCGGCGGTATGGGGAGTGTCTATCGCGCCGAACATACCCAACTGAAAAAGATCGTCGCCCTCAAACTCATCCCGACCGAGTGGTCGCACCCTCAAACGCTGCAACGCTTCGAACGCGAGATTCGTGCCGCTGGACAACTGCAACATCCCGGCATCGTCACCGCCACCGATGCAGGCACGCACTCGGGTATGCAGTATCTGGCGATGGAATTTGTTGATGGACTAGATCTGGGCAAGCTCTCGCGAATTATCTGTCCGATCCCTACGGCGGATGCCTGCGAGATCGCTCGGCAGTTGTCTTTGGCGCTCGCCCACGCGCACCCCTTGGGCATCATCCATCGCGACATCAAACCCTCCAACGTCATGCTCGATCGCATGGGACACGTCAAGTTGTTCGACTTTGGACTCGTCCACTTCCATCGATGGGATGGCCCCGTCGGTGAACTCACCACCGTTGGGCAGTTCCTCGGCACCCTGGACTACATGGCACCTGAACAAGCCGAACGAAGCGACGTCGTCGATGCGCGAAGCGACCTGTACTCGCTGGGTGCGACCTTGTTTAAACTTCTCACCGGCCAAACACCACTGGCGATGACACCGCACCAATCGCCGATTGAGAAACTCAAACGACTCAGCCAGCATCAACCGATCAAGCTCCAAACGCTTCGGCCCGATTTACACCCGGAGTTGTGTGACATCGTCAATCGATTGCTGGCCACGCAACCCGACGCGCGATTGCCAAGCGCGTTGCATGTCGCTCAAGCCCTGCAACCCTTCTGCGAATCGTCCGACCTTGCAGGGCTCGCAACCCGCGCACTGCAGAGCGAGCAGGCCCGCACGTTCGACGCCGGTGGCGAGACGATAGCACATCGTCGACCCAATTCGCTCTCACAATCGGACCCGAGTGCTTCTGCCAATCAATCATCAGCACGTCGCCTACCGCCTGTATGGGCGTGGGTCGCGCTGGCAGCATTGCCTCTCTTCGGCTTCTTCGGCTGGCGGATACTGCTGGAGAGTGATCAAGGCAACCTCGTCATCGAATCTGCATCCGACACGACGAAAATCGAGATCAAGCGACGTGCAGGGGGGGCAACCCAAGAGATGATCGTCGAGCCAGGTGCGAAATTGACCCGTTTGCATGCGGGCGACTACGACATCACGATTCACGAAGGCTCCGACCAAGTCTCGATCGAACCGAAACAAGTACAACTGCGGCGCGGTGAAACTGTGATCGCTCGTATCATTCGATCCCAAAAGCAAGAGTCTGGATCCACGCAATCGGGAACTATGGGGGGGGGCGGTGCGGCCGTCCCCGAGGAGCTTCAGCGATCTAGCTTTGCCGGGGTGAGCCTCCCGGCGTCGGTTGAGACGATCCTCTTCAAGGGTAAGTCCCTTTCTGAATGGTTGCTTGTCTTAGAACGAGAACGCGACCCTGATGAATGGAAAAAAGCTTTCGAAGCTCTCCACAAGGCCGATCCCCAACTCGTTAACTCCCTAGCGCAGGCCATACGCGAGTTGGGGCTCCAGCATCACTTCTTCAGCCCAGTAGAGAATGGCTGGTTCCTTCCGGTCTTCTCACACGAAGAGTTCGACCGTTTGGTATTGGAATCCATACAAGGCGAGTCATTGCAAGCATGCTTGGAGATCCTTAGCGCCGTCGCCGAGATCCCCAAGTTAAAAATGCGCAATGGCGATGTGTATCAAGCGAGTCGACTTTCGCAGTCGTGGGTATTCGTTGAGGAGAAACTATCGACGTCGGCCCCTTCGTCAGAACTGTTGAATGCGATACTCATTTCCAAATTATTCCACTCGATCGCCAAAATCAAGGACACTGATTTTTTAAAAAAGCACCCTTGGATTGCCTTTTTGACCCATCGCATTCAGATCGACACACAAAGGGATAAAGAGCTTACCTCCACGATCGCAACCCTCTTAAACGACCCAAAGTTGGACTTGGATCGGTTCTTGCTTTTAGCAAGCTACACGCCATTTTCCGGTTCGGCCGACGATGATCTCGACGCCTGCCGCGAACAAGTCCGAGAACGGCTCGCCAACGAACTGCATCGATGGGCCGGTTCGGGCAAAGTACTTGGGGGATTAGGTATGGGGCCGACGATGGTCACAACGAATTTCGATGGAATCGGCTTTGGACGCGGCAATTCCACCAAAGGCATCGGTGGTGGCATGGGAGGTGGTGGCATGGGAGGCCGCGGCATGGGAGGTACGTACGGGGGCATGAATCCGAACGAGCCGTCCGAACTCGGACTGCAACTGCTGGCCTTGTGCTCTAGGATACCTCGCGACCTAAGACCAGTGGAAGCGATCGAACAACTCGCTATGTCGATGCGTCCGATCGCCGCGAATGCATCGGAGTCCAAGTCGTTGGGAGGCATTTCTTGGGGTAATGTATATACTTTTGACAATGAATTCATGGGTGAACGGACGGCCCAGGGAATGCGGAAGCTTACCGAGCCCGAAGTTGCAAGTGGGCTGCTTCGCTGGCTCGACCAATTGCGATTGGGAGACATGGTAGCCCACGGTGAGGTGGTTAACCAATTTTGGAATGCCTTGAAGCGCCCAGCGAGTTCGAATCCTTTGGATTGGATTGTCGAAAGCGGTCGAGATCAATCCAAAATCGATCGGCTATTGAAATTCCTACCCGA
>QWPJ01000069.1 GCA_003671195.1 Planctomycetota bacterium
AGCGAGCGTTGCCATATAGAGAACCCTGCGAACGCCGCCGCGACCACCGCGAGCCCGACGCCTCTCTTCGGATTTACCCGATTGCTTGATCATGGGTGCGACCCCAACGAGCTTTGCAATCTTCGTCCTTGAGATAGTCCCGAGTTCGGGTAGCTCGGCTACAAGCGTAGCGGTCATAACCGGTCCAACTCCCGGAACGCTTCGAATTACATCGATACTGGGATTTGTTTTGGCTTGTTCATCCAACGCTTTGGAGATCCAAGAATCCACGGATTTCATCTGGATTTGCAGAGATTTCAGCATCTCTTCGACAAACGCTTTGACCTTCGGACTTCTCTAAAAAGCCGTGTCCTTTTGCGAAATCCCTAATACGAGCCGGATTCGCAACGACCACATCGATTTTTGCATCGTGAAGCACATCGACCAAAGTGTACTCTAAGCCTCCAGTAGCTTCGCAGACAACGAGTGTCTCGGAAGGTTTCTTGATGAGCTTGAGGATCTCTGATTTGATGGCATCGATCGAATAATCGATCTCATGGGTTTTGTCTCGACTCATCGTGGACATCACCTTACAAGCTTGTTCCAAGTGCAACGAGAAAACCTTCGAATGTGATGGACAGAACTTCGATCAACGATCGGTCCATTCCGACAAATGGCAAGGGAAAATAAAAAATCTTGCCATCGTTTCTATCAAATCCGAACGCTTCCCCACCGCCGTTTGAGCCAATGAGTGGGACACCCGGATAGTAGCTTGCCGAATTCGTAAAATTAGGATGGCCGATGGTCTTTTTCCACTTCTATTTATGGTCCACAGAACCAAGCTTAAGGTCAGAAAGCGAGCAATGCCACAGTGGACCTCCCCGTTTTGCAGTAACCGTTAGTTGATCCTCATGGATTTCGATGTCCTTAAACCTTTGTTCGAATGCGATTTCATCGGGGTCAGTTCGCAAGATAACTTTGTCCGCAAAGAGCTCTTGGTCACGAATGATTTGCAAGCTCAGTTCAAATTCCTCCATGGTGAGCTTGCAATTCAGATTCGCCACAATCCCATGCTTACGAAAAGCGCGAGATTTGTAAGTCCACTCGTTTTTCATGCCATTAGTTATGAACTCATCAATGCCAGTCAAGAGCTCTTTCAACGGAATGCGTACGTGACGAGAACATATATAAAGGCCTTCTTGAAGTCGGTCAACAAGATAGAACATCAAGTCTTTACCATTTTTCGATTCGTACTGGATTTTATCAAATCGTACGTCAACCACTGCAACTTTCGAGGTGTTCACGACAACGCCTTCAGAGGGATTCGTTTTCAAACCAACGACAATTCGGCTGAATCCATCTGCGTCAAATGAAACCTTCTTTAGCACTTCTCGTTCGAGGAAATTGCAGAGACAACGACTACGCTTCAGCAGCCCGTACGTGCACTCCGTCGGAAGTCCAAAATCGCCGATCGAAAGATATAGAGTTTTTAGCATCACGGTCTCAAGTGCCTTCTTGGGTCTAAGGTAGCACGATTGGCGGTTGCTGATTGCTGCTCCCAATTGAGAATGTTCAGTCGGGACCCTGTGCCAGCGGGCTCGTGTTTCATGATTATTGCTTAAAACCTTCCTGCATTTCCTGGTTCGTTGTTCCATGCATTAACTTGACTGTTTGCGCGGGGAGATGTGCCATTCTTGTTAAGTGGCCCACCGCTGACCTCAATCTTTGCAGGCTTATCTCCATTCCAGCTGTCCAAAATGTGATACCCGTGTTGGGCATTTGCACTTGTATATGAATTACCGGAAGCATTATGCACGAGCACACCGCTGGAGGCAACGCGAAAGACGTGTTCGCCGTGGATCTCAAGGTTGTAGACACGCTCCTCGGTTCCGAGCTGCTCGATCGACTCGATCCGAACGTCGCCATCGAGATTCCGAAGCGTTTCCCCAACGCGTAGTTCTCCGGCTGGCACAAAATCCAAGCGGTCGGCAGAATAGATCGAGTGATTCGAAGTCACCCCCAGGGGCTCTGCAAGCCCCGCCAGCTTGATCCGCAGGATCCCGCCCCGAACGTGCGTGAAGGTCCCGGTGACGACTCGACCGACCCCTGAGGAAATGCTAGGACATGGCTCGATGGCATGCACTTCGGCCAATCCATCTAAACCTTGCTCAGAAACAACTAGGTGAATCGACGAGCCAACCCGTGCGTTGCAAGGACAAAAACTCGGGGACAGTCCCCGAGTTTTTTAAACCGACATCTCTCTTGAATTGCTGCGAATAAGCCTAAATATCCAGGCGACCCCATCCAAATCCAAATGCACGTTATACTAAAAATGGTGGAGGTGGGACCCCTAAGCTCCCTTCGCTTTGCGTCGAATGCTCCTGCCCGAGCCCAAGGAGTTCCCCTAACCTAAAAGCCAATGATGAATCGTTCGATCCGGTCCTTAAGTCTTCTTGCTTGGCTTGCACTGGGGCTCTACTGCCTTGGTCAAACCCCGGCAAATCCCGACATTTTTCCGCTGGTCTTGCAGATCCAGCAGCCGGTAGCCAAGGATGCAAGGAACCATCACAGGATCCTTCAGTCCGCAGAATGGCCCGCCAAAAAAACCGCATTGATCATCTGCGATGTCTGGGACTCGCATCACTGCTTGAACGCGGTTCGCCGGGTGCAACAGGTCGCCCCTGCGATCGATCGCTTGGCCAAAGCCATACGCAGCCAAGGTGGAACGGTGATCCACGCCCCGAGCGACTGTATCCCTTACTATAAGGATCACCCTGCAAGGCAACGCGCCGAGAAGATCATCCTCCGAGACGACACACCGACGGACATCTCCAAATGGTGCGACCAAATCGACGGAGAAACTCAGGATCCTTATCCGGTCGATCAATCCGACGGAGGGGAGGACGACGATCCCGCCGAACACGCTCAGTGGGTCGAACGACTGAAAAGTCTTGGGCGAAACCCGAAGTCACCTTGGATACAACAAATCGACACCATTGAAATCGATCCCCAACGTGATTACATCAGCGCTTCAGGCCAAGAGATCTGGAATGTCCTCAAATCCCAGGGGATTGAGCAAGTCGCCCTCTGCGGTGTGCATACGAATATGTGTGTCCTGGGAAGACCCTTCGGTCTGCGACAACTCAAGCAGCATGGGTTCCAAACCGTCCTGGTCAAAGACCTGACCGACACCATGTACAATCCAAATCGATGGCCTCACGTCAATCATTTCAGCGGTACCGACCGTGTGATCGATCATATCGAACGGGTGATTTGCCCTACGGTCACCAGCGATCAATGGCTAGGTGGAAAACCGTTTCGATTCAAGAACGACACCCGCAAGCATTGGGTCGTCCTGATCGCCGAAGACGAATACAAAACAGACGAAACGCTCGTGCGCTGGGCACGCGAGCAACTCGACCGAGACTTCAAGGTTTCCTTGGTCCTGGCCGAGACTGAGCAACCTAATCGGTTGATCGGACTCGATGCTCTGGCCGATGCCGACGCACTGCTCGTGAGTGTCCGACGTCGCCCACTACCTGCGGACCAATTGAATGCGATCCGTGCTTTCATCGCGTCGGGCAAACCTGTACTCGGAATTCGGACCTCAAGCCATGCTTTTAGCCTACGAGGCAAAGCCCCTTCGGCGGGACTTTCGGATTGGCCCGAGTTCGACGCAGAGGTCTTCGGCGGGAACTACACCAATCATTATGGAAACGATGAGATCGCAAGCATCCAAGTGGTATCCCACAGCGATCACCCCTTGGTTGCCTCGAAAGATTTCGGAATCGAACTCTACCAAAGCCAGGGATCCTTGTACAAAGTTTCACCTCTACGACCCGGAACAAGGATCCTTTGGAACGGAAAAATCCCGAACAAAGAGGCAGAACCGGTTGCATGGACTTTTGTTCGCGCCGATTCAGGGCGGTCGTTCTACACCTCGTTGGGCCACCAAAGCGATTTTGAAAACGACCTTTTTTCAGCGCTCTTGCTCAACGCGGCACATTGGCTTGTCGATAGCCCTCGACGCTTCCTACCCGCCGACATCGAACACCAACAGCACATGGTCGAGCGAGGAGAAGGAAAGCAACGGTAATGGACAGAGCGAAGTACCAAGAATTAGTCAGCACGTTTTTCGAGTGGAACCAACCCGAACTGGTGAAAATATTCGCTGAGCTTCTTTCGGCCGCCGCCGCAGAAAATGCACTAACGCCTGCTCAGATCATGAGCCAAAACTACGAGACGGCCCGTGCCAACCCGGAGATCCATGAACTTCCCGGTAACCTCAAAGATGCCAGGGATGCCATCTTCCCGTACTTCTGGGGGACCGACAGTTGGAACAACCCTTTGCATTTGGAGAATGTTCGAGGACCAGCCAATCAAGCTTCTCTCATCGGTGCCATCGCTTGCCTGCTGAAAAACCCAAACCTCTGCACCGACCGATATAGCCAACGCTCCAATGAACTCGAAGTCAAAGCGATCACTGCACTGGCGAATCTGATTTTCTACCACACGATCGATCCCTGGGGCGTCTTTACCATCGGCGGCACGATCTCAAACCTTTACGGAGCGAAAATCGGCCTCGAAAAATGTGTCCCAGGAACCATGAAAACCGGTGTCCATGGGCGTCGCATCGTTGGGATATGCTCCCAAGCTGGCCACTACTCGAATCAAACAGTCGCCGGTTGGCTCGGTATAGGCACCTCCAATCTGATCGAAATCCCTACCGATGCAAATCTGAGCATGCGCATCGATAAACTCGAAGAAACCCTCGATCGCTTGTACCGAGAAAAAACCCTTGTGGCCTATATCTGCGCAACCCATGGAACCACCGACGGCTTTGGGATCGATGACCTACAAGCCATCCGCCAATGCGCCGAACTCAAGGCTAAAGAATACTCGGTAACCATGCCGCAAATCCACTGCGATGCGGCCGTCGGATGGACCATGGCCGTCTTGACCGACTACGATCGAACCCGCAATCCACTGAAGTTCGAACCGGGGCTGCTGAGAATGATCGAAAAAGCGCAAACGCAAAACGTGGGACTCCGATATGCCGATAGCATCACGATCGATTTCCATAAATTCGGAAGAGGCCACTACCCGTCGAGCGCATTTATCGTCAACCGAAAAGAGGACTTGAAGTACCTTGCACGGACCGTTAGCGATACCCCCTATTTCTCCGATGCCGATGCAAGCCGCGACCCAGCCTTGTTCACCCTAGAGTGCTCTCGTCCGGCCATCGGGCCCTATGCCGTCATCGCCTCACTCAATGGAATTGGACTTGCAGGTTGGCAGATGCTCGTCGGTCGAAGTCTCGAGTTAGCCGAACGACTCAAAGAGCGGCTTGCCAAAGTCGAGCACTGCAAGGTGCTCAATGCCGGAACGACAGGACCGTCCGTCAATTGGTGGGTCTTGCCCAAAGGCCGCAATGCGCAGGAGATCTTCGAGCGATTGGAACGCGACGAACTGACAGCCGAACAACGCCAGCGTTACACCAAAGAGATACGGCACCTATTCGATAAGCGGTTAAAAACCATGGATGCAGCACTAGATGCAAGACTCGGCTTCACAACAAGCTTCGGATACTGCCCAAACGGCCACGATATACCGGCTTGGAAAGCCGTCTTTTTCAATCCCCGAACCACCGATGAAATCGTAGATCGCATCGTCGCTAGCATCGAGGAATTGTAGACACTAAAGCGATAAATCAGCTACTTGGCGGCCATGGAGATCCGTATGCGTCGATACTCCATCTGCCCATGGTCCCCCTCTAAACCGATCGGCCCTGAAGGAGGCAATTTAAAGGCACCTTCGATGAGCTCGCCATTGCAAGTGCAAACCGCGACGTTGTCCTTGACCGTTACCACCAATTCGTTCCAGTCTTGTGGACGATATTGCTTGAGATTCTTATAAGGACCAGCCAGGGGATAATCCCGGCACTGGAGCTGTGGTTCGCGGATGAAGACACCACTATCGGCGTTGGGAGTCGCACGAAACTCGAGCTTCAGGACAAAGTCGCCAGCGAATTCTCGCTGGGTGTATAGTTGCTGGATCCTTCGCCCCTCAGGAGGTGTCGTCACGACTATCTTGCCATGGATCGCTGCGTAGCGACCGTCTGCGGTGGACTGTTTGCCATCGAGGTTATCTTCCGCAGGCGCGGTTTTGGAACCAGCAAGTCGCCAGCCCGTTAAGTCCTTGCCGTTGGTCAAGGAGACGAAACCTGGTTCGAGAGTGAACGGATCCGGTTGTGTCTCGATGAGCCCTTGGGTAGCCAGGATCGGGCGGATAGCTGCCCCCCATTTGGCATAACCCAAGGCGTTGGGATGAAGCAAATCAGGAAACTCCGACTCCTTAGCATCCCCTTGCTCATTGGCAAACAAAGTCCATGTGTCGACCATCGTAACTTGAGGAAAATTCTTGGCCACATTGGCGATGGCCGCATTGATGGCTTGGATTTGATCGGCAGGACGTTTTTTCGATGCTGAGGCGGGGAATACCCTGCAGAGAGTCACCGGCGTTTTCGGGAAATTCTTTTGGATACCAGTTAAGATCAGTTCGATGTTCTTCGACACGATCGCAGCATCGGCCCCTTCCTCCAAGTCGTTGGTGCCCATGAGCATCACGATCCCTTTGGGATTGAGAGCTAGAACATCCTTCTCGAGTCGCAACAGCATGCCTCGGGTCGTATCGCCACTGATGCCACGATTGGCAACCTGTAGTCCTGGGAAGGACTTACCCATGTCATCCCCCCAGCCCTGGGTGATCGAATCGCCGAGGAAAACGACGGCGTTTTGGTCGGATTGCGTCCTAGTGGCCCATAGATTGCGACGCTCATTCCAAAGGTTTCGAAACCAATCGGCGCGGCGGATGGGTCCTATGCCAGCCAACCCTTCATCCGTCGCAGGAATCGCCAGCGAATCATCGGACCGTTGAGCCCATAGCGCCTGAGGCCCTGCGAACCCTAGAAGGGAAAAGGAGATACCGACAACGACGCAGCGGAGGGATGTGAGTGATTTCATACGCTACACTTTGAACGAAAAGCGCGCCAGATGCAAGGGATCAACCCGTTTCCCGCTATGCAAAGTCGCCAAGGGAACCGAAGAGGGAAACGCAAAGGCGCAAAGGCGCAAGGACGCAAAGGGAAGAAAAGAGAAGAGAGAAAAGAGAAAAAATTGGAAGGGAGATGTCCGAAGAGGAACAGGGACGGCACCCGAGATGCAAACACCTAGCAACTCGACCCAAGCTCCATCCAGAGCCCACGAATGACTCGAGTAGAACTCCCCACCCCCTTTCCGGTCCCTACCCTACTCCATCTTCCCTTTGCGTCCTTGCGCCTTTGCGTCTTTGCGTTCAATTCTTCCCTTTGCGTCCTTGCGCCTTTGCGTCTTTGCGTTCAATTCTTCCCTTTGCGTCCTTGCGCCTTTGCGTCTTTGCGTTCAATTCTTCCCTTTGCGTCC
>QWPJ01000031.1 GCA_003671195.1 Planctomycetota bacterium
ATTGTCCCCAATCGATCAGCGCCCTGAAGCCACCGTGACCCGTGGGGTCAAACAGCCGAAAAACCTTAAGACACCGCCGCTTGCGCGTCGGGCGGACCTATTGGGGACAATAGCTCTACACTGCAAGACACCGCCGCTAGCGCGTCGGGCGGAAATGGTAGATCGATTGTCCCCAATCGATCAGCGCCTGAAGCCACCGTGACCCGTGGGGTCAAACAGCCGAAAACCCTAAGACACCGCCGCTTGCGCGTCGGGCAGGAGCCATTGGAGCAATAGCTCTACTTTGGGGTAGGAACTCCAGGAGTAGGTTTCGGACTCGGAGGCTTGTTTCGGCGGCACCGCTCGCTACAGTACCGGACCTGATCCCAATCCCTTGCCCACTTCTTCCTCCAGGAAAATAGCTTCCCGCACCCAACGCACCGCTTCTGCGGTAAAGTCTCCTTGCGATGTGCCATGTCCGGACCACCTGAATCTTCCTCGAATATCCAACACGTCGAATGGAACCTGACTCTACCCCCTCTTGCGATCATTGTCCTGTTGCGACAAGGGGCAACGCAGCATCCCTGCAAACGATCCGGCGGTGGATGGAATCCAAGAAGCAAACACCCTTCGATTGGCAACTCCAGGCTTGGTCGGCCCACGCATCGGCCCACCACGGCCTGATCCTAGCTAGCACAGGCATGGGGAAAACCAAAGCCGCATGGTTAGGGCCCTTGGGCAATTGGTTCGAATCCCCACTCCCGGAGTCTCTCTGGACGCAGCGCAAACGCCAGCCCCCTGCCCCGCCCTTGCTGGCCTTGTGGATCACCCCATTGAGAGCACTCGCAAACGACACCTGCTTGGCGCTCCAGGAATGCATCGACGGGTTGAATCTTCCTTGGTCCCTCGAGCAAAGGACTGGGGATACTTCCAGCGCGACCAAACTGCGCCAACGCCAATCGCCTCCTACCGCGATGGTTATTACCCCGGAGAGCCTTACTCTGCTGCTGTCCTATCCGGAGTCCCTAGAGACCTTTAAGCATCTGCGCACGGTCGTCGTCGATGAATGGCATGAACTTCTCGGTTCCAAACGAGGTATTCAAACCGAACTGGCTCTTGCTCGCCTTCAGCGCATCGCTCCGAACATGCTTCGCTGGGGTGTTTCGGCGACCATCGGAAATACCGAGCATGCTCTCTCCTCGCTCGTCGGCCCGGCTCCGTTGCGCCCCGTTTCGGTCATCCGAAGCGATCAGCGCCGAGCGATGGAGCTCGAGATCCTCCTACCCAAGTCGATCGATCGTTTTCCTTGGGCAGGTCACATCGGGCTTGCGATGCTCTCGAATGTCATCGAAAAAATCGATGCAGCGAACTCGACCCTCGTTTTCACCAATACACGCAATCAGACCGAACTTTGGTACCAAGCCCTCTTGCGAGCTCGTCCGGATTGGGCAGGACGTATCGCCGTGCATCACGGATCGCTTGCCCCTGAATTGCGAACCTGGGTCGAGCAAGCGATTGTCGATGGCAAGCTAATCGCCGTCGTGTGCACCAGCAGCTTGGACCTTGGCGTCGACTTCGCTCCGGTCGACCAAGTGATTCAGGTCGGATCTCCTAAAGGAACCGCCCGATTGATCCAAAGGGCCGGCCGCAGTGGACACTCCCCGGGTCGTACGAGCAAACTGGCTTTCGTCCCATCGCATGCATTCGAAATCATCGAACTCCAAGCCGCACGCGAAGCGATCGAAAATCGGCAGATCGAACAGCGAAGCGCCCTCGATGCCCCCTTGGATTGTCTGGTCCAGCATGCTGTGACCGTTGCGCTCGGTGCCCCCTACTCGAAATCAGAATTCCTCGACGAGGTCCGCTCGACCTGGGCTTATCGGAACCTCCCAGACGAACACCTCGATTGGGTCTTGGACTTTGTAACCACCGGCGGCTGTCTGCATGCCTACCAAGATTTTCATCGCGTTACACTGGAATTTGGCAAGTACTCGGTGCGCGATGTGGCCATCGCGCGGCGTCATCGCATGGCCATCGGTACGATCACCTCGGACATGATGATTCAAGTCCAATACATGTCCGGTGGCAAAATCGGTTTTGTCGAAGAATCGTTCGCTGCGAAGCTCAAAAAAGGGGACAAGTTTCTTCTCGGTGGCAAATTGCTCGAAATGGAATGGATCCGCGAAGGAACCGTTTGGGTTCGCAAGGCCAAGGGCGATCCGACTGCGGTGCCGCGATGGCTCGGTGGGAACATGCCCCTGTCGAGTGAATTGGCCGAAGGAGTCCGGCGACTGATCGACCAAATCGCCTCCGGGCAACCCGTCAGTCCATCGCTCGAGTCCCTCTCGGAACTGATGCGGTTACAAAAACGCTGGAGCCATATTCCAAGACTTGACGAAGTCCTCGTCGAGCGTTGCACCAACCGCGATGGCGATTCGATCATGCTCTATGCTTTCGAAGGACGCTCGGTCAGCGAGGGGATCGGTGCGCTGCTGGCCTATCGTATCTCCCAGGCCCACCGCAATACCCTCTCGATCGCCGTGAACGATTATGGCGTCATGCTCTATTGCGCCGAACCGATGAAAATCGAGCTCGCGAGCATTCCTCAATACCTCGATCTTGCCAATCTGGAAGTCGATATCCTCGCGAGTTTAAACGCCACGGAATTGACGCGCCGAAGGTTTCGAGACATCGCGAGAATCGCAGGGTTGATCCATTCGGGTACACCCGGTAAATCCAAATCGATGCGTCACCTCCAAGCGTCGACGACCATGGTCTTCGATGCCCTCAAACAGTACGATGCACAGAATCTGCTGCTCTGGCAGGCCAGCGACGAAGTACTCGCCGACCAGCTTCAAATTCAAAGGCTCAAAGGGGCCCTCCGCCGGATGCAAGCCAATCGCTGGGTCTATCGGCTCGTCGATCAATGGACCCCCTTTTCATTTCCGCTGATGGTCGAACGAATCCGAGATCGGATCGGCAATGAGTCCCTTGCAGATCGGATCCGCAAGATGCAAAATCAGCTCGAAAAAGCTGCGGTCGAACCCGAAGCGATCTCCGCGACATCGACTCGTAGCAAACGTGCAGCTCAACGGAAACCAAAACCAGATGAAAACAGCGAGGCTTGAACACCGTGAAGCTTGAACACCGTGGGCATGCTCTCGAACTCTATGCCAGCGGGGCGATCCGATCGGATCGCACGTTGCTCGTTGCCGATCTGCATCTAGGAAAAGAAACGGTCTTTCAGAAGTCCGGATTGGCTATCCCCTCGGGCGCTACCCAAGCGACCTTGAATCGCTTGCAACAGCAGATCCATGAGATGGAAATCACACGGATCGTGGTCCTCGGGGATTTGCTTCATGCCGCAATCGGCTGGACCGAGTCCCTCGAGTCGATGCTCGGCGAAACGATGCAATCGGCCAGTGGTCTTCGATGGGAGCTCGTCGCAGGCAATCACGATCGACGTTCCCACCAGCAACTGCGACGACTAGGGTGGATCGTCCAGGAACCACCGGTGATCGATGGGAAGATGCGATGGCTTCATGAGCCCGATGCGCCCGACTCCCCTGCTCCAACGTCGGAACATCGACCGTTCGAGACGACGCTTTGCGGTCATCTGCATCCGAGTTACATCGTGCCGATCGACGCCAAGAGGACCGCAAAAGTCCCATGCTTTTGGATCCGGCCCGATTCGATCGTCTTGCCCGCTTATGGAGGCTGGGTCGGTACCCATGCGATCCAACCGAGCCGACAGGACCGGGTGCTACTGTGCGTCGAAGGGGACCTGATCGAGTGGAAGCTCCACTGACCGATCCGACGCCGAATAGGGTTCGATATGGACAAAGGCATCGGCGATTCGTAAACCTGCCGATTTGAGGCTGCTGCGAACTGCGCCCCCGATGCGATGTCCTTCGTCAACCGTCGCATGGCCGTCGACTTCGACATGGATTTCGACAAACAACGCGGTGCCACTTTTTCGGATCCTGCATTTCTCGACGGCCCGGACGCCAGGAATGCCAGTAGCGACCGAACGGACCTGCTCTTCGACTTCCTTCGGAGGAGCCGCATCGAGGATATCGCGCGAGGTGATGTACAAGAGTCGCAGTCCGCTGTAGGCGATCACCGAGCAGGCGACCAAGGCGGCCCAATCGTCGGCTGGTTCATACCCAGGGCCTCCAACCAAAGCGATCGCGATTCCGATGAATGCTGCGATGCTCGAAATCGCATCGGCACGATGATGCCAAGCATCGGCTTGCAGGGCAACACTGTCGGCTTGCTCTCCTACGCGATTGGTCCATCGAGCGAGGGTTTCCTTGACTCCAACGACCAAAAGCAATATCAAAAGAGTCGACCAATGGGGCAAATGGTGCGGGGTCAGAATCTCGCGGATCGCTTGGACGGCGATGATTCCCGCTGCAGCCAAAATCCCCAACGCCGCGACGACCCCTGCAAGGGCTTCGGCCTTTCCATACCCATACGGATGCCGTTCATTGGCCGGAGTACCAGCGACTCTCAGCCCACCCCAGACAACCAAACTCGACACGATATCGGCTGTCGATTCGATCCCATCGGCGATCAGAGCATAGGAGTTCCCAAAGACTCCAGCAAGTATTTTCAGGCAGGCAAGCGAAGCGTTGACTGCCACGCCGACGAGGGGAACCGAACTGATGGACGCGGGGGCCGACATCGGCTAGGACTTGCGCCGATCTTCGGATTGGTAAAGCGCCAGGTTGCTTTCGAAAAGCTCGCTGGAGATCACGAAATTAGGAGCCTCAGACCGGTACCGCTTGCAATGCTCGGCGATCAGTTGGTAGAGGTAGCGAAAGGCATTGCGAGGAGTCTTCAACGATTGCAGCGCCGCGATGAGTCGAGCTTCCGAAACATCGGCCCCAAAAAAACTCTTTGGCGATGGGGTTGTGCCGGGGGTGGCGCAAGCCTTCATGCGGGAGGCTAGCAGATCGTAGAGGGCTTCACCCGTCCAATCGAACGAAGCGACCACGTTTTGCTTGTCGAGGCGAGCCCGTTCATGGAACTCACGCGTTTCTCGATCCGCATAGGGTTGCAATTCGCTCGGCAAGAGCATCTTGACTCCAAAACTCTCGTGCTTGAGCAATTTGTTGTCCATCAAAGGCCATACCAGTTGCTTCATTCGATCCGCTTGTCCGTTGACCAAATCCGGTTCGTCCACACGATCGATGATGACGATCAAGCCTGGATACCCCAGAGTACGCAGAATCAACTGCAGCTTTTCCAGAAGTGCATAACGATCGTCGGAGCGCTGGGCTGTCGGTGAAGGCTGCTCGTCGATCTCCTTGGGGTTGAACTCCAGGAGCATCGGTCGAAGCTGGCTCGATTCACGCTCGAGCACACGAACATTCCTGCGAATTTTCTGTGCGAGGCGATGTCGCCCCCACCATCGCAAAGCGTACCAACCCCAAGCAGCAGCGATGGCGGCAGGAACCCAGTACAGGCAAGTCAGGAGCGAAAGCGTTTCAGACTTGAACAAATAGAACAAGACCCAAGCGGCAAGGATGCTCAGGAGACCCCCGAAGACCAAAGGACCCCATGTGGCCAACGAACGGAACTTTAAACGTCGTTGCAAAGCGCCAAAACGATCGCGTACATTGCTGGCCTTGGAATGATCGTAGATGGCCGTCAGAAGCATCAAGTCTCTGCGTTGCCCACGGTCGAGTCGATCGATCGGTATCGGAGTGTCGGTAGCCCCGCCTATGGCGGTCGTTACCGTCGTGGCATGGTTGGGTTGGAGGATTCGGTCGACAAGCTGCGTGACAGCCTCCGAGAGGATCGCATCCATATGGTCCCAGAGCCGCAGCGAACCGAGGACTCGATCGGGATTCCCGCGTGCGCGTCGAGGTAGGTGTTCCTCCAACGGGCCCAAGTACGCATTGAAGTCGTCGTAGCAAACCAGAAATACCTTGCGATCCGGATCTTCCGAATTGTGCTTGGCAATCTGATGGATCAGTTGCAATCGCATCGCCGTTTTACCGGATCCCTTCGCCCCAAAGACGATGGCCGTCGCAGGCTGCTTGGAGTCTCCGACGACCTTGCTCCACGAGGGGTGGAACGTGCCAGAAATGCAGAAATCACGGAAGACCGTATCGGTCTGCGCGTCCTCGTCGACAAAGGGATTGCGGGCCAATCGGTGGTGTTCGAGGAACTCTTGTTCGGTCATGGAAGTCGCTTCTTGGTGGTCAAAATCGCTAGATTCCTTCCATCATCCTCAAAGAAAGCCTCTTAAGCAATCCTAAGAGTGCGACTCGGCTCGGGAAGTTCTTGTGAAAACCAGCAAAAGCAACGTTCCAAGGATCGCGCTTAGGGCCGAGCCGACCAGGGTGCCGATCTTCCCGGCCCCCTCCAATGCAGGGTAGTCGTCGACCGGGAACGAAAGCGCATTGAGAAACAATGCCATCGTAAAACCGATTCCACCTAGGCAAGCCCCGCCCAGGAAAATCGGCCAATTAACACCACTCGGGAGCTTGGTCCAACCCATTCGGACGGCCAAGAAACAGGACAGGAATATCCCTATGGGTTTGCCGAGCGCAAGCCCCATCGCCACGGCGATCGAAACGCCACTGGTAAGCGCGACCGGATCGAGCTCCACACCAGCATTAGCCAGTGCGAAGATTGGCATGATGGCGTAAGCCACCCAGGGGTGTAGCCCCATCTCCAGGCGGTGCAAAGGGGGATGGCTTTCGCGGGCAAGGAACCGAAGTTGCTCTAAATTGACCGGTACTGGCCCATGCCCATGCCCATGCTCGTGCTCGTTCTCGTGCTCGTGCTCGTTCTCGTTCTCTTGGTCTTGTCGAATCCGGTCCCAAAAATCGCTCATGGCTTCAAGGAACGTCTTGCGGCCGATCCAAGCCGTCGCTGGGGTCATGAGTCCGAGCGCCACGCCGGCGATCGTCGGATGGATTCCAGCTTTATAGAAACCCACCCATATCGCCACTCCGACGATCACATAGATCGGGACTTGGCGGACCCCGATGCGATTGAGCAGCGCGCAAAGTGCAAAGCCAGCCAGTGCCATAAAGAGGTAGCCCCAAGCGATCGTTTCGGTAAAGACCGTGGCGATCACGAGAACCGCTAGGATGTCATCGACGATGGCCAGGGTCAGCAAAAAAATCTTCAGGCCGAAAGGAATTCGGGAACCGAAAAGCGCCAGAATTCCTACGACGAACGCGATATCGGTGGCCATAGGTATCGCCCATCCGCGCTGGCCTTCCTGGCCAAACTGCATCGCCAGATAGATCAGGGCTGGGACGATGACCCCGCCGATGGCTCCGATGATCGGAAGGACCGCTTTGCGAGGGTCCTGTAGTTCCCCGGCGACCACCTCGCGTTTGACCTCCAATCCGACCACAAAGAAGAAGATGGTCATCAGAATATCGTTGACGATCAAGTGACCGAGG
>QWPJ01000205.1 GCA_003671195.1 Planctomycetota bacterium
CGAGGCGCAACGGGTCGACTCCCAGGCGTTAGACCCCAAACTCGATCGTATCCTTGAGATCATCATCGATGAACCGAACCGATGGTGGATCGCCACAAAGCGGGCTCAGCAGAACTACGACTTTTGGCCCGGTGGGATTCCTGAATTCCCTATCCCCGAACTGGTCCTCTCGCGAGCCTACATGAAGATTGCCGAGGCCTTCGCTTGGGGCAACCTGCAGATCCGTCCCGGTGAGAAAATCGTCGAGATCGGTTCGAGCCCAGGGGGGGCTTGCCAATGGCTGCTCGACCAAGGAGCCAGTGTCACGGGAATCGATCCAGCGGAAATGGATCCGCGGATCGTCAAGCATCCGAACTTCACCCACTGGCAAAGCCGCTCGCTGCAACTCAAACGTAAGCTATTTCGACCGTTTCGTATTTTGGTCTGCGATGCGAACGTCGCACCCAAGTACACCCTCGACACCGTCGAGGGCATCGTCGTGTATCCGACGACGAACCTCCGAGCCTTGGTCTTGACGATCAAGCTTCCCGAGTGGCAGACCTCCAACAGCATCCCTGAGTTCCTCGAACGCGTACGATCCTGGGGCTACGCCGATGTCGCTGCAAGGCAACTTGGACACAACCGACGTGAAGTTTGTGTTATTGCCAAAAATCGCCTCGCAGTGGCCGCTTCGGATTGAATTCGAAGAAGTTAGAATACAACCACAGAACACACTGAACACACCGAAGGCATGCCTTATTGCTTTCCGTAGTTTCCGTGTTTTCCATGGTTAAATCGGTCCTTACCGGCAAGTTCCCAAGAAAGAAGTATTCAACCACAGACCACACCGAACACACGGAAGGCATGTCCTCTTGGTTTCCGTGTGTTCCGCGTTTTCCGTGGTTAAATCGGTCCTTACCGGCAAGTTCCCAAGAAAGAAGTATTCAACCACAGACCACACCGAACACACCGAAGGCATGCCTTCTTGCTTTCCGTGTGTTCCGTGTGTTCCGTGGTTAAAAATCTAACCCGCATTCGGACTCAACCCATGAACCCCATCGTGAAATCTTTCGTTTTCCATACCCTCGCCGGAGTGCTCTCCGGCGGCTCGTGGCTCGCTTTTCTCTTCTTATTTTTCCCTTGGCCAGCCGACGCGTCACCTGATGCTCCGGTGGCGGGCAAAGCACTCAAGCCGATCGTCATCGCGCATCGCGGCGCGAGCGGTTACCTTGTCGAGCATTCCGAGGGGTCCAAGGTCCTGGCGCATGCTCAAGGTGCCGACTTCATCGAGCAGGACGTCGTGCTGACGAAGGATCGTGAGTTCATCGTCTCGCATGACATCACCATGGCCGAAACGACCGACGTCGAAACGGTCTATCCAGACCGACATCGCAAGGATGGCAAATGGTACTTTGCCGATTTCACTTGGGCGGAAATCCAGAACCTCACCCTGCACGAACGGACCCGCAAAGACTCCGCCGAGCGCGCGTTTCCAGACCGCTTTCCTGGTGGCTTCGGCCAGCGTATCCTGAGGCTCGAAGAGGAGATTCAGCTCTTGCAGGGACTCGATCGAACGACGGGGCGCAAGACCGGCCTGTACATTGAGCTCAAGGGTCCGGAGTTCCATCGCAAAGAGTTTTCGGTATCGATGGGAGCCGAGTTGCTCAAGTTGCTCAAAGGCCTTGAGCTCGATGAAGCCAAGGACCGATGCTTCATTCAATGCTTCGAATTGCAAGAACTTGTCAGTTTGCACAAAGAGCACGCTTGCAAGCTTCCCTTGGTCTATCTGATTGGGAGTCCCATCGCCCACGAGAAACTCAAGGAGCTCAGTTCGATGATCGCCGGATTGGGTCCGTCGCTCGAGCTCTTAGCGACCCGCACTGCCGAAGGAGTCGTCCAAAGCACTGGGTTGGTCGAAGCGGCCCGAGACGCAGGGTTGTTGGTCCATCCGTACACGGTGCGCAAAGAGTCTCAGCCCCGTTGGTCGCAATCCCTCGAGCAGACCCATCAGGTTCTGATCGAGCAACTCAAGGTCGATGGATTCTTCTCCGATTTCCCAGACACCGCCCGCCGAGCCGTCGACGGAACCTGAGGAAGAATCATCACACCTACTAGCCGCCGCTGCCAAGCGGTGGTGCGGCACCTCGCGGTCGAAAGCGGCAAGAGCAAAGGCCAATTCCTATCCATGACCATCGCAAAGCCCGAACGCACAACCCACTTCCCGAAAACTCCGTGCTCTCTGTGCCTCTGTGTTTCAAAAAAGGCCTTCAAGCCGATGCGGAAATTCCTGGAGAACCTATTTTTGGACTCACAGGACGGCTTGCGCCGTTCCGCTGTTTTATGTTACCGGCTGCGGTGGCTTCCAGGCGCCGATCGATTGGGGACAATCGATCTACCATCATGGTAGAGCCAAAGCCCGAGCAGCCGTGTTGGCGCTCGATTCCGAAGGCAAGTGCAAGGGGCGTGCCCCGTACGAGCAGTACATTTTTGGCGCAATGTTATGCCAAGCTCAGTCGACCTGAACGTCACGACATGATAACCTCAGAGATGAAAAACGTTTTTTACCGCCCCGCTAGTCGTGGGAGAGTCTATAGTTATCTAACTATCTCAGAGGATTTACATGCTTCGAAATGCAACCTTAGCGGCTATATCTGCTCTGTTTATTTGTGCATCCGCGCTCGGGCAAGACAACCGTATTGTCGATGAGTTTGAGATCGAAGCGAATGTCGACGATGTATGGAATGCATTCACGACAACCGAAGGCCTCAAGTCATGGGTGGCTCCTCTTGCGGACATTGAATTTCGCGTCGGCGGCAAATGGCGAGCAAACTACAACAAGGACGGCAAGCTCGGTGACGTGACAACGATTGAAAACACGATCCTTTGCTACGACCCTAAGCGCATGCTATCGATAAAGGCGACGGCCTTTCCCGAGGGCTTTGAATTTGTTGACGCCGCGAAAGAAACGTGGTCCATTTTTTACTTTGCAAAAGTTTCAGATTCTAAAACCAAAATCACAATTGTCGGGCTTGGCTACAGCGACTCTGAACAATCCAAGAAAATGCGAGCGTTTTTCAAACCAGCAAACAAGTACTCTATGGATCAGCTCAAGGCAGCGCTTGAAAAGAAAGCACCGGAAAAGAAAGCACCGGAAAAGAAAAACGACGACTGATGGATGACAAACCCCCATCGGAACGAATCAAAACAGTGACAGGTTCCGGTCCGCTCGGCGACTCGTGCTCGTAATAGAATCCAGGCTGGTGCGGATTGTCGCGATGCTGAGTACGACATGAGTGCAAAATAGCTACTTCCTCGCCGTTGGCTGCGGGTTAAACGATTGTTCGTGTTTCCGCTGGGCAAGAACACTCAGTGGTTGCGAGTCGGACTTGCCAATAGTTCGACTTGGTCGAACGACTCGATCGTAGGTCCGTCGAAATCCTTGGGCAAAGGCGCATTGTTGGGCCGAACACACGCGATGACTTGCATCTGAGCCGATCGTGCCGCTTGGATCTCCCCGAGAACATCGGTAAAGAAAATGACCTGCGTCGGCGAGAGCCTTAGGTCCTCAGCGATTTTCAAGTAGCTCTCAGGCTCCTTCTTCGAGCCGATGGTCGTATCGTAATTGCCACTAAAAAACGGGGTCAAATCCCCCACAGTCGTGTGCGCAAAGAATAGTTTCTGCGCCAGGATCGAGCCCGAAGAGTAGATCCGCAACTCGACGCCGGCCTTCTTCCATCGCTCCAGTGCCGGTACCACGTCGGCAAAAACCTCCGCGCGAAGCTTGCCACTGCGGAACCCCGATTCCCACACGAGACCTTGGAGCGATTTGAGCCCGGTGGTTTTGCTGTCGCGATCCATGAGCCGTCCGACGGCCAATACGACCTGATCGATCGCTTGCTCGGGAGCTTGGAGGTCCGAGGGTCCTCGCTGGGCTTTCCATGGGATATTGTCTGGCTTAAAGCCAGCATCGATCGCCAACAGCGACAAGCCGCTTTGGATCGAAGGAGAGTTCCAATGGTCCTGCAAAAACTCGCGCAAGTGCTCCCGAACAAAAGGGAACATCACGTCGTAGACAAACCGAACGTCTGCCACGGTGCCTTCGATATCCAGAAGTGCACAGCGAGCGATACGAGTGGTTTTGGGGAGAGATTCCATCGCGATGTCCTAAGGCCCAAAGTGCCTAGTCGAAGGTTGCGTTTCTAGGTCCTGAGCATCGGACCGGGTTGGCCCGTGGCATCCGAAGGCAAATGAGACTTGCCAAAACACATCGGGCTAAACTCGCCGTGGACCCCTTGGTCGACATACTCGGGAGTCCAACCCGTGACATCCTCAAAGAATCGGATGCAACGGATCCGACGATCGTCGCAGAGATTGAACCAGTGCTTCATTCCACAAGGCACATTGATCATGTCTCCACTTTCGACCGTAACGCTAAAGACCGGGCCGTTCTCGGGATGGAGATGAAAGACCCCTTTGCCCTCGACGGTGAATCGGACCTCGTCCTCCGAATGGGTGTGCTCCTTGTTGAACTTCGAGAGCATCGCGTCAAGGTTCGGGGTGTTGGGATTGACGTTGATGACATCGGCCGTCAGGAAGCCGCCAGCGGCTTTGACCTTCTCGATCTCCTGCGAGTACTCGGCGAGGATCTGAGCGTCGGAGGCTGCCGGATCGAGTCGCCCGGCTACCTGCCAGTGTTCGTACCAGATCCCAAAGGGCTTGAGAAATGCAGAGATCGCTTCGGAGTCGGTGATGCTTCGGTTTTCGGCTGGGATATGAACGGTGGCCATAAGATGGATGAATCACAGATAGTTGGTAAACGGGATAAAACGCCTCGTGGTCTGTCTATGGTACTCGAAGCGCGGTTATCGATCAAAGTCCCAGAAGTACTTGCTCGCAGGCTTTAGGGCGTCGGGATCGGAAGGAACAAGCGACCGGAAAATTTATCCCTTTTTTTCCGATTTCTCGGGCGTGTGACCAAACGTGTCACGGGCATGGCGATTCTAAGGGTATAGCAAGCGGGTGACTTGCTAGGGGAATCCGGAGTCGTTGGGTTCAAAGCCCCGTAGGGAGTCAAAAGAGATGTCAGCAGTCGCAGTCGCAAGTGTCAAATACGTGCAGCATACGTTTGATTGGGATGCACCCGCGGTGCAAACCCCAAGGAGCACCACGGCGGTTTCGACGATCGAGCCCCCCGAAAAGGCTTCTCTACGCCGTGGACGATGCGAGCATGTCGGAAGCGTGATGGGTGCCGTGCTGAGCAAGTACGGTTTGGGAATCGACGACTTGCTCCGAGCCATCGAGGAGCGTCAAGCTCAAGCGAAAGTCGCTAGCCGATGATCGCAGAGATCGGTCTACCATGGTCGATTTCAAGCCGTTTGCGACCGGGGATTTCGAGTCGTCGCGAGTCGAGTCCGAGTTGCTCGAGGATCGTCGCGTGCACATCGGTCACATAGTGCCGATCCTCCGACGCGTGGAAACCGATTTCGTCAGTCGAACCATGGACCATACCGCCGCGAATCGAACCACCGGCTAGCCAAACGCTAAACCCGAAGATGTGGTGGTCGCGTCCATCAGAACCCTGGGCACCTGGCGTGCGCCCGAACTCGGTAGCAAATACCACTAGGGTCTCTTTGAGCAAACCGCGTCGTTCCAAGTCGATCAGAAGCCCTGCGATCGGTTGGTCGACGGCTTTGGCATTGTTCTCGTGGTTGGCTTTCAAGCCCCCATGCGCATCCCAAGTCCCCGCACCGCCGGCCCCATGCTGGATCTGAATGAAACGGACTCCCCGTTCGACAAGCCGCCGAGAGGCCAAGAGCTGCATACCAAAGTCACGACTATGGGGCTGGTCGATCCCGTAGAGGGCTTGGGTCTCTGCCGTCTCCTGCGCAAAGTCAACGACTTCGGGAATCGATCGCTGCATGCGGAAGGCTAGTTCGTACGAAGCGATACGAGCCGCAAGGGCTGGATCGTTGGGGTACTCCAGACCCCGTTGAAGATTCAGTTCTCGGACCAAATCCGCCCCGATCGCTTGGGCTTGGGGATCCAAAGCCCGCTCGGGTTTTCCGAAGTCCAAGGGAGCATTCGGATCGATTCTCAGAGGGACCGCATCGTGGGCTGGGCCTAGATAGTGACCATCTTTCTTGTTCCAGTATTCGCGGTTGCCCATCGAGATGAATTGAGGAAGGTCTTCGTTGAGGGTCCCCAATCCATAGTGCACCCAAGCGCCCAAGGTCGGGAAATCGCCATCGTTTTGATGGCGTCCGGAATGGAATTGGGTCTGCGCTCCATGGTTCGAGTCGGTCGTCCACATCGAGCGAACGATCGCAAGCTTATCGACTTGGGATCCGATATGAGGGAACCAGTCGCTGACCTCGATCCCGCTTTGGCCGTACTTCTTGAATCCGACTTGGAGTGGATACAGAGTGTTGCGTTGGTTTCCGTTCCCATCGGGCACAACGAGCCGCTCGATAGCGAGTTTCTTGGGGTCTTGGGTTTCTGCAAAGGGCGTTTCTGCGATCGTCTTTCCTGCATACTTCGTGAGCATCGGTTTTGGGTCGAAGCTCTCCATATGGCTGACCCCTCCGTTCATGAACAGCCAGATCACACTCTTGGCTTTCGGGGCTCTATGGGGTTTCCCGTCAGGGGGAAGCCAATTTTGGTCCGAGTATGCAAAGCCATCCTTTTGGAGCATCGCGCCGAGGGCAAGCCCGGTAAATCCCATCCCCATGTCGGTCAGGAAGTGTCTTCGTTGGGTCATAGCGAGGGAACTTTGGGTTGGGTTCGAGTCGTGCAGGTTCGAGTCGTGCAGGTTCGTGTGATGACGGACGGCTTATTTTAGCACAGCCGATTGGGGCTAAGCGCAAAAAAAAGCCTCGGATGCTTTGGTAAGCATCCGAGGCTAGGAAGAACATCGTTGAATTAAAGCGACATCGAGTCGCTCAGCAAGCGTTACTCGCCGGTTGGGAACAGAGGCCCATCGGAGCCCAGACCACCCTTGAGCTCGGACTTCTTGTCCTCTTTGACCTGCTGTTGTTGCTGTTCTTTTTCGGCTTCGTTGCGAATCTGTTCGTCGGTCCAATCGACGCGTCGACGCGAAAGACCGATCTTGCGTTCGTCGCTGTCGACTCGCAGGACTTTGACTTCGATTTCATCGCCGACTTTGACGATTTCCTCTGGGTTCTCGATCTTATTATCGGAGAGTTCCGAGATATGAAGGAGACCTTCGAGGTTGTCCTCGAGTCCGACGAAGACACCGAAGTTGGTGATCTTGGTGACTTTGCCACTGACGAGCTGCCCAGGCTTGTACTTCTCTGGGATGCTGGTATTCCATGGATCGTCGTCGAGTTGTTTCATCCCCAGGGCGATACGGCGACGGGTTTGGTCGACGCTCAGGACGCGGCACTTGATCTGCTGGCCCTTTTGGAGCACTTCGCTGGGGTGACTGATCTTGCGTGTCCAGGACATATCCGAGACGTGCAGCAGTCCGTCGATACCTTCTTCGAGCTCGATGAACGCACCGTAGTTGGTCAGGTTGCGAACCTTGCCAGCGACTTCTGCGTTCTCGGGGTAGCGTTGGAGGATATCGTCCCACGGGTTGGCTTGGGTTTGCTTGATACCCAGCGAGAGTTGTTGGCCTTGGGGATCGACACCGAGGATTCGGACGTCGATCTTGTCGCCGATTTGGACCATTTCGCTCGGGTGGTTGATCCGCCGGGTCCAGGACATTTCGCTGATGTGCACGAGACCTTCGATGCCGGGTTCGAGTTTGACGAACGCACCGTAGCTCATGACATTGACGACTTCGCCAGGGACGGTCGAGCCGACTGGGAACTTCTCGGCGATGTTGGTCCAAGGGTTGTTTTGCTTTTGCTTGAGTCCCAAAGCGATCTTTTGCTTTTCGCGATCGATTTGAAGGATCTTGACTTCGATTTCTTGGTCGATGGCGACCATCTCGGTCGGGTGTCCGATCCGTTCCCAGCTCATATCGGTAATGTGGAGCAGACCATCGATACCACCGAGGTCGACGAACGCGCCGAAGTCGGCGATGTTCTTGACGACACCCTTGCGGATTTGACCGATTTCCAATTCGGCCATGAGGTGCTCGCGGTCTTCCTCGCGTTGCTTCTCGATGAGGGACCGGCGGCTGACGACGATATTGCGTCGGGCTTCGTCGATCTTGAGGACTTCGCACTGCACGACTCGGCCGATGTAATCGCCGATGTCGTTGGGTCGACGGATATCGACTTGGCTAGCAGGCAAGAAGACGTTCACACCGATATCGACCAACAAACCACCCTTGATTTTGCGGGTGACCGTACCGGTGACGACTTGGCCCTCTTGGACCGAAGCCATCATCTTTTCCCACTGGATGATCTTTTCGGCTTTTCGCTTGCTCAGAACGATCATGTTCCGAGCTTCTTCGAGGATATTTTGGTCTTCGACCTCTTCGATCAAAACCTTGATCATTTGGCCGACTTGCGGAGGCTCTTCGCCTTCTTCCCACTCGTTCTTTGGGATCGCGCCTTCGCTCTTGAATCCAACGTCGACGACGACGAACTCTTCATTGATTTCAACAATCTTCCCTTCGACGATTTGGTTTACGTCGAACTGTTTGTTGGCGTCTTCAAGAGAGTCTAGCAGGAGTTCTTCTGCCGAATCGCCGAACATATCAGCGAGTTCAATTTCGAGAGTATCATCGTCCAGAGAGCGGACCAAAGAGCGGTTGACCATGAGAAACAGACCTGAAAATTCCGGCTCGAACGACGCTGGAGAAATCCCAAAATCGCAACCAGGAATTCGATCAACCAATGCTTACATCGATTGTCTAGGCTCCTTCTTAGCGATAAAACAAGGGAATCAGCGGCGAAACGACCAGTCATGACAAGGAGCGGATCGCGGGGGGCAGACGACAAAGTTTACCCAAAAACCCTACAAACCTGACGGGACGAAGTGTACCCGCGAGGCCTTCAGACGGCAACGGCGCATTTTTACAAATCCAAGAGACTTTATGAGCCAAACAATACGATACGCGATCGCAGGGGACCACGCCGGATTTTCGATGAAAAACGAGGTGCACCAATTCCTCGCCTCCCTGGGGGTCGAAGCGATCGATTGTGGTACCCATTCCCCCGAATCTTGCGATTTTCCGGATTTTGCAGAAGCCGTCGCGACCAGAATCATCGCCGGGACGATCGATCGTGGGATTCTAGTCTGCGGATCGGGAGTCGGGGTCAGCGTGGCAGCCAATAAATTCCCAGGCATTCGCGCCAGCTTGTGCCATGACACCTACTCGGCTCGCCAAGGGGTCGAACACGATGACATGAACATCCTGTGCATCGGTGCCCGGGTCATCGGCCCAGAATTGGCCTTCGAGATCATCAAAGCCTTCTTGGGAGCCCGTTACTCGCCCCAAGAAAGGCACGCCCGACGACTCGATAAGATCCTTGCGATTGAACAGCGCGTTCTGGCTGGCGAGTTTAAATCCCACGACCGACCGACAAGGAAAGCCAATTGACAACGAACCACCCGGTGATGCACCCGGCGGCAACCTAGAAGATCCCGCTTCCGAAATCCTCTTCGCGGCTCTCCGGGCTCGGATCCCCCGTACTCTCGCCGGCCGTATTCTCGCGGGCCGGATTCTCGCGGGCTGGGTCTTCCCCAAGCTCGCTCGGGCTCGATGCAGGCTCTGGACGGATCGCCATAGACTCTTGCGTGGGCTCTTGCATAGGCTCTTTGAGCATGTGCGGTCGTGGGATAATGCTCGGGGTCGAAACCGTATGTGGGATGATCTCGACATACTCCTCGTCGTACCGGGAAACATACCCGGGCTGCTCGGCCCGCTCGAGCTCCAGTCGGTACTCGCGTATCACCGCATGCTGGATCATATCGCGGCAAGCTTGATTGACCGGGTGAGCAATATCGGCATAAAGCTTGTTGGATGCCCCTTCGATGTCTTGAAGGTCCTGCGCCCCTCGCAAACGCTTACCGCACTGGTTGCAGTAATTGCTCCGCATGTGATTTTTCGAACCGCACCGACCACACCTGGCGGTCATCTTGCGACTGGGCATCGCAACAAAAGGCCCATTCGAGCCCTCGATGATTTTCAAATCCCGAACCACAAAAGCATGGTCCAAGGTGATCGAACAGAAAGCCCGAAGGCGATCCTCCGAGGAATCCATGAGTTTGATTCGAACCTCAGTTATATCCATCGTGATGCTTCACTCAGTCCGTTGAATCGGCGTTCAGGTTCGCGAATGGGTGATGATCGATACTTGCTTGCCTAACGATGGGCTGGTCCACGCGGAAAACGGATAAGCTCGAAACTCTCCTTCCCTCTGCAAATCCAACGCCAAAGCTTCGGCCTGGGCTCGCTCGGAGCACAAAGCAAACCGAGCCGAACCGCTACCGCAAAGGCACTGACCGAGCAGATCGCACCGATCGATCCTTCGAGAGGTTCGTTCGATCCACGGTGTGGATTGCGATGCTGCCGTCTCAAGGCGATTATACAGCAGCCGAGCCAACTGTGCTGGCATGTTCGGGTCATTCCTGCCGATCGCTCTTGGAGTAGCCCCGCCCTTTGAATCGCTGCCCGTTGGAGACTCAAGAAACGCGATCAAGCGATCGGGAGTCTCTCGGACACTTCGCTCATCGAGACTCTCTTGCAAATGAGCAAAGACCTTGCCCGTCGGACAACCCGCCGGCGGATGAACGACCAATCCATGGATCGGGATCGCGTTGGCGATGGGTTGGACTATCTCTCCTCGCTGGGTGCAACGTGCCGTCCAGTTGTTGCCATTGTGACCCTCGAGAAAGAAGTTGATATCGCTTCCGAGTTGCATGGCGATCCGAGCAAGCCATGCGATATCGAACCGCTCTTGCCATAGCAATGCGCCCAAGACCAAGGCTGCTGCCGCATCGGAACTGCCCCCCCCGAGTCCCGCTTGGCTAGGGATCCTTTTCCTCAAGACCACGTGCGCCCCGCAACGCTTGCCCCTGTCCGGCGAGGATAACGGTTCGGAATCCAAAGCGCGACGCAGCGCATCGAGCGCTTTGAGGACAAGATTCGCCCCGGCGTTAGAACCGGCGCCAGAACCAGTGCTAGAACCAGAATGGGAACTCGAACCAGCAGCCTGCGCGGGGATATCCCAAGTCGGATCTAGTCGAGCAAGCTCCCTTTGGCCCACCTGCTGAGCCTCCGATAAATCGAGCTCCATCGTAAGCTCATCAGACTCTCTGGGGTAGATTTCAAGGGTATCGGTAAGGTCGATGGCCAGCATCACCGTATCCAAATTGTGGTAGCCATCGGATCGCTTGCCGAGGATTTCAAGGAACAGATTGATTTTCGCAGGACTGATGCAACGGTAGCCCAGAGTGTTGGGGGCCAAAAGATTAAGGTCCCGAGCGTTGCTCGATGGTCCGGTCCAGGCCACGCGTTGGATTTTCATAAGGATCTAGCTTGGCTCTATAGGAAGCCGAAGGATCAGAGGGTCGCTAATCGTCAAACGGTCGGATAGCCCGCATCGGTCCAAGCTTTCCAGCCCCCATCGACGCTCGTGACATGCAGATAACCCATTTTGCGCAAACTATCGGCAGCCAGCGCCGAGCGATATCCACCTCCGCAAAGCAAATAGATTTCGGTGTTGGAGTCCGGATACCGTGTCTCGATGTCGCGTTCGAGGATCCCTTTGCTCAAGTGCACTGCATTTGGCACATGGCCGGCCGCAAACTCGCTCTCTTCGCGTACATCGATCAGTACGGCTTTTGGATCCGAAGCGAGTTTGTCCTTGAGCTCTGCGACGGAGCATTCGGCGATGTTGGCTCGGGCGTCTTGAACGATCTTGAGAAATCCAGGCGAGTGTTGCTTAGACATTGGGGGATTTGTTCCGGCTGTAGCGGTTAGGAGTCGTTAAAAAATCTTGGATTGCCTGCAGAGTCAGCACATTCTACGCCGATAGAAAGTTAGCGGACAAAGTGTAGTTTGGTTTTTAGGATCAAAACTCCTCGAAACATCACCGGCTCGGTTCGCGATCGCAGGTACGGAAATCGATAGGAATTGTAAATCAGACTCGCAAGGACAGCGATGGCCTACAGGACAGCAGCTACTTTCGGCTACACCGCCTTGATCGTCCAGCTAATGCTCGGATGCGCTCAAGGCATGGATGCCGAACGGACGCTTGTTGCAGGCCTAGCAGCGATGCTCATCGCATCGGTCCTCGGGTGGACCACCGGGAGCTTGTTTCCCACCTCACGTTAACGCCGATTCGGCAATCTGGGCAAGGCACACAAACCCGATTTACGAATCTTTGATGAACTGATGTGGAATCGGCTCGATGAACTCGTTAGAGTCCCCGGGGTCGACTCGCCTAGCGGGTAATGGACATTTAAGCAAACACTACATGGAGGTTCGGATGGCATCGACCGCATTTCAAAATGCTGATATGACCGAGGTCTGGGTAAAGTTCAAAGCCGATCCAACCAACATCCCTCTTCGAAATCAACTCATCGAACGATACACACCGCTGGTTCGCTACAACGGCGAGAGACTTCGCTCGAAGCTCCCCGAAGGTGTCGAACTCGACGACTTAGTCAGCGCCGGGATTTTCGGCCTGATGGATGCGATCGATGCTTTCGACATGGAACGCGGGGTCAAATTCGAAACCTACTGCGTCCCTCGTATCCGCGGCGCAATGCTCGACGAACTGCGCACGATGGACTGGGTCCCCCGACTCGTCCGCAGCAAAGCCAGCAAACTCAACGAAGCGACCAAACTTCTTGAGGCCAAGTACGGTCGCGCTCCGACGACCCACGAACTCTCCGAGTACATGGGGATCTCGATCGACGAACTCGAAAAGATGAAAGTCGACGCTTCGGCCGTCGGACTCGTCTCGTTGAACAAAAAATGGTACGAGACCGACAGCTACAAAGACGTCCGGGAAATCGATGTCCTCGAAGACAAACGCAGTGAAGACCCAACGCGCCGCACCGGCAAAAGCGACCTGATGCGTCTGGTCACCAAAGGTCTCAATCGCAACGAACGCTTGATCATCATTCTCTATTACTATGAAGAGATGACGATGAAGGAAATCGGCGCGACACTCGATTTGAGCGAGAGCCGAGTGAGCCAAATGCACACGAGCATCGTCCAACGTCTCCAAGAACAACTCGGACGACGCCGCGTTGAGATCGGCTCCTAAACGCTCCACTAAACGATGGAAGCTAACGCTTCGATGCAGCGACACGAGGCGAAAAACCCTGCTCGACCAAGCCTTGGTTGATCCGGACCAAGGCAGGCGGGTAGATCGAAAAAAACTTCACCAACTGAGTCGACGTAGTTCCCAACCGCTCGGCGGTCTTCGATAGGTCCAAACCATCGGCCATGACCGCGCCGAAGAGCTCCGCCAAAAGCGACGGGAAATGCTCGTTGGTTTCGGAAATCCGAATTCGACCCGAAAGGCAATACTTCTGCCACAGCTCCGAGCCTCCCGGCGATAGGGCAAGCTCCTCCGCAGAAGGGGTAGGCTTGCCTGCTTTCCCCGAACCTTCCTCCTCGGAGGACCCGCGGTAGTCGACCGCCAATGCGCACCGAAGCCGGTGCACAGCAACCTGCCTATTCCTCTGCTGGGATCGCTCCTCGCTGGCACTTGCCCGGATCCCACTGGCCAGATGCTCGATCGTCGCTGCCGTTTCTACCTTGTTGCGATGCTGCCCGCCCGGGCCGCTGGCACGGGAAAAACTCCATCGGCACTGCTGCTCTAGCTTATCCAAAGGAAGACAACTCGGGTGCATGCGTCGATGTCCTGACCATAGTGACACAGGAACGAGCCACAGGAATGAGCCCCAGGAATCCGCTACAGGGGAGCTTGGGGGTAAACCCCCGAATTTTAGCCCCTTTCAGGCCAAACCCAAGCGTCCTTTGCAACATTGCTCAGGGAATTGACGTAGTCGATAGGCCGCTTTGGACCTATCTTGTTCAGACGCGGCAATCCCTGGCACGCAACTCCCCTAGCCTTGATACCTTTCGTACTCCTCGATTTTTCCATGACACGTACCATCGCAATCGGTGATATCCACGGCTGCCTCGGCGCCTTGGACGCCCTTCTTGCCACCATCGGCCCGACCCAAGAAGACATTGTCGTGACCGTCGGAGACTACATCGACCGAGGACCAGACTCCAAAGGGGTCATCGAACGGCTCATGGAACTCAAATCCCAGACACAGCTTTTTCCACTCATGGGAAACCACGAAGAAATGATGCTCTCGGTCCTCGACCGACAACGCGAACCCTTCGGCTGGCTCAACCACGGGGGACACAAAACCATGGAAAGCTACGGCTTCGTCGGCGACCTGTCGGTTATCCCTACCTCCCACCGCGAATTCCTCGAATCGCTTCTCCCCTACTACGAATCCCCATCGCATATCGTCGTCCATGCCAACTACGACTCCCAAATGCAGATGGAAAACCAATCGGTCGACCTCCTGAGATGGGTCAAAATCTCCCATCAGACCCCTAAACCCCATTTCTCCGGAAAGCACGTGGTCATGGGACATACCCATCATCCCGAAGGCCAAATCGTCCAACTCCCTCACCTGACCTGCATCGATACGTTCTGCTACGGCGGTAAATGGCTCACCGCTTTGGACCTCCAATCGCAACGAGTCTGGCAGTCGACCATCGAGGGAGAAGTTCGAGAATTTGCCCTCGAACCACCCACAAGCTAAACCAAAGACAAGCAAAATTCGCATAGCAAAAATTTGCACCGACAAGACCACATTCAAAAAATACAGAATTCACGAGATCGCACCAAGGAACGTCGCCATGTCACCTCGCAAAGCCAAACCCGACTCTGAGCCCCAAGCATTACCCCGTAAAAAATCACCGACCACCAAGAAATCCCCAGAGAGTGAACCACCCGTTGCCGAATTGCAGAGGATCAACAAAGTCCTGGCCGCCGCTGGCTTGGGCTCACGCCGACACGTCGATGAATTGATCGAACAAGGCCGCGTGGAAATCGATGGGAAAGTCGTCACTCAAGTCGGTATCAAAGTCGACATGAGCACCGCTTCGATCAGCGTCGATGGCGAACTGCTCAAACAATATCGACCCGTCTACTTCGCGGTCCACAAACCCGAAGGTGTCCTGTGCACCAATCGAGACCCCCAGGGTCGCTTGCGCGTGATCGACTTTGTCCCCAACCAATTTCGCTTGTTCCCAGTCGGCAGACTCGATGCGTTCAGCACCGGACTGATCATCCTGACCAACGACGGCGAATTGGCCCAACAACTGACCCACCCCAAACACGAGATCCCCAAACGTTATTCGGTCATCGTCGCAGGCCAAGTCGAACTCGAAGCGCTCAAGCGACTCGAACGAGGGATCTACCTCGCCGAAGGCAAAGCCCAAGTCGATCATGCCAAGCTTAAAAAAGTTCGCAAATCGAGTACCGAAATCGAAATCACCCTGAGCGAAGGGAAGAACCGAGAAATCCGACGCGTGCTGGCTCGACTCGGACACAAAGTCGTCTCCCTCAAACGTATCGCCATCGGACCACTGAAACTCTCCGATCTGCCCGAAGGAGCCTACCGCCCCCTTTCAAACCATGAAGTCCAAGGCCTTTATCAAGCCGTCGAGGAAATCCGACGCGAACGCAAAGCCGCTCGAAAAGCCCGCAAGAAACTCGCCTCTGCTAACCAAGAACCTGAATCGGCCGAACAGGATCCCCCACGCGCCAGATCCCCCAAGTCGAACACACCCCATGGCAACAAACCCCTCGCCAAGAGCCCCCTTGCCGACCTCTCGGATCGCAAATCCTCAAAAGCACCCAAAGAACGGTCTTGGGAGAAACTCCCGAGCCTTGCTCAAAACCCCTTTGCCACCGAAGAGGACCTTCATGACGACGATCGAATGGACGACCAGAGCCAAGCAGAACTCGGCCAAAGCGAACCTCTGACCCTCGTGCGCGATCTTGGACCCAGCCGCCCTTCGCGCAAGGACTCCGATGAAGAGTTTTTCTTCATGCCACGTCGCCCCGCCGGAACCGTCATCGGCCAAGAAGAAGCAACCGAGTCCGATGGCTTCGAATTCGAACTCAACGATCCCGACGACGATCTATTCGAGGACGAGTCGTTCGATCCAGACGATTCCGAACCGCCGGCCCGGGGCCCCAAAGGCAAACGGCCAGCCGGTAAAGCTGGAGGGTCACGCCCCGGCAAATCCAGCCCCGGCAAATCCAGCCCCGGCAAATCCAGCCCCGGAAAACCCCGCGCCGGTAACCCCCGCGCCGGCAATCCCCGCACCGCTAACCCCAGCGATAGCAATCCCCGCGCCGGCAATCCCCGCGCAGGCTCGCGTCGCTCCGATCGAGCAGATCTTGCGGACTCCCAGAACACCCGAGAGTCGCGCCAAGATGGGCCACGCCAAGATGGGCCACGCCAAGGTGCTCCGAATCGCGGTCGTCCTAGCCGACCTCGCACCGACGAGGACCGAACCTCGCCAAGCGGGCCGAGATCAGGTTCCCCTAAACGTGGTGGGCCCAGAATGGGCGGCCCTAAATCCGGCGGCCCAAAACGCGGAAGCCCAAAATCTGGTGGTCCAAAACGCGGTGGTCCAAAATCCAGCGGTCCAAAATCCAGCGGTCCAAAACGCGGCGGCCCTAAATCCGGCGGGCCAAAACGCGGCGGTGGCCGTGGTCGTTCGAAAAGCTAGCAAAGTTTTTTCGCTTTTCGTCTCGCCCCCATCGGTAAGCTTCCCTCATGCATCGAGGTTGGCTTGCCGCTGCAAAATTGATACGCTACGGACCGTCGGAAACCCCTGGCACGCTGGAGCAATACCCAAAGCACCACTCCAAGGACTTCCTATTTAGCAAATATTTAACTTGCGCGAACACGGATGGTACGCGGCTAATGGAATATCCCAGACCCAGAGGGCTAAGGCAGGCCAAGGATCGCCAGGAGCAACTGGCGCGTGGGGTTGCCGTCGTTGAGCATGGCGTCAGCGTTCTGATGCAACTTGCACACATGATGGACGAGGAATTCGTCCTTGCAGCAGACAAGATCGCCACCATGCGAGGCAATCTGATCGTATGCGGGATAGGCAAAGCAGGATTGATCGGGCGAAAGATTGCCGCGACCTTTTCCTCGACCGGAACCCGAGCCCACTTCTTGCATCCTTCCGAAGCCCTTCACGGGGACCTCGGGTGCATCGGGCCCAACGATGTGGTGTTGGTCTTGTCCAACAGCGGCTCATCGCAAGAGATCGTCGATCTTTTGCCCCACCTGACTCGCCGCTCCTCGAGCATCATCGCTCTGACGAGCAAAATCCACAGTCCGCTGGCCATTGCCGCCGATATCACGCTGATCACGCCGACGTGCGCCGAGGCTTGCCATTTGAATCTTGCCCCCACGACGAGCACCCTCGCGATGCTCGCCCTCGGGGATGCTTTGGCTCTACTTGTCAGCGAGAACAAAGCGTTTGGACAAGACGATTTCGCCGAATTGCATCCTGCCGGTGCGTTGGGACGCCGTCTTGCTTCGGTCGACGAACTGATGCGCAGTCTCGAGGAATGCAGAGTCTGCCATCAGGACTGGAGCATCCGAGAGATGCTCGTCGAGACCTCTCGGCCAGGGCGTCGTACCGGTGCGGTAATGATCGAAAACGACGACCACACTCTGGTGGGTATCTTCACCGATAGCGATCTGACTCGCTTTCTGGGCAAACACGCCCAAGGCGACTTGGACCTTCCGATGCATGCGGTCATGACTCGCGAGTTTTCCGCGATCTGTTCGGGTGCGAAATTGAGCGAGGCGATCGAAATCCTCTCGGTCCGAAAAATCAGTGAACTCCCCGTCGTCAATGCTTCCGACCAAGCGATCGGACTGATCGACATCACCGACCTGATCGGATTGGAACCCAGTGCGGGAGAATCCGACGGCCGCACATGGGGTTTGTCCGACAAATACGCTCCTCCGGCGTCGCTAAGGATTTTCGGTTCGTCCCTTTAAACCTTGACTTACCCTTGTCTCCATGGAAAGCCCCGTTCCTTGAACCACCGCGACTATGAAATTGCCAAGCCCATCAGGTTGATCCTCTCGGATGTCGATGGCGTCTTGACCGATGGAATGATCACCATCGATAACGCTGGGGTGGAGAGCAAATCCTTTAACGTCAAGGATGGGCACGGGATCAAACTCTGGAAAAAAGCTGGCTTTGAATTCGGGCTTTTGACGGCCAGGAATTCCCAAGTCGTCAAACTCCGAGCCCAAGAACTCGGCATCCCGTGGGTGCGCCAAGGCTTCGCCGACAAGCTTCCGGCTGCCCGTGAAATGATGCAGGCCATCGGAGTCGAACCGCATGAAGTCTGCTTCATCGGGGATGATCTGCCCGACCTGCCTGTCCTGGCCCACGTCGGCCTAGCCGTCACGGTCGCCGATGCGGCTCCAGAGGTCAAACAGATCGCCCACTGGGTGACCCAAAACGCAGGCGGACGCGGCGCGGTGCGTGAACTGATCGAAAGAATTTTGCAAGGCAAAGGGAGATGGGAAGACCTCGTCCCTACTGGACTCCGATGATCTTCCTAAAGTACTACCTGCAAATCCTCCTGCCGCTGCTGGCCTGCCTCGTGGGCTACGAACTGCTCGTAACGCCGAATGTCCAGCCCGCCAAATCGATCAAGCCTTCGCGCTGGGTCAACCAACACAACCCCACAGGACAAAGCGCCCAGTGGTGGCAAGCTTATTTCCCCGAAGGCTCCTGGCAACGCCAATCCCCCTTGGTCATCGAGCAGGATCAATTCATCTTGCTCTATCAAAAACGCGAACAATTGACCGACACCCGTTGGCGATTTAGCCCGCTTACGATCGTGATCAATTCGAAAAATCACAGCGGTCCAAATTCCAACGGGCAAAGCCTCACCGGGCAAAAAGAAAGCCAACGCGCGATCTTCATCGACAACCCCAAAGGTGCCGAGATCCAATTCAAATCCGCTTTCGATTGGACCCTTGGACACCCTCCGCCGGTGGCTCAAGGCCAACTCAGCGGACAGATCGAAATCTACTCCCCACCCGACCCGAAGACCAACCAAGGCGAACTGCGGATCCTCGCCGAAGACGTTCGGATCGATAAACGCCAGGTTTGGACCGACAAGCAAATCAGCATGAAACTCGGTGGATCGACCGTCCAAGGCCGGTACCTGTCGATCTTCATGGACCAGGACCTCCTGTCCGAATCGACCGCCGGAGCGACCTCCAAGAGCCAAAGCCCCTTTGCAGGACTCGATTACCTGCAACTCTTCTATGTCGATCAAGTGCAACTCGAACTCCAAAACGGTGGCCTTTGGCCAACCGACCCGTCGGGACCAGACCCAGCAGCGAAAGCTTACGCCAAACTCGATTGCCGTGGTCGATTCCAATTTCAATTCCATCAATCCCAAGCCACCTTCATGGACGGCGTGCATCTTGAACATGTCGTCGAAGGCAAACCCATCGATACGTTCGACTGCAATGAACTGCGTTTCAATGTGGGCTGGAATTCGAACCAAGACGAAACAGCCTGGAAACTCGATCGCCTCGAAGCGATCGGGTTACCAGGTAGAGACCCAAATGACCAAAGCCGTTGGGTGCGACTGAATGCTCCCGGGATGCAAGCCCAAGCCCATGGACAGCACTTGGTCATGGACCTTGTTCATGGCATGGTCAGCTTGAGCAACGTCCTGCCAGGTTCCGCACCCAAAAACTCCTCGAGAGTGTTTCTCAAACGCGGCAACATCCAGATCACCTCCCCGAACATCCAGTACCAAAACCCCGAAGCCATCTCCAATACTCAGCAATCGAAATTCACGCGGCTCGGTTGGGTCATCGCCGACGGGATTGGACAAGCCCAAGTCGAATCGGAGGAAGGTGAGATATGGAACCTGCGTTGGAGCAAACGCCTGTCGATCCGCCCCCACGAAAACCGCGATCTGATTTCGATCGATGGAGGAGCCAACATCAGCAGCTCGCTTCGAGGTAGGTTCGTCGCTGAAAAACTCCATTTCTGGGTCCTGCCTGTCGACGAATCCATCGCCGCGAAACTTGCGCCTTACTACCCAGACGGCAAACTACCAGCCTTTGTCCCCGATTCGATCACCGCCGATGGACAGGTCATCGTCAACGCCCCAGAACTCAACGCCCAAGTCGAGTCGATGGCCGTTCGCTTCCGACATCTCGACCCCCAAGAGGCGCTCCGCGCAGGCTATTCGATCAGCGACTCGGGAGCAAAACCCAATGCCCCCAAAGGATCCTCGCCAGGCCCTAGCAGCATTCTTTCGCCTCCGAATTTAGGCAACCCCTCACTCCCAAACCCACCCCCAAACACCCAGCTAATTCCTCCTGGGAATTCCCTGACAAATGCATCGCCGACGATGCCGCTGGGCACTCGGCCAGCACCACCGAGCACCCCGCCAAACGCTCCGATAAGCATTACGGGCAAGACACTCCAAGCCGACATCGTGCGCATCGGCGACGAAAGCATCGTCGAGAACCTGACTCTCGAAGGCGATTTTACATTGTTGCGAGAATTCCTATCCGCCGAATCTCCTTGGCCACTGACAGCCACGGGAGATAAGCTCGTGCTACAGAGCGAATCGAGCGATCGGTCCAACGTGTACCTCGTCGGCCAGCCGGCTAAAATCTCCGTCGGATCCGGTTGGGTGGTTGCCAAGGAACTGCAGCTATCCCAAAACGATCAGTTGTTTTGGATCAATCAGCCCGGTGAACTGGTCTTGCCCCAAGAAGCACTCTCGCAGGAACCCAACGATGGGAGTTGGAATTGGAGGTCGGCACCTCGAATCCAGTGGGGCGAACGAATGACCTTCGATGGCCGCAATGCTAGGTTCGGAGGTGGGGTCATCATGGACTGCAGACTGCAAACCGATGCGAGCACCCTGTGGCACCTTCTGGCCAACGCCAGGACGCTGACTCTGGATATGTCCCAGCGGGTCCCATTCCAATTGCCGACCAGTTCCGGAAAAAATCCAAAGCCTACTACACGGCCTGAGGTGCAAACCGTACGACTCGACGGCGATGTCGATATCAAAGCAGTACAAACCGATCTTGCCGGAGTCCGACGCTCTGCAGAAAACTTTATCCTGCCCCGATTGGAATTCCAAGTTCCATCGAGGACTTGGGTGGGTTTTGGACCCGGCCAATTATGGAGCCGTCGATTCGCCAACACCAGCTCCCTAGCCACAGGCATACTGCAGCCCGGTACCCCGGCCACCCCCACCCCCAACCCCAACTCCAGTCCAGAGACACTTCAATGCTTGCACCTGACATTCGTCGGACGCATGGAAGGCTCAGTCCCCCAGCGGATCGTCTCTCTCTACGATAAAGTCGCCGCGTTGCTCGGACCAATCGCCAGTTGGGAAGACCAACTCGATGTCAGGAACTCCGAGCGATTGGCTCCGCAGCAATCCCGTCTTATCTGCGACCAACTCAACCTCTTCGATGCTTCGAGTCTGAGCTACAACCAAGGTGCAGCGTTACGCCCGAAAGGAGCCTTTGAACTCGACGCCCTGGGAGCAGCGCAGTTGACCAGTCGCACCGAATCGGGCGATGTGGTCGTCGATGCAAGCCGCATCGGCTATGCGGCCGCCGACGATGCCGTCAGGATCGAGGGAACGGTACAACGGCCAGCGACGATCCGAAGGCTCACAGGTCAGAACCCTGCGGCTCCTGGCCAGTCCGATGCCGGCCAGTCGATCCAGGTAAGCTCCGCAACGATGCGCCTGCGAACCGGACAGATCAATGCCCAAATCCGCAAGATCGAAGGTGCTTTGCCGATGAACATGCAGCCTGGCAGCCCGCAGCCCGGCAGCAACCAACCCGGCAGCAACCAACCCGGCAATTCACCCCTGGGAGCCTCGGCCCCGAACTCCTCCTCGACCCTCCCATCGGCCCGGGACTACAATCCCCTAAACCCCCGTGGCAATCGGCCACGCTAAGGCATCGAAGTCCAATCATCGTCCAATCGAAGTCCACTAAAGGTGGCAAAACCCGCGTAGTCGACAGCTCTTCTCTCACGCGAAAGGCCTCCAATTCCCTTCGCTTTATAGGGTATTCCGAAGCCTACCGAGGTAGGAAACGGTTGCATAATTCTCATTTTGACGGTCGACGCTATGGGACCCTTCGACCATACTTGTTTGCCTGGGATCTTCAAGCAAACGCCCCTCCGCTCACTCCCTCAACCCACATACTCCATGTCGATCGACATCGTGCCTGAAAAACCAACGCAAAGCGTTGCACAAGAGCCCTCGAACCCACCGAAGGTTTTGCCGGCCGATCCGAGCCAAACGCTCCCTTGGCCCGAAACGGCCGTGAAGCCCGTCCAAGTCCGTTGGCGGTATGCGATTTCGATACCGCTGATCCACCTGCTGGCCTGCTTGGCGTTTGTCCCTTGGTTCTTCAGTTGGACCGGTGTGGCTTTGAGCATCCTCGGGCTCTATGTCTTCGGAACCTTGGGGATCAACATCGGTTACCATCGACTCTTGACCCACCGAGGGATGAACGCACCGAAGTGGTTCGAACACACCCTGGCCTTGCTCGGCGTCTGCACGATGCAAGACACTCCAGCTTGTTGGGTCGCCATGCACCGGATCCATCATCAGCACTCGGACCATCAACCCGATCCGCACAGCCCCTTGGTCACTTTCCTATGGGGGCACTTCGGTTGGCTAATGTTTGAGAACCGAGATTTCACCAACGTCAAAGACTACCAACGATTCACAAGAGACCTCTTAAAAGACCCTTTCTACCTGAAGCTCGAACGCCATTGGAATTGGCTCAAGGTCTATCTTGCCGTCGCAGCCCTCTATCCGATCGTCGGCTTTATCATCGGATGGCTCATGTCTGGAAACCTTTGGGGCGGCATCCAGTTCGCATCGAGCTTGCTCGTCTGGGGGGTATTCGTCCGAACGGTTCTCAACTGGCACATCACCTGGAGCGTCAACTCCGTGACCCATATCTGGGGATACAGAAACTACGAGACCAAGGACAACAGTCGCAACAACTGGTTGATCGGTTTGATCGCCAACGGCGAAGGCTGGCACAACAACCATCATGCCGACCAACGAGCAGCCGCCCACGGCCACAAATGGTGGGAGTTCGATGTCAGTTGGCTGACGATCCGGCTCTTCGAAAAACTAGGCCTCGTGCACGACGTGGTTCGACCACAGTCTTGGAAGCGATAAACAAAATCGCATTGTCCTTCCATCCGCGCAGGGTGTTCTTCGATACACTGTGGTTCCGTAGGGTTCGTGAAGCGGTCCTCGTGACCATCCCAAAAAACCCAATGCATCCGACCCCAACGATCATTCCGCAGACGTCGCCAAACAAAAGGACCGCGGAACGTACCATGCGCGCTGGTGGGTTGCGATACGCGGTGGTTCCGTAGGGTTCGTGAAGCGGTCCTCGTGACCACCCAAAAAAAACCCAATGCATCGACCCCAAGGATCATTCCGCAAACGTCGCCAAATAAAAGGACCGCGGAACGTACCATGCGCGCTGGTGGGTTGCGATACATGGTGGTTCCGTAGGGTTCGTGAAGCGGTCCTCGTGA
>QWPJ01000175.1 GCA_003671195.1 Planctomycetota bacterium
GTCCACGGGATGGCCGGAATTTTCGGATCTCTTGCAACGGGACTTTTGGCCCTACCAGGCGTTGGAGTCAATCGAGCAGGCGGTAGCATCGAGCAACTGATGTTGCAAGGGAAGGCTGCTGTTGTCACCATCATTTACTCGGCGATCCTAACGGCCCTAATCCTCAAGGTGATCGATTGGACGATCGGGCTTCGTACCACCGAAGATGGTGAGAAAATTGGCCTGGATCTTACCGACCATGCGGAGACCGCCTACACGGTCTCTTAGCACCCATACCGATCCATAGCTCGTCTCCAATGCCCGGAGCGGCGCTAAACCCAAAAGCGAGGCGTGGTTGATCCATGCCTCGCTTTTTTTGGGTTCATCAGGAATTATTGCGGCTAGAAATGGTATATCCTGGCGATTTTCGTGCTCAACAGGATGCGGCCGTCGATTACAAACCAGTGCACCGTTTCACCGAGCGCGAGTAAGATGTAGCGTCCCCCTCGAGGTGATGTTTCAGCTACGATAGTCTCCGAATAGCCCGAAAAAAAGGATCCATCCCCATGTCGCAATTGCTCAATCGACGTTCCTTGGGCGTCTTTCTTTTGACGCTATCGCTCTCCGTTCTCGGCGTCACAGAGTACTCTTGCGCAGACCGACCGAACGTTCTGTGGATCGTCGGAGACGATATGGGGTATGGCGATGTGGGTTTCCATGGGTGCAAGGATATCCCAACACCCCATTTGGACGCTCTAGCAGCCAATAGCATGCGGTTTACCGATGGCTATGTGAGCGGACCGTATTGCTCTCCGACGCGAGCCGCACTGCTTACTGGTCGCTACCAACAACGCTTCGGCCACGAGTTCAACCCCAGCGGCAACGCCGAAGGGATGCCCCCCACAGAAAAGACCCTCGCCGAGCACCTTCAATCCGTTGGATACAAAACCGGCCTAGTCGGTAAATGGCATTTGGGGAACACTCCGAATCGACACCCGTTGCGCCGAGGTTTTGATGAATTCTTTGGGTTCTTAGGTGGCGCTCACAGCTATTTTGAAGCCGAGGGGATTTTTCGGGGCGATCGACCCGCCGAAGCGATCGACTATGCAACCGATGCTTTTGCTAACGAGGCGGTCGCATTTGTTCAAACCCATCGCGAAGAACCTTGGTTCCTGTATCTCGCTTTCAATGCGGTGCACACACCGATGCATGCGACCGAGGATCGCCTGCGCAAGTTCGCTTCGATCGAGGATCCCCAACGCCGCAAATACGCTGCGATGATGTCTGCGATGGACGATGCGATCGGTTCGGTCCAAACAGCTTTGAAAGCGACCGGACAGGATCAGCGAACCCTCATCGCCTTGATCAGCGATAACGGGGGCCCTACGATGCAAGGCGTTACGATCAACGGTTCGAATAACGCTCCGCTGCGAGGCAGCAAGCGAACGACGCTCGAAGGGGGGGTGCGAGTCCCATTCCTTCTTTCCTTTCCCGGCGTAATCCAACCCGGCGAATACCGAAAACCAGTGATCCAAATCGACCTGTGCGCCACGGCGCTGGCGGCTTGCCAAGTCCCCATTCAATCGCCTTGGAAACTCGACGGGGTCGATCTGATCCCTTACATCACGGGGGCTAACCAAGCCGCCCCTCATGACGCGCTCTTCTGGCGTTTCGGACCGCAGATGGCGATCCGAAAAGGGGATTGGAAATTGGTGCGATACGACAAAGCCGCCGACGGAGAATCCACAGGTGGGGGACCTAGAGCACGCGTCTCGGCGGCCAGGCTCTACGATCTCTCGAAGGATATCCACGAGGACCACGACCTTAGCGAGCAAAAGCCCGAGATCGTACGGGAACTCCAAGCCGACTGGGACGCTTGGAATGCCTTGAACATCGCCCCGCTCTGGTGAGCTAGCCAAAGCGGTCGGCTGACGAATCGTAGCCATCCGCTCCCAAGCGGTGATAGCGGCGCGAGGAAGGCCTCCACCGTCTGGCGACAGGTGGCTACGGGCGACAGGTGGCTACGGCTCCTCGTAGCCATCCGCTGCCAAGCGGTGGTAGCGGTGCGAGTAACGCTTCCACCGTCTGGCGACAGGTGGCTACGGCTCCTCGTAGCCATCCGCTCCCAAGCGGTGGTAGCGGCGCGAGTAACGCCTCCACCGTCTGGCGACAGGTGGCTACGGGACGGCAGCGAAGGAGTCGAGACGTTGCCTTCGGGGGGGATGACGTTAGCATTGGTTTCCGTCGAGAAAGCCATGAATGAACCAAGGACCAAAGGGGAACAACATGACCAAGATTCAAGTTTATGATCCTGCACTTTGCTGCAGCACAGGCATTTGTGGTGTGGATGTCGATCAGGAGAAGGTCACTTTTGCGGCTGATGTCGATTGGTTGAAGAGCCAGGGGGGAGACATAGAGCGTTTCAATCTTGCCCAACAACCGATGGCTTTTGTCGATAACCCTATCGTAAAAGGTTTTCTGGGGCGGTCAGGCGCTGAGGCACTTCCATTGATTTTGGTGGATAGCGATGTCGCCTTGGCTGGCCGTTATCCCCGCCGTGCTGAATTAGCGAAGTGGGCGAAGGCCACGGCTTGATCATGTTGATGGGAAAAGGGGGAGTCGGCAAGACAACGATTGCTGCCGCTGTAGCCGTCGAGTTGGCCAGTCGAGGCTATCCCGTCCACCTGACTACCTCCGATCCGGCCGCACATCTGGCCGAAACGCTCAAGGGCTCTCTTGAAAATCTGACCGTGAGTCGAATCGAGCCTCATGCCGAAACCGAACGCTACCGTCAGCATGTCATGGAGACCAAGGGCAAGGATTTGGATGCTCAAGGCAAAGCACTGTTGGAGGAGGATTTGCGCTCGCCATGTACCGAAGAAATCGCGGTGTTCCAAGCCTTTTCGAGAATTATCCGCGAAGCAGGGAAGAAATTCGTTGTGATGGATACTGCACCGACAGGCCATACCTTGCTTTTGCTCGATGCGACGGGAGCTTATCATCGCGAAACGGCGCGTCAATTGGGTCCAAGCGGCATCAGTTTCACCACGCCGATGATGCAGTTGCAGGATTCCAAGAAAACAAAAATTCTGATCGTTACCTTGGCGGAAAACACACCGGTGCTTGAGGCGGCCGGTCTACAAAGCGACTTGCGTCGTGCCGACATCGAGCCTTGGGCCTGGATCATCAACAACAGTTTGGCGATCGCAAATCCCACTTCGGCATTGATGCGCCAACGAGCATCAAATGAACTTGCCCAGATCGACGCGGTGACGAAACAACATGCCAAGCGTTGGGCAGTCGTTCCGTTGCAGGCACAAGAACCTATTGGCGTTGAGCGTTTGCAGAAACTTGCAAGGCATTCGGCATCCTGATTTCCAATCGCTCTACTCTCGCCTTTTCGTCGCATGCTAAACTTGGTCTCCCGAAGTTTACGAAACCGGCTCAGTTCGTGCTCCAGGTTTTACCAAAGAGCAGATCGCGGGTGGAGGTCTAATTTGGGTATTGATCGGCGACTAGCGCCGTGTCGCTGGCAAATACGGTGAACGCGGGGAACAATTTTTATTGCTAGAGGCCGGACATCTGATGCAGAATCTTTGTCTGGCTTCGGATAGTCTGGGATTATGCACAGTCCCTTTGGGAGGATGTTTGTCGCTCCAGAAGCGATGGGATGCGACGACGGGTTGGATCATTGTGGCCAGCGTACTACGACATTGACCTGTAGCATGTTATAATCCGAAAGTTTTTACAGCATACTTGATCTCTTTGCGGATTACTCAATGTCCAGTAACGACGAAAAAAATCCATGGGTCGTCCGTGTCTGCTTCTCGGATGACCAAACCTGGGAACGTATCAAAAAACAAGTTGCGGCGCCACAGCCGGATCCTCTGTCGGGTCTGGAATTCACCGCCAATGTGCGATTCGTCGACGATCCGTCGTTTGCGAACCTATCCTGCCACGATATCGTTCGGTCACTGCCCGCCGACTATTCAGGTTATCTTGCATTCGTCTTTGATAACCAGAGCAAGGAATCCGATGAGCACTCGCTACTCGTTGTCGATTTCTCTCCGAAGGGCGATGACCCTAGGGATTTTGAGCGGAACCCAAACCAAGTGCCCTTGGAGGACATCAGGACGTTTCGTGCGATCCCATCGTCCATTCAGTCCATCGAAAACAATTTATCGATCGCGAACATGGATTTCGACGACTTTAGGATGGCAGTCCGTAAAGACGGGATTTTTGAGGGCTTCGCGAGCTAGCGTCGGCTAGTGCGCTGTCGAGTGGGTTGTTGTTACGACAATACGGTGGCTGAGAGTTTTCTTGGGTCACTGGCTATTGCAATATGCGGTTAAGCCAGAGCGATAAATAGTTTCGATTCGGAAAAGGCACTATGACAGGATTTTTATTCGGGGACGAAGCCGACGAGTTTTTTTCGAAAGGTTCCGAAGGGAAGCCAGCAGAAAATCGTAAAACAAGGAATTCCGAGATCGCCAAAAACGCAGTCCCGGGAATGTCCGACGAAAGCCCTTTATCGGTCACCCAATTGACCGCTTGGATCAAACGCACCCTCGATCAAAACGTCTCAAGCTTCTGGATCGCCGGCGAAGTCAGCAACGTCACTAAGGCCAGTTCCGGGCATGTGTACCTGACGATCAAAGACGCCTCAAGTCAAATCGGAGCGGTGATCTGGCGCTCGAGCTGGGAACGCTGCAAATTCGACATCAAAGAAGGGATGGCCGTCCTCGGGATGGGAAAACTCGACGTCTATGGTCCAAGAGGTACCTACCAAGTCGTCTTGCAGAAACTCGAGCCTCAAGGGCTCGGTCCCCTACAAATCGCCTTCCGAAAGCTCCATGCTCAATTGGCAGCCGAAGGAATGTTTCAACCAGAGCGCAAGCGGGCCTTGCCGCCGTTCCCGAAACGCATTGGTTTCGTCACCAGCCCACACGGGGCAGCGATTCACGATTTCCTGGAGGTACTCCGACGTCGATGGCCACAGATGAATGTTCTGGTCGTTCCCGCTAAAGTCCAAGGCCCTGGAGCGGCCGAAGATATCGCAAACGGGATCGCAATGGCCAACCGAATCGACCCACCTCTAGATCTCCTGGTCGTTGGACGAGGTGGGGGCTCGATCGAGGACCTCTGGGCCTTTAACGAGGAAGTTGTTGTTCGCGCAGTGGTTGCTTCTAGCATTCCTGTCGTATCGGCGGTCGGACACGAAATCGATGTCACGCTGTGCGATTTAGCAGCCGATGTCCGCGCCTTGACTCCCTCGGAAGCCGCCGAAAGGATCGCGCCGAATCGCGATGAAATCCTCGAAACACTCCAATCCTGCAAAGCTCGGCTCGCTTCGATCGTCGCCAGCAAAGTCCGCGAACTAGAGTCACGATTCCTGGGACTCACAAGGCGACCGGTCATCGAACAACCCGAAAGAATGCTTGACTCCTCGGTCCAACGATTGGATGAAGTCGACTACCGACTAACCGAATCGCTCGATCGGCAAATTGAAAAGCGAGAATTCGAGTTCGAGAAAATGGCAAGTCGACTCGACGCGATCAGCCCCCTGAAAACCCTCGCGCGAGGCTACTCACTGACGATGGATCCGCAGCAAGGGACCATTCTTTCGCGAGTCGAACAAGTCCACGTAGGACTGCGCACCGAAACCCGTGTCGAGAACGGAAACTGGACGAGCATCATCGAGCGAATCGAAGCTGCTGAGCCTGCCAAGAAGAATTAGAGATTCAAGACCTCGTCACTGACGTACAGAAAGTCGGCACGAGTCCCGCCGGTCAGTCTTGGAAAAAAACCTCGTCGGCCGTTCGACCGAGAATCGCCTTGATCTCGATCTCGTTGAGAAACGGGGACTGTGTTCCAATCAGCGAAAAGGAAGCTTTGTAGTTGTGGGGGACTTGGACCTGATAAGGGCAGTCGCTACCCCACATCAAGCGATTGGCTGTGAACGCATCCCGCAGTTGCTTGATCATGGGTAGAAGATCGGTGTAGGGAGCTTGTTTGGCTCCCAATGCGTAGAACGCTGAGGTTTTAACGAACACTTTTTTGAATCTCGACAACCCGCAGAGTTTGTTCAGATCCGCCTGATCGATCTGTCCTTTCATCCCGATCCTGGAAAAGTGATCGATGACGATCTTCGTTCGTGGGTATTTGGTTGCCATCGCTTCAATCGCTGGGAGAACTTCAGGATCCGATAGTAAGCAGATAGCCTGCTTGGTCTTTGCCGCCGTTTGGAACATCGCATCGATCCCTGGATTCTGATCCCACTGGGCAACGTTCTGGGCGTTGGCGTACAACCGAAATCCTCGGACCCCTTGTTCTTGCATTCGGGTCATGGTTCCTTCAACGTCCGGCGCGTTGTGATCGATAATCGCGACCCCTTTGAATTGCTTAGGTTGCTTCCGGATGCACTCGAGCATGTACTTGTTGTCGAAACCGAAAAAGCTCATCTGGATCAGAACCACTCGGCGGACGTTTTCGGTTCCAGCGAGCTTGAGGATCGCATCGGGGGTAAAAGACTCCGGTACGACGTCGGCTACCGTGTACTTTGAATCCAATGGAAAATCGTCGGACGGTTTGGGCCAAACATGGACGTGCGCGTCGATAAAGCCGCCCTCGAGGAAGCTTGGTTCGAGGGTTCCCGGTTCGAATGCGGAGGTCGCCCTAGCCACCGATTTGGCCGATGCTCCGATTGCCATCGCGCTGCTGGCGACCAGTAAACTGCGTCTAGTCCAAACACTGGTTCTCTGCGTAGGGTCGTTCATGCTCAAAATTCCTTGATGATCTCTCGGTAATATTCAAAGGCCGCTTGGACCTGGTCGATCGCGATGTTTTCGTTCTCGGTATGGGCTTGATCGATACTTCCAGGCCCAAAGATGATCGTATCGATGCCCAATTCTCGAATATGCGTTCCATCGGATCCATAAGCGACCCCTTCGACTGCATCACTATACCCCATTTTCCTTAGGATATCGCAGGATAATCTCGCTATAGGTGCCTCGGCGGCCGTCTCTAAACCCCGATCGTAGAGTAAGGGTGGTTCCATCTCGAATCGGGATCCCGGGACCGCGTCGGCGACCGCATCGATCACGGCTTGGTAACCGGCGAGGACCTCTTGGACGTCTTCAAAAGGGAGCAAACGCCGATCGATTTGGATCGAGCAACGGTCCGGCACAAAGTTGACCTGAACGCCCCCTTCGATCAGTCCGATATTCCCCGTTGCGGGCCCTAATAGAGGATGCACAATGGAGCCAAGGGCCCCGTGGTAGACTTCTATTGCCGATACCAATTTGGCCATGTGATGGATCGCGTTGACTCCCAAATGGACCTTCGAACTGTGCGCTTGCTTGCCGATTGCGACAATCCGCCAACGCAATACTCCTTTGCTCGCGATGACGGTCTTGAGTTCCGTCGGCTCGGCGACGATCGCTGCTGTTGCTGCCAAGGATTCACATAATTTGAGGACCCCTAAGCAGGAGAACTCCTCGTCGACCACGCTTGCCATCCAGATATCACCACTGGGGACCAAACCATCAAGCTTGGTCTGCACCATTGCGGCCATCATGCAAGCCAGTCCAGCTTTGGTGTCGCAGGACCCACGGCCATACATACGACCCTCGACAATCCTTGGCTCAAAAGGCTCGATCGTCATCCCCGAGACCGAAACGGTATCCATGTGAGCTTCGAGCAACAACCGACGATCCGTCGGATGTCCTTGGACCCCACGCCGGACCCCACGTCCCGGGAGCCTTGCAATGACGTTGTCTCGACCGGGCAAAACCGGTTGACGCCAGCATTGGATTCCATGCGATTCCCAAAACGCTTCGATAGAATTAGCCAACGCACCCTCGCCAGGACCATCCTGGTAAAACGCATTGATGCTGTTGATACGGACCAAGTCAGATAGGATTCGGATCGGATCGATGGACATGACACGCAGCTACAGTGAGCAAAGGGCAGGGGGGTGACAAACGGTCGTGGGGCCAAGTACCCTCGGGTATCTTATCAGATCCAAGAAAATTGGTCTCACGATCGATTACAATCAATCGACTCCACAGTGAAGTAACTCTAGTGTAGTAATTCTTTTTGTCCTACGCGATCTTTCCTATGCTCCCTTCGTACCAAGCAACCTTTTCGTTCGCGATCTTGGTTTGGCTCGCAACTCACAGCCTCGCCCAAGACCCCAACCTGACGCTGTCTTACCCGACCTCCAAGGTCGTATCGCAAGTCGATGACTATCATGGAACGAAAGTGGATGACCCATTCCGATGGCTCGAGGACGTCGATGCCCAGGACACCAAGACTTGGGTCTCGGAACAGAATCGCTTGACCTTCGATTATCTAGCCTCCATTCCCGCCAGGGAACGGTTCAAAGATCGCTTGACCAAACTCTGGAACTTCGAACGCTATGGTCTTCCACGCCAGCACGGGAAAACGTATTTCTACACCTACAACAATGGACTCCAAAACCAGAACGTTCTTTACATCGCCGACTCGATCGATGCCCAAGGCCTCTTGCAGCAGAAACTTCTGCTAGATCCAAATCTACTGAGCCAAGACGGTACTGTCGCGCTGAGCGGCTATGTGCCGAGCGACGACGGACGGTACTTGGCATATGGTGTCGCCCAGTCTGGAAGCGATTGGAACGAATGGCGAATCCGCGATGTTCAAACCCGTGATGATCTGGCCGACTCCATCCGTTGGGTCAAATTCAGCTCGGTCGCCTGGACCGCCGACCATCTGGGCTTCTTCTACAGCCGCTACGATGCTCCCAAAGAGAATGAATTCACTGGAGTAAACTACTTTCAAAAGCTCTATTACCATCGCGTCGGAACCGATCAGCAATCCGATTTGTTGGTCTACGAACGTCCAGACGAAAAAGAATGGGGCTTCGGTGGCTCGGTCTCCGACGATGGCAAGTACCTGCTGGTCTCGGTGTGGCGCGGAACGGAAAAGAAAAACCTGATTTTCTATGCTCCCATCGCCAACGGAGCGATCCCCCAGAAATCCGATGTGGTTGAATTGATCCCAGACTTTACCGCCGATTGGCAATTTCTCGGCAACGACGCAAAACGCTTCTACTTCGAAACCGATGACGGAGCCCCCAAACACCGAATTGTGGCAATCGATATCGATGCACCCGCCAAAGCTCAATGGAAGACGATCGTTCCAGAAGCCGATGAATCGATCGAAAGCGCGAGCTTGCTCGGAAACCGCCTGCTCGTGCACTACCTACGCGATGCGACTAGCGTCGTCCAGGAATACTCAACAGAGGGTGAACCCGGCAAGGAGATTCACATCCCTGATCTCGGAACGGTGACAGGATTCGAGGGAAAACGAACCGCAAGCGAAACCTTCTTCTCCTTTACCAATTACATCACCCCTCCGACGGTTCTACGTCTCGATTTGGACAACCTGGATTCGGAGGTTTGGAAAACACCCAAGTTGGATTTCGATCCTGCGGATTATCTAACCGAGCGAGTTTTTTTCCGAAGTGAGGATGGGGCCCGCATTCCAATGCTCCTCTCGCGAAAAAAAGGGGTCGAGAAAAACGGTCAACTGCCCACCATCCTCTACGGTTACGGTGGGTTCAATATTTCGATCACTCCCAATTTTTCGCCAGCCAATCTGGCTTGGATGGAACAAGGAGGAATGTACGCAGTTGCAAACCTGCGAGGGGGCGGCGAGTACGGTCGGCATTGGCACGAGTCGGGCATGCTGGAAAACAAACAACGCGTCTTCGATGACTTTATCGCGGCAGCAGAGTATCTCATTTCCGAGGGATATACCGACAGTACCAAACTGGCCATTTCAGGGCGAAGCAACGGCGGATTGCTCGTCGGTGCGACGATGACGCAAAGACCAGATCTATTCGCCGTCGCCCTCCCGGCCGTTGGCGTGATGGATATGCTCCGCTTCCATCGCTTCACGATCGGTTGGGCTTGGGTCAGCGAATTTGGAAGCTCCGAGGACGCAACCCAGTTCGCGAATTTGATGAAGTATTCGCCTTTGCATCGGCTCAAGCCTGCGACGCGTTACCCCGCCACCTTGATCACAACCGGTGACCACGATGATCGGGTCGTGCCTGGCCATTCCTACAAGTTCGCGGCGCGCTTGCAAAGCTGCCAGAGCGGGACGCGGCCGACGCTCATTCGGATCGAAACCAGCGCCGGGCACGGAGCTGGAACCCCAGTCACCAAACTGATCGATACGGCTGCTGACACGCTGGCCTTCGTTTGGAAAAACTTTGGGCTCGAATAAATCCACCCTCTACCCTGACCAATTTGTAAAGGCTCGAGAGTCCCATCGTGCACGCCTCACAAATCCTCTACGAAGACAACCACTTACTCGTTCTCAATAAGCCAGCCGATTGGATCGTCCAAGGTGCATCGACCGACGATCGAAGTTTGCTCGAATCCGCACGCCTGTATTTGAAGCACAAGTATCATAAGCCAGGCAACGTGTATCTCGGGGTAGTCAGCAGGCTCGATGCACCCGTCACAGGAGCTGTACCCTTTGCTCGTACGAGCAAGTGCGCCGCGCGACTCAGCGAACAGTTTCGCGAACATCGAGTCGACAAGGAATATTGGGCAATCGTCTCTGGATGCCCTACGGCCATCGAAGCTCGCCTCGAGCAAACCTTGCTGCGTCGCCCTCAGGACACGGTCACGCGCATAGTCGGTGCCGATCATCCCGATGGACAATTGGCGATCCTCGAGTACCGAGTCCTCGCCTGCGCAACGGATCACTCTCTTTTGAGCATTCGGTTGATCACGGGACGTAAACATCAAATCCGCTGCCAATTGGGAGCTATCGATTGTCCCATCCTAGGCGATCGACTCTATGGTTCCCATGAGCCTTTCCCTCAAGGCATCGCGTTGCACTGCCAACGCTTGGAATTTGAACATCCAACCTCCAAGGAACGCGTGAGGATCTGTGCCGATCTGCCTATCTACTGGCCCAAATTCCAAACCGCAGGAGTACCTGTCGGTTGATGGACCAGTGGTCGTGGATCCATTCGTCATGGGGCGGACCGCGGCGAACCGAACGGGTTTGCGATCAAGGAGATTCGCTGACAACCGGCACAAGTTCCCCATCGATCGCCCTGCGTATCACCGCGTGGACTTGCTCAAGAGTTCCGACGGCTACCAAAACCCGAAAGCTTGCCTTGGACTTGGTGATCGCAGGAACTTCCTGGTAACGGTAAACCACATTCCATTTGACGACCTTCTCGGTTGGAAAACGGAATCGTCCATAACCTGCGGAAGGTTCGATCCAATCGGGACAGCCAGCAGAAATTGCACCCAGGGCAAACTGCCCATCCTTCGTCGAGAGTATCACTGGATCTGGCTGCTCTCCGGGTCCGTCGTCAAGTCGTTGGAGTTCTCTGCTTGCCGTCGAAACCCTCCAGAACTCGGAAAACTCTTTCGGCATATATCCCGTCAACACCTCGAACTGGGCATATCGATTGCTCTCTTTGAGATCGATTTCAAAGGTGTTGTCGATTTGTATCACATGGGGATCGTCGTAGGCTCCTAAGCGGATGCGCTTATGAAGTACGTGATCGGATAGGACCCGTGTGTTTAGTGCGGATCGACCCTGCGACTTTTCTCCCGGTGCCAGCCAAAATGCCATTTGTGTAGAGGTGCGCAATTGGCGATCGTCTCGTTGGATGGCTAGTAGTCTGCTCGTCGATCGCTTGCCGGCTCCGTCGAGACGCGAGCCGGCCTCGGTGGGGTTGAACCGCTCTGCCCAGAAAGGTTCGTCGGACATCGCGTCGAAGCTACAAGCCGACTGCAATTGACGGCCATGGTCGGCGCTGTCGATGAACTCATGATTCCGCCATCGAAGCGAATCGACAGCACCTGCCAACCGCGATGTCGTTGTGATGGTCAATGGCGACCCATCGCATTCGATCGAGAGGGTCTGGTTCCCATCGACCACGGGCGGTTCAATGGCAAGCGATAGCCTTGTTGAAAGGATCAAGATTGCGAATCCGAATGCAAACCTAAAGTAGTCGTTGCAACGGACCCCCAGGATCTCTTTTCGGTCGCTTTTAGTGGCGAGACATCGGCATGACGACATAGGTGTATCCGTCATCGGTGTTGTACAAGGCCGGTTCGGTATTGGATTTCACCAACAGGTTGAACGTGCTTTCTGGGGGTAGCACTTTGAAGAAATCGAGAACAAAACGATAGTCCATGGTCAAAGCCAAAGGGGCTTCGTGGAAATCGATCGGGATCTCAACACGTGATTGACCGACATCGGCTGTTTTCGCTCCGACGATCATGGACCCGTTGCCGAATTGAAACTCGATTCCGCGACTTTCGGGATCTGCAACGATGGAAGCCTGTCGCACCGAAGCAAAAAATGGACCGACCAAGCCGGAGATACGCGTGCGTCCCTCCTCACTGGGAATCACGGATTTCCAGTTCGGATAGCGGCCTTCCACCAATCGCGAGAACAACATGCAACGATCCGTCTTGAAAAGAATATCGTTGGACCGAGCCGCAATCTTCACATTCGAGTCGGAATCAGCGATCGATCGTTCGATGGTCTGCAAGGTTTTGGTGGGAACAATGGTCGAGGCTCCGACGTTTTTGAAACCGTTGACCGAAGCTCCCCGCCCCCGCATGCAAGCCAAGCGTCGTCCATCGGTGGCCACCGTTGTGATGTCTTCACCTTCCATCTCAAAGAGCACGCCGCCGAGTTGGTAACGCGTGCTCTCGGTGTCGGTCGCGAAAATCGTGCGACGAACCATCTCGCGAAATGCGATCGCGGGCATCTCAAAGTACGAATCTTCCAGGAATTTCCCTACCGAAGGGTATTCATCCGGGTTCGCCAATTGGAGATGGAACTCGGAGTTTACCCCATGGATATCCAGGGAGTTGGCGGTGGTCTCGAAGGTGAGGGTATCGTCGCTCGCTTCGCGTAGAATATTTCCGATCCGCTGGACGTTCAGAAGCGCCTTGCCAGGGGTTTGGATCTCCACGTCCGGGATCTCCAAGCGAATCCCGGCTTCCTGGTCGGTCGCCATAAGCACAAGCTTGCCGTCGATCGCTTCGAGTTTGATATTGCTCAGGATGTCCTTGGGGCTGCGAGTCGGTACCAAACCCGAGACGATCAGAAATCCGCTCAGGAATTTTTCACGGTTGCATACAATCTTCATGTCGTCGCTTTTCGCTTCGTCTCAACGGTTCGAAACTACCCTTTTCACGTCCCTAATGTTGTACCCTTTTTGCCGTTCTTTTGTAGACGGCTTGGAAGTTCCCATTTCCCATCAAAAATCGCTCTAAAACTCCAGAGTTTTAGCCCAGATGCAGTCCAGCAGTATGCCCGGTGCTCCAGGCAGCCTGGAAGTTATAGCCACCGATGGGGCCGTCGAGATCGAGGATTTCGCCGGCCAGGTACAGTCCCGCTTGCCGGCGGCTTTGCATATCCTGAAAGTTCACCTCGCCGAGCTCGACCCCACCGGCCGTGACCTCGGCCTTGGGGTATCCGAGCGTCCCGGAAATCTCGATGCGATACTGCTTCAAGCTTTCAATCATCTTGATGCGTATCGCCCTGGGAAGTTCCGCCATGTGCGGATCGTAATCGGCCCCAATGCTCTCTAAGATCGAGGTGGCTAGTCGTTTGGGGATTCGATGCGAAAGGACCGTCGATAAGGCTCGATTGCTCTGGCGTGTCTCTTGGGCAATCCACTCTTCGAGTTGCTCGACCGAGGAGTCGGGCAAAAGATCGACGATCAACTCGAGGCGATCCTCAAGGCCTCGATCGGAGAAGCACCTAGAAACGTTCATGCTCGTCGGACCGCTGCATCCTTTGTGCGTCCAGAGGAACCCTCCTCGCGACTCTCTTCGCTCAAGCTTCAGCGGCTTGGTATCCCCCGAATGCGCATGGATCTGGGCTCGGACCAACACATCCTCTAACGTCAGTCCGCTCAACTCGTGTACACGGGTTTCCGGTGAGGTCAGTGGTGTCAGTGCAGGTCGCAGTGGGGTAATCGAGTGCCCCATGTTCTTGAGCCAAGCATACCCGTCACCGGTGGTTCCGCATCCGCTGTAACTGAGCCCACCGGTAGTGATCAATACGGTCTTGGAATGAACTTGTAGCTGCCTGCCTTGAACCGTCGCCTGGATCTGAAATCCATCTCCTGTCGCATCCGGGCCGACCGAGTCGACAGCGCATCCACAAAGTAATTCGGCACCATAACGGGCTAGTCGACGCACCACCGCATCGCGGACATCGATCGCTCGGTCGCTTACCGGAAACACTTTCCCGGTCTCCTCAACCTTGGTCTGAACCCCCTCGGATTCAAACTCTCGTACCACATCCTCGGGCGATAGCCTCTTGAGGACCGAGAGCAAGACTCGACCTTGCTTGCCGAATGCCTCCGCGATTTTGCGGCTATCGGCATGATGGGTGATATTGCATCGTGTCCCACCGGACATGAGAATCTTCACCCCTGCTTTGTTGTTCTTTTCCAAAACAAGCACTTTTTTGCCGCGTTGAGCAGCCGTTCCTGCCGCCCACAATCCGGCGGCACCACCGCCGACGATGATCGCATCCCAGCGTTGCTTCTGAAGTTTTGTTAAGTAATCGTCGGCTTGCATTTTTGATCCTCGAGGTCCCGAAACGAACCCCATCGGTTATACTTCGGGAAGGTTTTCCAACAACCCGAGATAGACATTCAGAGATAGAGATTCGATGAGCACACCATTTGCCAGACGACAGATCTTGGGGGCCGGACTTGCGGCCACCAGCAGTTTTCTACTTCCTTATCGCGAAACGATCGCTGCGATGCAGGACGCCCCAAAAAAGCGGGTCGGCCTGATCGGTACCGGATGGTACGGAAAAGCCGACCTCTTTAGGCTTCTACAAGTCGCTCCCGTAGAGGTCGTCTCGCTGTGCGATGTCGATAGCACCATGCTCAACGATGCTGCCGACATGGTCAAGGAACGACAAAAATCAGGACAAAGGCCCCGAACCTACTCGGATTATCGCAAACTCCTCGCCGAGAAAGATCTCGATATCGTCCTGATTGCGACCCCCGACCACTGGCACGCTCTGCCGATGATCGAAGCGGTAAAAAACGGTGCTGACGTCTACGTTCAAAAACCGATCAGCGTCGATGTCGTCGAAGGCCAAGCGATGCTGGCCGCAGCCCGCAAGTACAACCGAGTCGTCCAAGTCGGCACTCAGCGACGCAGCACCCCGCATTTGATCGAAGCCAAAAAGCAAATCATCGATACCGGGCTACTCGGGAAAATCTCCCACGCGGAAGTCTATTGTTACTACCACATGCGGGCTCGCGAAAACCCACCGGATTCTCCTCCCCCAGCCAACCTCGATTTCGAGATGTGGACCGGTCCTGCTCCCTTGCTTCCCTATAACAAACTCGTTCACCCGAGATCCTGGAGAGCGTTCAACGAGTACGGCAACGGTATCGTCGGCGATATGTGCATCCACATGCTCGATACGGTCCGCTGGATGCTCGGACTCGGTTGGCCCACGCGGGTCTCGAGCCAAGGTGGCATCTTCGTCGACAAAGCCTCCAGAGCCAACATCCCAGATACCCAATCGGCAGTCTTTGAATTTCCTGAATTGAATGTCCTCTGGACTCACCGCAGCTGGGGAGATCCACCCGATCCTGCCTATCCATGGGGCGCAACCCTATACGGCGATAAAGGTACACTCAAACTGAGCGTACAAAGCTACGATTTCATTCCTCGTGGCGGCGATGCCAAACCCGTCCACCGCGACGTCAAACTCGAACTCGACGAGTACCCCGAGGATAAAGTCGAAAAAGATCTTGAACGGCACGTCGCTCCGGCGATCCGTGTCCACATGCTCGATTTCCTCAAAGCCATTGCTGATCGGAGCAAGCCCGTTGCGGATATCGAACAAGGTCACATCTCGACGGCCTCATGCATCCTTGCGAACCTTTCGATGAAACTCGGGCGGACTCTGACGTTCGATCCAAGCCAACACGTGGTCGTCGGGGACGAACAAGCCACCGCGATGCTGCGTCGACCCTACAGAGCTCCTTGGGTCCACCCCGAACCCAACCAGGTTTGATGCGTGTCCTACCGATTGCCCCCTGAGAACGTTGCCCGGATCCTGGAAACCAACCCAGATCCGGCGGTCCTTTGGAGCCCCGATGCGACTTGGGCCGTCCTCGGGTTCCGTGACCCTCTCCCTGATCTTTCGGATCTGACGCGTACCATGCTCCCCTTGGCAGGCATGCGCATCGATCCGCTCGGGAACTGCGGATTCCAAATCGACTTCTATTGTGGGTTGAAACTCCGCGATCGGAACGGGAAACAACTCGTTACCATCCGACTTCCTAATCCCAACCACGATCTATCCACCCGAATCGGTTTCGTCTCCTGGTCGCATCGCAGCGACGCCTTCGTTTTTTCAAGGCATACCCTGACGGGAACCGAACTGTGGTACGTCCGATGCGAAGAACCGAATCGCCCCGTGCGACTGACCGACCGACTTCATACGGTCCTCATGGGGATCGATTGGATGCCCGATGGAACAGGGATCCTATGCGGAACCGTTCCGAACGATCGTCCCGAACCACCCTTGCCCTCGTCCCTTCCTTCTGGCCCGAATATTCAATTGGCCGAAGGTCGTAAATCCCCCGCTCGGACCTACCAAGATCTTCTCAAAAACTCCGACGATGAAGCCCTCTTCGATTACTATGCAACCTCTCGAATCACCATCCTGCGTCCCGGTTGCCCCCCTCAATACGTCGGGCCTCCAGACCTCTTCAGCCTCGTTTCAGTCTCTCCCGATGGCGACTCCTTGCTGACCGTTCGGTTGCACAAGCCCTTTTCACTGGCGCTTCCGCTCGATTTCTTTCCTAGAAAAATCGAGGTGCTCCGATCCGACGGTTCGGTCCTGATGAAACTGGCCGATGTTCCGCTATGCGATAACATTCCGATCGAAGGCGTCCGGACCGGCCCGCGCGCCGTTAGATGGTGGCCGGGCTATCCGGCAAGACTCCTTTGGACCGAAGCGCTCGATGGCGGTGACCCAAATCGAAAAGTCGATCTGCGCGAACAACTCTACTACCAAGACGCACCCTTCAACAAGCCTGCGACACCCCTTCTTCAATTGAAAGGCCGATACTCAGGGACAACCTTCTTTCGCGACCCGAAACAATGGATGACCACACAGTACGACCGTGACCGCCGTTGGACGACCTCGACCATGCATCGCCTCGTCTCTGACGGCGGATCCCCCAACCATCCCCAGCTCGAATCCCAAGTCTTTTTCGACCGAAGCATTCGGGATCGCTACGGAGACCCAGGACGCATCCTGCTCGAACCCGATGCGGCTGGTTTCTCAGTTGCTAAACAGATTAAAAACCAAGTTCTCCTTGCAGGCATCGGCGCAAGCCCCGAAGGAAACCGACCCTTTCTAGACCTGAAGAGCCTTGCCGATCTAGATACCAAAAGACTCTGGAGGTGCTCGCAAGATCGATCCGAAAACGTGGTGACGGTCCTGAACTCGGACTCGAACCTCACTCTTCTGACACGCAGCGAATCCTCCCGCGAACCTCCGAATTACTTCCTGCGCTCGCTCGACTCCCATAGCACCGAGCCTCTGACCGATTTTGTCGACCCAAACCCAGAGATTCGAGGGATCACCAAGCAGATTGTCCGATACCAACGACCCGACGGTGTACCCCTTTCAGCTACCTTGTATCTGCCCGCCAACTACCAACCCGGAACCCGATTACCCTTGGTCCTGTGGGCCTATCCCATGGAGTTCAATGATCCCGATACGGCAGGCCAAGTCTCCGGGAACCCCAATTCGTTCCTGCGTATCGCCGGTAGCAGCCACCTGGCACTGCTCTTGCAAGGCTACGCGATTATGGATGAAGCGGCCATGCCAGTAATCGGCGATCCGGAAACGATGAACAATACGTTCATCGAGCAAATCGTCCAGTCCGCACACGCTGCGATCGATCACGCCGTCGCTCTAGGGGTCGCAGATCCCGACCGGGTCGCAATCGGTGGTCATAGCTATGGAGCATTCATGACAGCCAACGTGTTGGCCCACAGCGACCGGTTCAAAGCCGGCATCGCCCGCAGCGGAGCGTACAACCGAACACTCACCCCCTTCGGCTTCCAATCCGAAAGACGACCACTTTGGGAGGCCAAGTCTGTCTATGTCGAGATTTCACCCCTGATGCATGCAGATCAAATCAAAACCCCCGTGCTGCTGATCCATGGCGAAATGGACAACAATCCAGGCACATTCCCGCTGCAATCCCAGCGGATGTTTCAAGCGATCCAGGGCAACGGAGGACTCGCTAAACTCGTGATGCTCCCCTACGAGGGCCACGGCTACCGTGCACGGCAATCGGTCATGCACGTGCAACACGAAATGGCTCAGTGGCTCGATAGGTACCTCAAAACACCTAACGACGGTTGATCTCATCGATCACAAAAAGCACGTCCAAAGGATCCAATGCCCCATCGCGATTCGGATCCACAAAGAGCAATCCGGCGTCGAGAACAGGATCCAATACCCTCGATCTACTCCGATTGATCTCATCGATCAGAACCAATACATCCAACGGATTAAGAGCCCCTGACTGATTGATGTCGAAAGGGTTGGTCGGATTGGTCCAGCGTGCTGGATCATCGTCTTGGATCGTGAATTGTAGAGTACCCGAAAGAATCCCCGGTCCACTGCCACTGACAACGACCGTCCGGGGATTCGAAGGCCGATTGTCATTGAATGCCGATACGTTCCAAGTGGCCTCGGTACTACCGGCCGGGATCAATACGCTCGATGGGAATACAAGAACCCCCGATGGACTGGCAACCAGACTGACCAAGACCCCACCGGACGGTGCGGGCGAGCGAATACTGATCCTCGCGACCGTAGCGGACTGGCCGTCGATACCCTCCCGCAATTCGGTTCGATCTGCCGTGACGACCAGCGGTTGGAAATCGGTCACATCCAACGACACTCCAACACTTTCCAGGCCCAGTGCCGAGGGGTTCAACGTGACCCTTTGTGTTCCGTCGAACAACGCATCGTCGACAGCGCTGATCGATACGGTGGTACTGGACTGATTTGCCGGGATCGTCACACTTGCGGGCAACGTCACCTCGGTCGTGTCGCTGCTGGCCAAGTTGACCACAAGAGCATTCGCAAGGCTTGTGCCAGTACGTGTCACAGTCAAAACCGCAGCACCGGCGCCCGAGTTCTCGGCAATCGTGGACTTGTCCAAACTCAGAGTAACCCTGCCCGTCGGTGCTACCGTCACCTGAAAGGACCGCTCAGCAAACCCTCCGTCATCGTCGCCGACCCGGACCGTCGCGGTAAACGTCCCTGCACTTGGATAAGTATGCGTAGCGTCAAAGAATCCGACGGTCGCTTGACCTGGACTCCCTAAACTTGAAATATTCGCAGGACCGATTTGGTCCGGACTACCATCCCCCCATTGGATGCGGTACGTAAAGGTTTCAGATCGAGCAGGTGTAGCTAGCGGCATTCCAAACCCCGCGTCGGTGAATTGGCCCAACGCCGGTAGCACCAAAGGGGTACCCGCTTGCGCGGTTTTATTGCTGATCAAGGCCAAAACCGGGGCCGCGTTGGTGATAGTTACCGCCCGGGTGGTAGATTTGCTCCCGAGAGTTGCACCTACAAGGGTCGTGCGCAGATTCAGATCCGCATTGTCGCCATAGGTATGGCTTCCAGTGACCCGAACCGTCTGAGGGATCAACTGCCAGCCGATGTCCTTAAGTCCCGCTAAATCCAATCGACTCGGCAACAACCTCTCTCCTGGATTGAAGATCTGGACCATCGTCGGTCGTCTCGCGTCGATCATCAAGCTGTTTGAAAAATGATCGTTGTCGGCCATCGGCACGGCCGATCCAAAGACCGCTACGGCATTGGCACCCACAAACGTGCTGTTGACGACCTTGCTGTCCCACACAGAGGTTGTTCCAAATCCCATCACATGCATGAATTCATGGGTTGCCACGGAGACGAAATCTAGCTGATTGCTTTGCAACCCTCCTGTGCTTGCTCCGAAGTACCAATTCTGAGTCGAATCAAAGGCGATCGATCCACCCCAAGGCCCAACGTCGGTCGCTGGGCTCGCCAACGCCCCTGCTTGCCCCCGAGATTTCACCGCATCGAGAAACGCAGGCCTCGGCGATTGCGCCGAAAAACCACCCCGATCGGCCAACCCACCCTCGACCGCTCCTAAGTCCCTGGCGCCGATAAATACCAGTATTTCATTCGCAGGAATCGTAAGATTTGTCCTGGACACTCGTATTCCGGTAATCGGGTGCAGAAATCGAGCCTCCCAGCTATCGCCCGCCAAAGGCTGAATCGCCCCTAGAGAATCGCCGAATTTCGAGGAAACCATGTCGGCGGCCGTCTGCAACAACGCCCGACGCGATGCATCGTTAAAGAATCCTGATGTATCGAGCGAATAGTCCAATCGGAATCGGATCGGTCCGGACACTGGCGGACTCTGCAGAGTCGCTGCATTGGCCGTACCATCCCCCCAAGCGATCGTCCCTGAGATAGCCCCGAACAAGTCCGATACGTCCAGCGTTTGATCTACGGCAAAAGCCTGACCTTCGGCAGTCATCAATGCCCTAGATTCAAGCGTTTCGAATCCCAAACCCCTACTTGCCTTCGCGCGGAAACGTTTCATCAAAGAAATCTCTCTATCTGAAATCGGGCACCGTCTGAGCATCCTGTCCGAGCAATTTCTCTTATCCTACAGATGCATGGCTATCATTAGTATACGAAATCCATTCGATGAAGGCTACGCGACTAAGGCCACGCCGGTCCCGCATCGGAGCCGTGCGTGGGGAAAATTTTGGACCAACTCCAGATTCTTGGCCAAGTGAATCGCGAATTGCTATGGCGACAGAAGCGATTTTTTGTAACCCTGCAAGACACGGAAAACATACTGAAAACAACCTCGGAACGCTCATCGCATGCGAGCCTTGATCTTCGAACCCCAGTTCGCCGGCCACAATCTGGTGTATGTACGCCATATTGCCCAAGCCCTCTTGGGGCTGGGAGTTGACGTTCACTTGTTGACGAGTCGCCAAGCGATCGAATCCGAGGAATACGCCAAACACCTCGGAGGGATCGCCAAGGATTTCTCGGTCAGCGCATCGGACCTTTTCTCAAATTCCTCCAAGGGTAGCAGCGTAAGGGTCAACGGACCCGGTGGTCTTTTTGCCTCGATGCGCTCTTTGCTCGGGGAGCTCAAAACAAACCGCCCAGATCACTTTTATCTACCCTTCGGCAATCCCCTTGCCCACGCCCTAGGGATCCCAAATCCTGTCTCCCGATCGCTTCGCCAACAGGGAATCGAATCGGAAATCGTCTTGCTCTTAGGCAAGTACGCTTACACCCATACGGACCTGGGCTCGAAAGCCAAGGAACAGCTAGCCCTGCAATTGCTAGCGAACGGGCCTTGGGCCCGTATCCACCACATTGTGCCCCATGCCCTCGAGGTGATGCACCGGCACAGCGCTCGGCTCCGAGGCATCGCCCACCTGCTGGCCGATCCGGTCGATCCGGCCCCGTCGATGACCAAGTCGCAAGCCAAAGATATGCTTGGGCTCGAACCGAGCGCAAAGTACATCTCGCTCATCGGCCTGATCGATCAACGCAAAGGGGTACACGATTTGCTCGCGGCTTCACGGGAACTCGGACCGCATTGCGATCCACGGGTCAAGATACTTCTAGCGGGCAAAAACTCTCAGGAAGCTCGTGATTTGCTGGCCGCCGACTATGGCGATTTGATCACGAGCCACCGGGTCATTGTGTTGGATCGACACTTAAGCCAAACCGAGCTATGGGCTGCATGCATCGCCTCGGATGTCGTCACAACACCTTATCCAAAGCACCAGTATTCAGCGAGCATTCTCATCCGGGCCGCATCGGTTGGGGTTCCCGTTTTAGCCAACGCGATCGGATGGATGCACGATGTAACGGACCGATTTGGATTAGGCTGGGTGTGCGACACCAGGAACCCGAACGAATTTGCTCAAAAAATTCGAGACATCACCGACGGCACTCACACGCACCACTTCAGCGATCGTTCGAGGGCATTCGTCGAGTTCCATAGCCTGAGCAATTTTCAATCGCAGATCACCGCGCGCATCGCACAACGAATGGCTTCGGATAGAAGCAGGGCTAGGTTCAATTAACTTGCATCAAACCGGCGGGGGAGTTAACCAACATGGTAGAGCCATTGTCCCCAATGGCTCTACCCGACGCGCCAGCGTCGGCGTCTTACGGCTGTTCGGCTGTTTCGTTTTACTAGTTGCGGTGGCCCCCCGAGAAACAATCAAAGTCGGGCGAAACAATCAAAGTCGGGCGAAACGAACACGTTTCTATTTGCTGAAACGAAGAAGATAGTTCTCGGTGAATCCGTCTATCGCGATTTGTCCTTCGAATTTGAAACCTGCGTCGATGATCTCTTGCTTGAATGTTTCGAGCGGTGCTCGGATATGGCCTTGCAGCCACTGCTTGCGTTCGCGGCTCACATCCGGCTCCCGGTAAAAATCGACCAAGACCAACTTACCACCAGTACGCATCGCACGGTAAATTGATTTCAGTGAGCTTTCAGGAAACTCGAAATGGTGGTAGACGTCACAAAGAAAAGCGCGGTCAATCGTATCCGCCTTCAAATTGACATCACGATCCGAACAAAGCAATACCTCGACATTCCCCAACTTCTCCTCCTGTGCCCGATCGCGCAGATGCTTGAAAAACTTTGGGGAGATGTCGATCGCATAAACCTTCCCCTCGTTCTGAACACTCCGAGAAAGCGGTCGCAGATAAAGTCCTGTACCAGATCCTACATCGGCGACAGACATCCCAGGCTTTAGCTCTAGGGCTGCCAAGATCTGCTCGCGGCAAGCGAAAACCTCTCGACTTTCAACCTCGAATCGCTTGATGAAATCCTCCACCTTCATATTTGGATCGAGAAAACTGTCGTTGATTCCCGAGGGGAGATTGTCAGCTCGTTTCACCTCTTCCTTGGACTTACCGATCGCGCCAGTATCTTGTCCGATCGCGTTAGCACTGACGGACATCAGTACGAAGACAAAAGTAGCCGAATTCAAAAAGGAAACAAACATTGCCGTTCTCGTTGATCGTGAAAATGAAAGGGTAATCGACAGAGTATAGCCGTTCGGCTCGTCGTAGCCACCCGCTCCCAAGCGGTGGTAGCGGCGCGAGGAAGGCCTCCACCGTCTGGCGACAGGTGGCTACGGGCGACAGGTGGCTACGGCGCTTCGTAGCCATCCGCTGCCAAGCGGTGGTGCGGTGCGAGTATAGCCTCCACCGTCTGGTGCGATAGCCCAGGACTGGCGGACACCGGCGAAATGTAATTACGCAACTAACGGCATCTTTTGTTTTCGCTCGAATTGATCGGGCGACTGGTATTCGAGCGTCTGATGGA
>QWPJ01000143.1 GCA_003671195.1 Planctomycetota bacterium
AGTCATTGATTCGGTCGGCCCGTTAAAGCCGATACAATCCCTACAGACTTCCGCTTTTTCTTGGTTGGGACCGCTGAAATGATAGCTAGAAATCCCGGCGCAGGTTTCCATTTTCTGTGTTTGATCTTCCTGGGGATCGGTTTGCTGGGGCTAAGCCAAGTCGAATTATTCGAAGTGGGATTAGCCCAGACGGTTAGCCCTCCGGTCGATCCTGCACCGCTGGAACTTGCACCGCTGGAACTTGCACCGCTGGAACTTGCACCGCTGGCAGAAAAGAAATTTCCCAGCGTCCAGCTCAGCGGGGTATTCCAAGCCGATGGGGTCGCCTTCGAACAAGACGAGGCGAGTCGACATGCTTACGGACAAATCGAGAGTGGAGCTGATTTTCGTCGCGCCCGACTCGGTGCCAAAGGCTCGTTGAGCGATCGCATGGACTACTTCATGCAAATGGACTTTGCGTTTTTCGGTCGTCCTACTTTCACAGATCTCTGGGGGGACTTCAAGGACGCTGGACCGTTGGGAACCGTCCGAGTGGGGCAGTGGAAGCAACCTTTTTCGCTTGAAACGGTCAGCAGCTTTCGCTACACGACGTTCATGGAGCGCGCCGGGGTTTTTCAAGCGTTTGTTCCATTTAGGCATATTGGGATCGGGTTCTACGACCATTCCAAGGATGAGCGTTGGACTTGGGCCGGATCTTATTTGCGGACCGGACAAGACCAATTTGGGGGTTCGTTGAGCACCGATCAAGGCAACGGGCTTGCGGGACGACTGACCCACTTGGCATGGTCGAATCCTGAGGGGAGCGATTACCTCCATCTTGGGGTTGGTTATTACCTGAACGCTCCTTCGAATGGAAGATTCCGCTCTCGAAGTATTCCGGAAATCTATGTAGGCGAATATGTTTCTCCACCGGGTGAGCCCAATGGCACTAGCGGGCAACCTGTAGGGACCATTGCCAACGGAACGCCGTTCTTTGTCGATACTGGATTGCTCTCGGAGGTGAGTCTGGTCAACACGTATGGAACCGAGCAATTATGGGTCAATGGTCCATTGTCGATTCAGTCCGAATGGATGGCCCAGCACATCGACAGTTCGACAATCTCGAATGGATTGCTCTGGGGAGGGTATTCCCAGGTGGGATATTTTCTGACAGGTGAGCATCGCCCGTACGACCGCAAGTCAGGGACAATCGATCGAGTGCAACCGTTCAAGAGCGTATCGAAGTCCGGCGGGATCGGGGCCTGGGAATTGGCATTTCGATGGTCGTACCTGGACTTGCTCGATCGTCAAATCCGAGGTGGAGAAATGGAAAACATGACGGCTGGTTTGAACTGGTATGTCAATCCAAATTGCAAGTGTGTCTTCAACTACATTCACACCGATGCCGTGGCTCGTAGCACGCGTAACGGCATCATCACAGGCAACGAGTTGATCGCATCGACGAGCCATGCTTTTGGGCTTCGATGCCAAGTTGATTTTTAGTGTGGGCTAGGATGCTGAAGTGATCCAACGGGATTGATTTCATTTCTCTGGATTTGCTAAACTCCAGTCCATGACCCTTATCGATCGGTACTTGATCGTCTTGTTTGCCCGCGTTTTCCTGGTTTGCTTTCTTACGCTTTCCGGGCTTTTGGTCATTGCGCAGATTTTCACCAACCTCGATGAACTTATCGAATACGGTCGGAAACGTGGAAGTCTCCCGTTGGCGCTGGCCGAGTACTTCGGGCCTGTGCTCTTGACGATCTTCGATCGGACGTGTGGATTGACCGCATTGCTAGCACTCCTTTTTGTGGTTGCTTGGCTCTATCGGACTAACGAGTGGACAGCGATGCTGGCGGCTGGGATCAGCAAAGCGCGTGTCGTTCGTCCGTTGCTCATCGTCTGCGCGATTGCGATTGGTGTGAGTGCTTTGTCGCGAGAGTTTTGGATTCCCCAGTACAGCGACATTCTTACGCAGAGCCCGCAGGATCTTCAAGGAAGCGAGCGAGTGCAGCCAATCCGACCTACTGAGGACAGCGACTATGGGTTGTTGATTGCCGGCAAGAGCATTGCGAGCCAATCCAAGACGATCCGAAATCCGGTCTTTGTCGTTTTTGGTCCGGCATCAAGACTCGTCACCCAGATCCAAGCCGAGGCGGCTACTTACAGGGAACCGACCGACGGGGTCCCTGCGGGTTATTTGCTCACGGGGGTCGGATCAGCAAAATTTCTTTCTGAGCCTTCGGTCGTCGTCGACGGGGTCGATTACTTGCGACTCCCGTCGGATACGCTCTGGCTGAGTCCGGACCAGTGCTTTTTGCCTAGCAGCATTGAGTTCGAAATGCTCAGGGGTAGTTCGGCCAAGCAGTTTGCGTCGACGGGGGATTTGGTTTGGCGGGCGAAGAACCAGGGCGACTATTACGGGGACGATTTGCAGTTGCTGATTCATCAGCGTTTTTTGCAGCCTTTTTTGGACGTCACGCAGTTGTTGCTTGGGTTGCCGTTTGTGCTCTCGAGTCGCAGGCGCAATATCGTTCAGATGACGATCGCCTGTTTCTTGACCTACGGCGTTTTCTTCGGCTTTTCGGCAATCCTCGCTTTGCTCTGCGGTTCGAGTTCGCTTCTGACCCCGACATTGGCGATTTGGATTCCACTGCTTGTCTTTGCGCCTTATGCCTACGCTCGAACTAGACAAGCATTGGTCGAATAGCTTTCCTAGTTCTATAAGACGTTCGATCATGCATCGCATTTCGTCGTGCTCGTACTCAGTGCAACGGTACTCGTACTCGTACTCGTACTCGTACTCGATGGCTGTTTAAACCACGGCGATGCCGATCGTTGATCGACGCGGTTTGCGGGAGATGCCAGACCCATCGGTCGAATTGCAATATTAGATCGAATCGAGTACGAGTACGAGTACCGTCCGCCGCGGCGGACTGAGTACGAATACGAGAAGAAGGCGCGGACAAAGCATTGGACCGCAGTGCTCGATCGAGGGCTCTGTCATTGTGACTTTTTCTACTCGCACTCCTACAATGCGAACGATCATGCATCGCATCGGATTTCGTCGTGCTCGTACTCAGTGAAACGGTACTCGTACTCGTACTCGATGGCTGTTTGAACCGCTGCGATGCCGATCGTTGATCGAGGCGGTTTGCGGGAGATGACGGACCCATCGGACGAATTGCGATACCCGATCGCTAGCTAGATATCGCAAAGCAAGACCGCTTCGCGGAGGCCTTGGTAAGCGTCTCTGGTCGGGATGAATTCTTGTCCGACGTATCCCTTATATCCGAGTTTGTGGAGTTTCCTCATGATCGGGGGGAAGTTGATTTCTTGTTGGTCGTCCAGTTCGTTTCGGCCAGGGCAACCAGCAACATGGACATGTACGATGATATCGATATGTTCATCGAGTCGGCGCATGACATCGCCGTGCATGATCTGAACGTGGTAGACGTCGAAGAGCATTTTGACTCTTTCGGAGCCAACATTGCGGACGATCTGCGCGACCAGGTCGATGTCATCACCTTGGTATCCAGGGTGTCCCTTCATCGGGTGGGTACCATCGCGGGTATTGAGATGTTCGAGGCACAGAGTGACCTTGGATCGCTCGGCGAGGCCAGCGAGTTGCTTGAGTCCTGCGACGCAATTTTCGAGGCATTCCTCACGTGAGATCTCGCCGCTGGAGGGATCTTCGGCATTCCGCCATTTGAATCCTGTGAAGGCGATCACATTGGGGAAGCCGGCCGCTGCGGTCTTTTCGATCGCTTTGGTCATGCACTCGAGGACCTCTCCATGATAAGCCTTGTTGTTGAGCCCTTTGACAAACGGGGCACCGGGCATCCCATTGGGGGCCAATGCGCAGCCGATGCCATGCTTCTTCAGTGTGTCCCAGTCTTCAAACGGTACGATTTCCACCGCGTCGCATCCGAGCTCGCGGGTCACTTCGCACAGACGGTCCATGGACCACATGTCACCGCCCGCTTGGTAGCACCAGCCAACGATCGATTGCCGAATATTCTTTTTCAGTGACAACATTTGATTTCCGTATTGCTTATCTCAGGGGCTGAAACGAGAGGGGTTAGGTGCAGCGGGAGCGCCCAGCGTTTGGACTTTCCGAGCGACTCGGTTCGCGCAATAGAACATTATTCATATTGGCCGCAAGATTGCTAGCATGGGTCTAGAGCGATCCACACTAGGGTTTGTGGTTTGCCTGCTGGTCGATCATCCAATCGAGAACCGCCGCCGAGGTTGCGATTCGAGTGCGATCTTTGCGAGAGAATCCTCGTTGGCTCACCCCGATGGTTTTGCCGAGTCGGAACAGGCCGATTTCCTTTTGTGAATCCTCGGAACTTGAAGTGGTCGAGCGATTGGCATCGGCCTTCTTCATCACGAATTCGACGGCCCATTGGGCTGCGGACTGCTGGCATGGACGAACCACAACGCCACGAAACGAACGACTCTGCACGTAGTATTTTGGCATCCTTAGAAGACTTTCCAACTCTGCGAGTATCCGAACCGACGCGGCGACTTGCCGCCCTGCTAAGGAATTTCGGCAATCGCTGTGACACCTTGGGTCAAAGCCCCTGAGGAATTCGGCTGGGAAACGAGATTTCCGCCGGTTTTTCGGTAGCCACCGTGTCGTTGGCTTTCTTCGACTGGCTCGGAGGGAATTGTGGTGGTTTCTCTGAAATCCCTTCCAAATGCCTGAAATTGACTATGCATCGCATCGAGAAGTTCGGTCAACTGGGCTAGGGCTAAAAGAGTTTCGGATTCTTGCTGTTTTCCTATAAACTCCAAACCACCAAAGCTCTCTCCGTCGAGCATCAATGGAAATTTCAGAATCCAGCGCTCGGGCAACTCAGGGAGTTCGGACTTTTGCCATTCGGCGTGGTAGCCTTCGTGTAGCCAAGGCATATTCAGGTCCATCTGGACACGGTAGAGCCCGTGCTTTTCGGCAAATTCGACCAAGGTTTGCCAAAGAATGGTCCAGTCCCTGGTTCCTTGGAGTTGAACGACCTGCTCGTGCACTTTGGACTCGGCTCGATCGGGGCGGATCAGCAGCGAGGTCACGAGACGCTCTAAGCGTTTGTAGAGAAGTTTGAACTCTCCGAATCCAAAGAGCCTCGATACGACTAGCGAACCGATCGCAAAAGCCATCGTCGCAAGAGATATCCACTCGGATTTGAGCATCACACCTGCAACGGCACCGCTGGCGGTAATTGTCGAGAGCAATGCGATGATCCCGACCAACGCTCGGTCTTGAAATCCATGCCTCATCAAATGATGGTGCAGATGCCCTCGGTCGACAGAAAACAGACTTCTGCCGGTCAGTTTCCGTCGCACGATGGCCATTGCCGAATCGAATAGAGGAATGGCCATCAAAACGATGGGGATGGTAATCGACATCGAGGAGTCCTTGGAAAACCAAGATCGCATCGTCAGGACCCCGAGAAACAGCCCGATGAGCATGCTGCCGTTGTCACCGAGAAAGACGCTTGCAGGGGGCAAATTGTAGAAAAGGAATCCCAGCAGCGCACCGGCCAGGGCAGCCGAGATGATCGCTTCCATGTGGTTCCCTGTAAAGGAACTGATGGCTGCGACGGCCGCAAACGCGATCCAGCCTACCGTAGCGCACATGCCATCGGCACCATCGATCAGGTTGATCGAATTGATGCACAGCAAAAGCCATCCCAGGGTGATCGGCCAAGCCATCAGTCCGAAATCGATGGGATAGCCGAAGACTTGGACTGTGTCGATTGAAAACCCAAAGGAGATAATGCCCAGACAAATGACGATTTGCATGGCCAGTTTTTGCCTACCGAGCATTCCGAATCGATCATCGACGAGCCCGAGCGTCGTAATGGCCAACGCCCCTATTCCTAAGGAAATGGCTTGTGAGGACTGTTGAACCAAATGGATCGATTGGCCGGGGAAAATCAAAAAAGCCAGAAGCACGCTGATCATCAGGGTCAAAAGCAAGACCACTCCGCCGCAGCGGGCTACGGGTTGCGCATGGAGTTTGCGGCGTTTATCGGGATAATCGACCAGTCCAAAACGCAATGCGTAATGGCGTACAAACGGTGTCAATGCGATCGACAGCCCTAGGCCGATGAGGGTCGCGACAAGTGGTAGAACTATCGGCGGAATGTTGGGGGGCACGGTTTGCCTGAATACGCAACTTCGAGTGATTCTTTGACGATCCATCTTGCCAAGCAAGGGGTTCTCGCAAGGGGTTCTCGTCGGATGATAACGACGCTTTCCCGGTCGGGTCGGTCGTTGCGATCCCCTTGCACTGTCGTAATATCCTTGTTCAAGCTTCAGCGCTTGGCTAGTCGCAACGGGTGACTTTAACGATAAAATCTTATCGTTCTAACGCTCAGACGAATGCTAAGGAAAAACCACCAACGAAACGGACCCTCGAATGGACTTTCGATTTTGTAAGCTCCTCGACCTAGTTGCAACCCAACGGATACGGCGCTACGCGTTATGGATTGTAGCGATTTTGTCGGTCCTTCCGACCAACTCGCAGGTCCAGGCCGCCGACCCGATGCTCTTGAAACTAAATCCTCGATGGATCGATGGCTCAAGTTTCTGGTACTCCAAACCAACCGATAAAGGCCGAAAGGAGTTCGTCTGGGTCTCTCCGAGCGAAAAGAAAATCCTGCGTGCCGCCTCGCTTGAAGAACTCGGGAAGCTGGCTGGCGTCTCGCTCCTGAACCGATCTGCCACGGGCAGAATCGAACCCTCGGAAACCTTGGAGGAAGCCCGCATCGATATCGCGATAAAAAATGCCTTGCTGCAACCCGTCGAGCTGTTTTGGATCGACTTCCAGGGAGTCCCGAAGCCTTATGGAACCCTTGCTCCCGGGGAATCGCGAGGACAATCGACTTTCGCCGGTCATTCCTGGGCCGCCTCGCTTGACGGTAAAAAACCCATTTGGACCGGCCAAGCGACCGAAAAGGGTCAGGTTCTAGAAATTCAGGCGATGGAAATGCAAGCCGAGTCGCTTTTCCCAAGACGCGAAGCTCGCCGACGATCCCAAGCAAGGGCACCGCGCGATTCGGACGCGAATCGACAAGCCGAGAATCGATGGAAGGTCGAGAGGAGCGATTATCAAATCCGATTCATTTCCCAGGCGGGGAAAACCGTACTCGATACGGCGGATCTGGGGGATGCTCAGGGAACCGAAACGAACCGATACGACCAGCCAATCTTCTGGTCGACCAACCAGCAGTTCGCATTCACTCTTCAAATCGAACAAGGAGATCGTCGCGAGATCGTGCTCGTGGAATCTTCTCCTAAAGACCAATTGCAACCCAAGAACAAGACGAT
>QWPJ01000063.1 GCA_003671195.1 Planctomycetota bacterium
GGCGGCGCGAGATAGGCTTCCGCCGTCTGGCGACAGGTGGCTACCGTCTGGGGAACCCACTCTTTCTCTACATTTGCCCGCCTTGGCCTCGTCGGACAATCGTATCGGCCCAATCATCAACTACCTCAGTTCCTCCAACGAACCAAACCACCAAACCCGGCTGACTCCCTGTTTCTTTCAATTCGACAACGTCGACATCCCCTTGATTTTCAGGATTGAGGGCGTATGGGCAGTAAGATGCCAAGCATAAAATTAGAAGCGGATTGGGCGCGAGCCGTCCGGTGAACGTTTGCTAGATAAGGCATCGGACGGCTTGCGCCGTTCCGTTTTTATGGAAGCGTTCGCTGTGTGAACGACGGTGTCCGGTACGGTCGACTTGAACGCGGTTGGGCGCAAGCCCTCCGCTGAATGTTTGCGAGATGCAGAACCGGGTTCCTGGCCCTGTGACGGACTGGAAGTCCGTCGTACGTCTGGGCCGACGGACTGGAAGTCGGTGGTACGTCTGGCCGACGGACTGGAAGTCGGTGGTACGTCTGGCCGACGGACTGGAAGTCGGTGGTACGTCTGGCCGACGGACTGGAAGTCCGCCGTACGCCCTGTGACGGACTGGAAGTCCGCCGTACGCCCTGTGACGGACTGGAAGTCCGTCGTACAAAGAACGATCCTCACCACTGTTTTCGGCTGGTTAGAACCGGTGCAATCATCAACCCAGGACGATTCTACCTACGAGAGTACGCAAAGATCGCACGGTGAAGTAAGTACGCCCGGAAGGATTTGAACCTTCAACCCTCGGTTCCGAAGACCGATGCGCTATCCAATTGCGCCACGGACGCATAACTACTCGAATTCTAGCTTAGGTCACCTCAATTTTGAAGGGGGGGCAGACTCAATTAGGGAAACCGCGAAATTCGTGTTTCTGGAGGGGTTGGGAGGAGTTTGACCCCACTTTTTCCGGAAATTGGGTGGGGCTTTTGCATTTTGGGGTTATTCGGCTCGCAGGAGAATGCTCTCGGAGTGGCTGTTGAACTCCGGTGCATACATGCACTCGATCGATGCGTATCCCATGGGATACTCGCCGGCCAATTGCACTCTTACTGGGTACTCGAACACATAGGTTCCCTTGCGCAAGTAATCGATGAAGAAGTGCGTGGCGGTGTCTCGGGTGCTTTCGTAGTAAAACAATCCATCTTGGGATTTGTACGCGCTGAGCACATTGACCGGTTCGGTTCCGCTCCCTCGGTAATCCCGCAGATGGACGTACTCCATGTCCCGGTCGGTTCGCACCACGACGCGACAGATCAGCTCGTCGCCGATGGATACCGGGCCAACGACCGCTTCGAGAACCGGTCCGGCTCCAGTCAGCACCCTCTTGAAGAGCTTCTTCTCGAGCTTCAAGGGGGTTGCCTCGTGCGCGGTGACCTTGTTGATGTCCTCGAGATACTCCCAGTGCAATCCGCCCCAACTGACCCCCTCGTCGGACTTGGTCACTTTCACCTTGCCCATCTCAGGTCGGATTTCGTTTCCAGCGAATGTTTGCTGGTAGAATCCAGTTCCCCGCTCGACATTCTTTGGCTCAAGTTTGGTTCCGGCGAGTTCGACCGCTACGAGCGCGTCGGATGCAAGCCAATTTTCGCCGCGTCGCAACAAAGCATAAACTGCATCAGCCGTGGCTTTGGTGGTTTTCCAATCCTGGGTTTGCTTTTGCTTGAGCAACCAAACTTTGCACTCCTCGACGGCTTGGATATCCCCGGCGACTTCGTCGAAGGCTTCGATCATCATGGCTTGGGTTTCGATCGGGGCATGGTACCACCACCAGGATCGCTCGGTGTCTCTCCAGAACATTCCTAGTTCCTCGTCGGTAACGCTTCGCTCTTTGAAACTCTTGATCATGGCCTTGGGTGTTTCGGCATCGCCGAAACGCTTGAGGGCGACGGCCAAGTGAGCTTGCGATTGGCGTGTTTGTTCCACCCAATGGTCTTTGCCTTGTGCCAACCAGTACTTCAGCGCCGTTTGGTATTCCGGTGCGATCGGCTGATTGTTTAGGAAGAAACTCCTTCCATACAGATAAAGCGCAACGGTGGAACCCAAGTGCGATTTCTTGGGATCCTTGTCCTTGATCTCGTTGTACTGTTTGTTCATCCAAGCATCCAGCGCTCCGAGGGCCTTAAGTGCGATGCCTTCGTCGATCGCAACGCCGAGATTCCGCAAGCGGCCAAATCCGGTGACGATGTACAGCGAGAGATACTCGTTGTCGGGTCCGCCGGGAAACCACGGCCAAAGACCGTTTGGACGCTGCATCTGGGCTAGCTTTTGCAACTGCGAGTCGGTCTCGCTATTGAGGCGGTTGACATCGAAAAGGATTCCTACATTTCGTCGGGCTTGGGATTCTCGCTGGGCATCTCTGAGCCAAGGAGTTTCTTCGAGCAGGATCGACTGGATGTCTTGGTTTTTGCTCAGCGGCGATTCGAGAGCCTCGGGCTGGAGGGTTCTCCAAGTCTCGAAGACTTTGGCGACTTTCGGGTCGCTCGTGGCGATGTGCCGTGCGAGGCTATTGGCATAGAGACGGTTGAAGGTCTGCTCGCTGCAATCGTAGGGGTACTCCATGAGATAGGGGAGTGCCAAGACGGCATACCAGGCCGGTTGCGAGGTCATCTGCAGGGTCAAAGACTGGTTTTGTATCGTGTCGGAGCCGGCCGAGTCGACTAGCTTTTGGAGTGTGAACTCCTTGGTCGATTTGCCCCTTATCGGCAGCGGGATCGCTTCGCTGACGAGCACCTTATTCGAAAGGACCGGCAACATGGCTTGTTCGCCATCGCTGAGTTTCTCGGTTGCCGCGATGGTTTTGAAGGTGATCGGGCGTGCGTCTTGCGGTACTCGGATGCGCCATCGATAGGATTTGGACTCGTTGGCCGCGAGTTCGAAACTCTGTTCGGCTTTGCCGTTTTCGAATTTGGCGTCCACGTTCGAATCGTCGATCGCATCGGTCAGATGCAGCGCAACGGTTCCTTGCTGGACTCGGTTCGATTGGTTGGTGACTTTGGTGGTAAACTCGATGAGGTCCCCTTGGCGTAGGAACCGCGGTGGGTTGGGTTGGACCATCAGGTCCTTGGCCGTGACGACCGAATCGAACATGCTGCCGCTGCGGAGTTGTTTGTCGTGGGCCAAGGCCATGAAACGCCACTTGGTCAGAGCTTCGGGCATCGTAAATTCGATGGAAACCGAGCCATCGTCGTTGGCCAGCATTTGGGGAAAGAAAAAGGCGGTTTCGTTGAGGTTGATCCGAGGGGAAATCGAATCCATGGAGAGCGTTTTAGGGGAACCTACGGTGGCGCCGTCTCCGCCGGAGTTGGCTTGGATGCCCGCGAATTCGGCTTCCGGGGCCCCTGGGGCGCCACCCATGCCACCAGCACGTAAGCTTTTTGCCATCGCCCCGGGAGGAAGGCCGCCGGGTGCAGGGGCGGCGTCTGCCGCCATGGCCAACCCGAGTTCGACTCCGCCTCCACGGGACAACGTTGCGTAGTCACCGGAGAACATGATGGGAGGCTGCATTTGCAGTTCGCTTGGGAAGCGTCGATAGGATTCTTTGGCGCTCTGATAGTTGCTCGGGAGATTCGAATGCAGGACGTTGACCCAAAGGCTCATGTTCTGGAACTGAGACAGGACGCCCCCTTGGGATTCCTCATAGAAATCGCCTAGACGGTTGAGCCATTGGTGGGGTGCGAAGGCATCGAGAGAGGCGTCGTACATCGAGGCGAGCAGTTCGGCGCTTGCACCTTGGGCGTCGGGTCCTTGGATTTTGAGCGACCATTTCTCCTTGGCGCCCGGTTCGAGTTTGTTGCGGAATCGCTCCCACTTGAGGGTCAGTTCTTTGTTCTTCCAAGGGACGGAAATCTTTCGTGTTTCCGAGTAGAGACGGTTTTCACGGACGTAGGTAACGCGGACGGTGGCCCCGCCACGCATCTCTTCAACGATCGGTAGTTCGATGGTCTGTTGGGTGGAGTTTGGATCGGTCCAATAGGACTTGATCATGCTTCCTCGGTGTTGGATTTCGACCAGTGCGCGACCTTTGTCGTACCCGGTCCCCCAGAGGGCCTTCCAGGTTTGGCCCGGTTGGAGCGAATCGCTGGGGCTGGCAAAGACATGGGGTAGTTTGATCCCGAGTTTCGGTTGCTCTGGGTTCAGAACACGAAGGTTCAGTTCTGAGCGGATGGGCTTGCCGTAGGAGTCTTTGGACTCGAGCACTGCGCGGTAGAGGCCGGCTGGCAGTTTGACGCTGAGCTTGGTTTTTCCATCGGCATCGGTTTGGTAAGCTTGTTCGCTGAGCAGATCGCCGGTTGGCCATTGGCGGTAATCGGTGGGGTCGGGCTTTTGGAGTGGGGTTATTGGCCGTGGGTTTTTCACGCGGGTTTGGCCCGGTGCACGCCGCATGGGTCTGGGGCGCGGCGCGATGGCTTCGCCGAGGATATCGGCGCGAGGGACTTCGTTTGGTTCGAGGATCTTCAAGAACTTGATCTGGCCTGCCGATGCGATTTCTTGACCGTCGAGATTCGAGGTTTTGACTTCGATTTCGACAGGTTTCGATTCGGTTTGCCAATCGTTTGCCGACAGGTTGGCTTGGGCGGTGACATAACCGACCGAGACGCTTTGGGTTCCAGTGCGTGTTTCGCCATTCGAGTCGGTGACATCTGCGGTGATATCGTATCGGAAGATCGGCGAATCGACTTCGGGGATCGAGCGATCTGGTTTGGCGATAAATTCGATTTGGAAGCTTCCGTCGGGATTGGTTTTGGTCCAGCCTTGGGCGATCTCTTGCGAAGGTCCTTGGTAGGGAGCGATGCGCCAAGCGAAGCAGGAGAGGAACCAATCGGGCCATCGCACGGCGCGGACGACACGGTAGCGAATTTTCGCATCTTGGATGGCCGTACCGGTGTAGCTCATCGCTTTGCCGTTGAGGGAGACTTTGTCATCGAGCTTGACTTGGTCTTTGATTCGATCGAGGGTCACCTGGAATTTTGGTCGTTTGTATTCTTCGACGTTGATCGCGGTGGAAAACGGGCGGTCTTTGATCGAGAGAATCATGGTGCCCGTGCCGCGATTTCGCGGTGCGGTCATCGAGCCGCTGAACGATCCGTAGTCGTTGCTAGCCACGTCGAGGTTTTCGATGATTTGGCCGTTGGGGTCCTGCAATTGCAGGGTGAATTTCATGCCGGCGACGACTTCGTAGCGGTTGGTTTTGCGATCGCTGCTCGTAGCGATCCCTTTGAAGTGGATGGTTTGCCCGGGTCGGTAGATGGCACGGTCGGTAAATAGAGCCACGTTCAGTGGGTTTACCGCGGAGGCTTGGTGGTCAAAGACGTAGGTTTCGGATTGGCTAGCGAGTCGGTCTGCTTGGTGCTCGACGAGGATCAAGGCGGCGTTTTGGATTTTTGGGATACGAAATATGCCGGTCGCATCGGTTTGAACTCGGCTCGTCGGAGTGTTTGGCAGTTGGTTGCTGTTGTTTCGGGCGAAGCACAGGACGTTGGCGCCGGCGATGGGTTCACCGGACTGGTTATCGACGACGAGGCCTTCGATGCCGCGAAATCCATCTTCGAGTTCAGGGATACCGAAGTGGTTTCGGGGTCGCAGGATGAGTCCGAGTTTGGAGACCCACAGTTCGCAGGCTCCGAGTTGGTTGTTCTCTGGAGTGAATTGGCCGTTCAAGCTGTAGAGGAGGAAATAGTATCCGGGCTTGAGGTCCACGGGGGCTAGTTCGTCGTGGGTGACCTCTTGATAGTCGGTGGTCGGATCGAGGTTGGATGTCCAGGCTTTGATTGGGATTTTCTTGAAAAGCTCTTGTCGATCGACTTCGTTGAATTGGTCGGGGCTCCAGCGATCCTGGCCTGTGAGTCGTTGCATCCAATCCGCATCGACGATTCGGAAGTGGATTGTCGAGATGTTTTTGTATCGGACACGGATGTTTGGGGCAGGAGCATTCCAGACCCGTTCGGTCGAAACGTTGATAGTTTTTGCGGTGATCGATTCGATCAGGTTGTGGCACAGTTTGCCTCCGATGCTATCGGGGAAAGCGTTCTTTCCTTGCAGGGCTGCATCGTAGGCGGCCTCTAGGTCGTTTTGGCTTACGTGAATCTCGGCCAAGCGAGCCCGGGCTACTGAGGAGAGCGCATGCTTGGGGTTCTTTTGGGCAAAGGAGTCCAGGAGCCCTAGAGTGCGGGCTGCTTTTTCTTCGCCGTTGGCGTTGTTGGTGACGAAGCGGATGCGTTCGAGGTCGCAATGGAGTCGTGCGTCGGGGGACTCGTCTGCGGCATGGAAAGCCAGGAGAGCTTGGTAGAGCTTGATCGCTTTGAGCTTTGGAGAATCGGCATCGATGGTTTTGGGATTCCAAGAGAGGAACTCGTCGGTCGGTCCCAGGGCTGCTGAAGCCGCATCGATTTCGAAAGCGTCTTGGCGGACCACACCGGCTTGTTCTCCCGATGCGTAGAACTCGATGGCCTGATGGGCCAGAAAGTCGTAGAGGGTGGGTCGATAGGAGTCGGGGTAGGTGCCCGGATCTAGGAGGGGGTCGAAGGTTTGAATCGGGGAGGCTTTGAGGGACTCGTTATTGGCAAGCGATAGCGAGTATTGTCGATCGATCTCACGAAAGATTCGTTGAAGGCTCCAGGTTTTGAGGTCCTGGGAGTTTTCATCGGCAAGTTCCGAACGGCTTTGGAATTGCCAGCGGTTGGATTGGAAGTACGACCAGTACCAATGGCCGAGAATCGCATGCAAAGCGGGTTTCATCGTGTCCGGTGCGGTCTGTAGTTCTTTGCTCAGGCCCAAGATGGCTTCGGCCGGATCACCCCCTTGGATGTCGCTTTGGAGACGGATTTTTCGGGCCAGGGCCAAAGCGGCTTCAGGGTAGGCTTTTTGGTCGAGAGCATGCTGGCCGATGGCTTCGAGTTTTTCGATTGCGGTTTTGGGCAGGCCCTTTTGGATCGCTTCTTCGACTTGTTTCCACATCGGTAGTCGTTCCTTGGGGAATTTGGGCTCGCTGTAGCGGCTTGGAGGTTGCTCGGGGGATTGGACGGCAAAGATTGTGTTTTGGGTAAACAAGAGGCTCACCGTGGCGAGCAAAAATCTTGTGAACATAGGGAGGTCCATGAAATTTCGAAAAGGGTTGCACAGTGGGTCCGCCGTGGTTTCGGTGCTGCCCAAGTTCAACGGGAATCGGCGAAGTTTATTAGGAGCTTGATCCAAGATTTGGCAAGCCTAGGTATTCTCGGACCACAGGGCGGCTAAGTAAACGGGGGTTGACGTGAGGACGGCA
>QWPJ01000222.1 GCA_003671195.1 Planctomycetota bacterium
TCGCCTCACACGCCCACTCAGCACGATGACGCGTCAGTGGGCCAATGCGGGCCCCACGGCGCGTCTGCCAGAGTGGCAGACGATCGAAATGCGGAGCCCCCAACGGATGGGTCCTCCCCCGAAATTTGACGCGCCATTGGGTTGCCGGAACAGCCGCGATAGTAGGCACAGTTTCTATGTTTTGTCCGAGTGTAGGAAAGGGAACATGATTTCAAATGAAAAACAAGGATTGGGAAACCTGTTTGCAGAAAGCGATTACTCATGCAATATCGCGATCGAAGCAGAGGCAGAATCTTGCAGATCCCATGCATCGAGCCCTGACTTGTTGCATCACAGCGCAAGTGATCCGTTGCGATCGATCCCAGAATCGCAAGCCACGGAACACGAAGGTCCTTCAACCTGCACCGTCCAACTGGGATTCCGCTTTGAGGAAAGAGTTGAATCGAGTGATCCTTCTGGAACGCAATCGATTGAAGAAAGACAGTTTGGAGTATGCGTTGAGGCTTCGCTTGACATCCTGGAAAGCAAGGGCCCAGCACTTCCAGCTAGTCTCATCTTCCGACCCTCCAGTCTAGTTCAACTATTGAATTCCACCGGGATCGGGGAAGTGATCAGCGAACGCCAGCTGTACCGACAACGAAAGCGTGCGCCAAAGATCAATTCCGGTACCAAGCGTGTTGACTTGCTGGCTTACTGCGCATGGCTGCATCTGCAACGTCACAAACCAAAGGCCCAGGTGCGAAGACGTCGAGTTGGCAATCTTGAAGTCATCACCCTTGGTGAGCTTCGTCGAATCCTGAAAGCTCAGAATCATCGCTGCGCTCTAACCAACGAAATACTGACTGCAGAAAACCTATCACTCGATCATATCGTGCCGCTTGCTGCTGGCGGCGACTTCTCTGCATCGAATTGCCAACTGGTGACTGCGGAAGTCAATCGCGCTAAGAACACGATGCGGATGAGCGACTTCATCGAACTTTGCAAAAAAGTAGCTCTACACGCCGAGAGACACAGCGTTCTTAAAAACTCAACCCAAGGAAACCCAAAACATGAGTGACGTAAAGCCTGCTCGAGATCGTTGGAATGATGCAATCGTCCCAGCCGCGAGAGGACTCGAAAGCTTCTTCTGGAAGCTCGCCTGGTTTGTCGTTTTTCTTGCACTGCTGTTCGGAGGCGAGTGCCGTCGGATGCTCACACCAGAAAGGATGCCCAATGATCATGTCCGTCCAGCAGACATCGAGTCGTCGAATCTGCTTGATCTGCGAACGTCGGCCACGAGCCGGCAATGACGACATCTGCGATGAGTGCACCTCGCTGCTCATTCGCGAACACCAGAACCATCGGCGGGAGTACCTGCAGTGGTCAAAGAAGCCGGCGGATCGTCGGCGTCGAATCTACGGTCCACGCGAAGGCGATGAGGCCACACCGTTTCAAGAAAATCTTATTCGAGCCATGGAGGAACGTTCATGCTAACGATTGAACTACGAAGTATCGGAGACATCCGTCCTTACCCCAACAACCCGCGAACGAATGACAACGCAGTCGATGCAGTTGCAGCGTCGATTCGTGAATACGGTTGGAGACAACCGATCGTTGTTGATTCCGATGGAGTCATCATCTGCGGTCATACGCGATACAAGGCCGCGCAGAAACTTGGCATCGACCAAGTGCCAGTGCATGTTGCGACCGATCTATCGCCGGAGAAGATCCGAGCATACCGAATCGCTGACAACCAGTCGGCAGACCTGGCAGATTGGAATTACGATCTCTTGCCGATCGAGCTGAAGGAGCTGGGCGAAGGCGGATACGACCTCGGTCTACTCGGCTTTGATGCGGACGAACTCGCAAAGCTACTCGACACCGGTGTTAACGAAGGGCTAACCGATCCAGACGATGTGCCGGAGCCGCCAGACGAAGCGGTCACTCAACCGGGCGATCTTTGGATCCTCGGTAACCATCGGTTGCTCTGTGGGGACTCATCCTCGCCGGCAGACCTGGACCGTCTGCTGGGGGGCGCTGTGATCCATTTGTGCAACACAGATCCTCCCTACAACGTCAAAGTGGAGCCGCGATCCAACAACGCGATCGCTGCGGGTTTGTCTTCGTTCTCGAACGATGCGGCATCGGGCCGGCTGAAGCAAGGACAAGGCAACGCCGCTTCGTTTGGTGTCGATCATGAGACTGGCAAACCGAAGCATGCTGCGACTCATAAGAAGCTTCGGCCAAAGGATCGACCGCTCGCGAATGACTTCGTTAGCGACGAGGCGTTCGACAAGCTGCTTGATGATTGGTTTGGAAACATTGCTCGCGTGTTGCTTCCAGGACGCTGCTTTTACATCTGGGGCGGCTACGCCAACTGCGGAAACTATCCACCGGTGCTGAAGAAGCATGGGCTGTACTTCTCGCAGTCGATCATCTGGGACAAGCAACATCCAGTTTTGACGCGTAAAGATTTCATGGGTGCACATGAATGGGCGTTCTATGGTTGGAAGGAAGGTGCCGGCCATAAGTTCTATGGACCGAAGAACATCACGGACCTTTGGCATGTCAAGAAGATCCCTCCGCAACAGCTTGAACACTTAACGGGCAAGCCGGCCGAACTCGCTGTCCGCGCGATGCAGTACTCGTCGGTGCAAGGCGAGAACGTCCTCGACCTGTTCGGTGGCAGTGGCTCAACGCTGATCGGCGCTGAGCAATGCGGTCGCAACGCGTTCTTGATGGAACTCGACACGCTGTATTGCGATGTCATCGTTGATCGCTTCCAGCGTTTCACAGGTATTCCTGCGGTCTTGGAACGAACGGGCGAATCTCCAATCCCCATGAAGGCGCGAGAGGAGAACATGCGATGACGCAACGGTCACCGGCCAGAGGTTCAATCACGCCGTTCGGCTATCGACGGATCACATGCAAGGATCGGAAGCAGAGATTTGAACACGTGATCGTCTGGGAGTCGCATCACGGGCCTATCCCAGAAGGCGTGGAGCTACACCATCGCAACGGTAACAAGCTCGATAACCGACTTGAGAACCTCATGCTGGTGACTCGCTTGGAGCACAAGCGGATTCACAGCGGTTGCATACGAGTTGGCAGCCGCTGGTTAAAACGCTGTCGGCGCTGCCAATGGTATCGGCCCGTCGACACGGAGTTCTACGAATACAAGGGACGCAATGGCGTGATGGGGGCGTGCAAGCGCTGTCTATCGGACCTGGCCGTCATCGCGAAACGCAATCGGAAACTTCGTGCAAAACAAAACTCATCGAATCAGTAAAACCTATCAAAGCCTATGACAATGCCAAGCGTCGTCCTCGAAAACGTAAACATACTCGGTGCCGCAGTTCCTCGCGAACTCGTGGAGAGCCGCGCGCGTCGGCATGACAACCGTGCGATTACCGTCGGTGAATCGTTCGGGCGTTCCGTCGTTAGCGAGCGATCGAATATCGCCACCTGCGACCAGCGTTCGTGCCGACTCGATCGATGTGTAATGTTCTTTGAGGACTCTGCCGGCGTGGTCTTGGTAGCCATCGAAGTGAAGGTAGATCGCTGCGTAGCGACCGTCTTCTTGCTTGCAGGCAATCGTTGCTCTTGTGGACATAGGTTGGCTTCCTTACTTCGATGGTTCGTGGTGGTCGGGTTCGACGATGGCGACACAATCGTCGGGCATCGTCAGCATGAGCGAGCGGCCGTTGTCCCAATCGACATCGACCTGCATCCAATCGTGATGCTCGTGAACATCAATGACGGTCCCGAGCGATCCAACGGGGATCGGGTCTGGATCTTGCGGCATCGACACCAAGCGGATGCGATCGCCTTTATTCAGTCGTGTGTGCATGGTCATTGGTTCCTTGTTTCATTTGGTGGTTGGGTTGAGTTTGTCGAGCAGTTCGCCGGCTTGAGCCAGGCGTGCGTTGACCTGTGCCATCGTGTGAACGTTCCGCCATCGCAGATTTGGGTCATCTGGTTGTTGCATAGCATCGAGCGATTGACGCAGTCGATCGAGGTAGTCGCGTGCTACGAGGTGAAGGTTCTCGTAGGGAGCTGCCGGCTCAAGGGTTGTTTTGGCCATGGTTGGTTCCTAATTGTTGGAGAAACGAAAGACGATCGCCAACAGTCAGCCAGCAAGTCGCGAAAACATCAAGCCAACATGCGAGCATGTTTTTCGAGATTTACAGAAACATGTGGTTGCGCCGGCGAACCGCAGTATCGCAACGTGTCGCGTTGGGTTGTTTGTTGGGCTTATGTTCGCATCAACGAGAAAACGCCCACACGGTGTAAACGTGGGGCGATTGGTGGGAAGCCTTCCGTGCTTCGGGCTTGTCTACAAATCGTGCGGTACCAGGATGGCAGCGCCGTGGCCGGAGACTGCGATCGAGTCTCCGTTGGTCGTTCGCGCGAACAGGGTTGGGCCTTGTCGGATCACGTCAATAACGCTGCCGACGTCGAGTCTGCGATTGTTGATCGTTCGCAGGTCGTAGGTGATGCCTGGCTCTGGCGTGGCAATCTCGCCGTCGGCCAGGTCATCCACCGTTCGCAAATCGTAAAAGAGTTTCACCGGCTTGGTCTCCTAGCCTCGAACCGTGAATCGTCCGCGTTCGGTCTTTACGAACTTGCTGTCGTCGCCCTTGGCCAAGTCGCGAAGGATCGCGCTGTACAGCGTCGCATGTGGAGTCTTGCCTCCAGGGCTCGTCCAATAGCCCTTCGATTCCATCGCCGTGATCAACTCTTGTGCGTTCATCGGTTCGCTCGATTCGCCAAGAACTTTCAAGGCCGCAGCGACGCAGCTCAATCGCTTCTCGCCGGCGTCGCGGGTCTCGGTAGATTCGGTCTTGGCTTTGCGTGGCTTCTTGAGAACCGCAACCGCTGTGGACGACTCGCCTCCGATCGTTTCGACCGTAGCCGGTTCGTTCTCAACCACCGTTACGTTGCCTTCGGTGGTGACCTTCGCGCGTCCGCGCTTCGCACCCACTTCGCCCAGAAGGCGTTGAGCGCTCTTAATGAGAATCTTCTTGCCGGTTGCGAGGTTGGTTGCATCCCAGCCACCGCGAGGCTTCTCGGCATCGATTTGAATCTCACATCGGTTGCCCGAAACGTTCGCGTAGTACTTGCCACCAATCTTTACTTCTGCCTTCTTCATCTTCGTAACTCCAAATCTGTGTTCGTGGTTGGCTGCCATCGTCAGGCCGATCGAACCACCGATCGACTACGCGCGTCCGTGCTGCGTTTCGGCTTATTGACCAAAGACCAAGTCCGACAATCCTTCGCAAAGAAAGTCGACCACCACCTGGACCTCCGTATTGACCGCCGGCACATCCAAGCCGCGGTCGAAGTTGAACATCACTTTGCGGTCGGAAAGTCGCTGAATCCAAAGCTTCGAAATCTTGCTTTGGTTCAGCTCGTACGATTCGCTCTCTGCGTGGTCAGCGAAGACCAAGGCGTCGAAACGGTATTCATCGTTGATCTTGCCTTGCACCCAAGATCCGCCAGCGGTGCGGTTGCGGTTGCTGATCTTGGTTATTGTGAGGTCGAGGTCGTGTTCGGTCATTTGTTCGTCTCCGTTGTTGGGTTGGTGAATCGTTTTCGCGTTAACACACATGAGCCATGCGGTTCAAAACGCATCAAGGCGGTTTCAGAAGGATTTCGGAATCTTTTCTTTGGTGCATATCTGTGTTCGGAAATGTTGGGCGAGCTTCACGGCCGTTGCTTGCACATCGGCCAGCTCGTCAAAGAAATGCTTCAGGGTTGCTGGGTCGGCAGCGGCGAGGATCGGCATCTCTTCGATCGCTGCGTACAGGTCGCTAACGGCCTCGAGCGCTCGTCGGTGTGCGCTGAGGAACTGGGCCGAGGTCAGGCGTGGTCGGTTGGTCATGGTTGGCATCGTGTTTCTCCTAAGCTGGTTTGGACTGAAATTGCATTTGCGATGTCACACATGAGCCATGCGGTTCAAACCGCATCAAGCCGAAGGGGAAAAGATTCTGAAGGTTTTCCAGAATCTTTCCCCAGGCGTATCGCTGTGTTGCGATCAGCTATTGCGGCATGTTTCCCAGGCCCGTTTGCTGCCGTAGCAGATCTGGCCACCTTCGACGATGTAGACGATGTTCTCGTCGGCGACGTCTTGGTCGTCGTCGCCCTCGTCATCGTCGTCCGCTTCGTTCATGTCGCGGCCGCTGGTCACGCCGCAGATGCGGTTCTCGAAAGGCCAGTTCTGCTGAGTCATCAGCCGCACTTCGGCGTCGCCTCCGAACTCTTCGCGGTAGTCGTTGAGGATTTCGATCAGGGTGTCGAGATTCATGTTTGGTTCTCCGTTTGGGTGAATGAAAATTGGTTATGCGATAACACACATGAGCCATGCGGTTCGGATAACCTCAAGCCGTCCTTTCAATGTTTTCAGCAGGTTTTTTCAGCATTCTTTGGAAGGCAAACATTCTTCGATCGCTTCGGGCAACATACTGCCGGAAAGGACCTCGATAGCTTCTTCAAACATGCGGAGTTCTGCTTCCAGGGCTCGAGCGGAATCTCCGGTCGCGACCACGAACGCGCCGGCCAAGTTGTCGGCAAGTCGCTTCAACCGTGTGACCACTTCGCGATAGTCCTCACAGAGGTCCATCGCGGTGGCGCGAGGCATTTGTTTAAAGGCGTTTCTGATAGCAGCTGGTCTGGCGCTAGTCTGGGCCATCGGTGTGTTCTCCTATTGCGTGGTGAAAGCGTTTCGTCGCTGGGCAATGACACACATGAGCCATGCGGTTCAACCGGCAGCAAGCCGATTCCAGCAGCTTTTCCCCATGTTCTTCCATATTTCTCGGGAGGCTCTACGGGGCCCGACGTTGGCCCGTGTTGCGATGTTTTGAATCTTGGGTACTTGGTCGAAGGTGTTCACAAGAACGCGACTGTGGGCGAGTGTCGCGACCAAGCGGAAGAACGCCGCGCTTCCGTTCGCGGCGTCCGTGGCATTCCGCCGGTCTGTGTTTTAGAGGATCTTTCCGAGGCGGCTGTTCTTCATCGCGTCCAGGGCTTGGACCGCGTGGAAGTGTTCGGTGAGAAGCGGGCCGGCGCTGGGCGTTTGTTGTGCGTCGGCGATCTCGAGGGCTTCCGACAAGGTCATCAAACCCTCGATCGCCTTGTAGTAGGCTTCGCGGATCTCTTGGGCTTGGTGGGCGTCCATCGTCTTGAAGATTTGGCGAAGGGTTGCGTCCGTAGCTGCGTGTGGGTTGTTTGCGTTGGTCATGTTTGTGTCTCCGTTTCGGAAAAAGGTTTGAATCGTTTACGCGATGACACACATGAGCCATGCGGTTCCAAACA
>QWPJ01000107.1 GCA_003671195.1 Planctomycetota bacterium
CATGAACCGCTCCGATCAGGTCGACGACTGCGCCGGCATAGGGTCCCGAGGCAATCTTGTACTTGGCCACGGCACACTCCAAAGCTTGGGGTTGCCCGGCATCGGTCTGGCTGACCCGCATGAACAAAGGGGATTTCTCTTCGGATTTCGCTTTCGTTGTTTCCTTGGGGACCGTTTCGTTCGAGTCCTGGCCAAGGGCACAGTGGGTCCAGGTGCCACTAGTCAAGATGCCTGGGCCGCTTGCCAATGCGAACATGATCGTCGCAAGGAGGGTTGGGGACCATCCAGAAACAGCATGAAATGTCGGACGTTTCATCGCGGAAAACCTCTCTGTGAGTCGGTGCATGCGCAAGGCGTTTGATGTTGAAGGCTAAGGATTTGGAACCCGCAACCGGGGACAAAGTTCCCGATCCGAGGACAAGCCCCCTTTTATAACCCAGAACACCAAAGAGGTATTCTCTGTTTTTCGGACAATCTTGGCCAAATTGAAACTTGTAAATTCTGACGATGCGTCAATAATTGACGCAATGGTCGAACTGACGCGAAAACAACGAGAGATTCAGGAACGGACGCGGGAGATCCTGCGTGTGGCCAAGCCCATTTTGTTGGCCGAGGGCTTCCAAGCCTTGACGATGGATCGCGTCGCCTCGCGTATGGAGTATGCCAAAGGGACCATTTACGGGCACTTTTCCAACAAAGAAGAGATTGTCTTGGCGCTGGCACTCGAGGCGATGCGACTTAGGCAAAAACTTTTTCAGAAGGCTGCTAGCGGCACGGGACTTGCGCGGAGACGGATCATGGCCATCGGTTTGGCCAGCGAGTTTTACACGCAACGTTGCACCGAGGAGTTTCAGGTCGAGCAGTGGATGCGGCATTCGAACATTTGGGATAAGTCTTCGTCCGATCGCCAAACCTTGATCCGCAACTGCGAGGCCGGTTGCATGCAAATCGTCAGTGAGTTGGTGCGTGAGGGCCAAGCTATGGGGGACTTGCCGACCCTTGAGCGGATGTCTCCTGAGGAGATGGTTTTTGGGCTCTGGGCGATCACTTTTGGGTCTCAAATTCTCACCGCCAGCAGCCCCTCTCTGAGTGCCTTGGGCATCATCGATCCGATTCGCTCGACGAGGATTCATTGTTGTCAATTGCTCAATGGGTTTGGCTGGCAGCCGATTCACAGCATCGAGGAGTATCTCGAGATGTTCGATGAGATTTCGGCTGAGTTTAATCCACAATTCGAACAGATTCAGCGAGAGTACCGATGAGCCAACTGCTCCCATTGAACCAAGACTCCGATTCGATGACCGAGCCAAGAGAGTTGGCAACCAGCGACGTTTATGATTCGAAAAAGTCATCTTTGAAGTCAGCCGGCATCATCGAGAGTCGATGGATGCGCTGGGGAGCCGCCTTGATGCTTTTGGCGTTGCTTGCCGGATCGATGTTGCTTTCGCACAAAACGGCCGAGCCTCTCGGTTCGCTCAATCCGGCCCTAACGGGCCTTCAGAACGGTACTGACCTGTTGGTTCGAGCTTATCAGATTCCCGACCCTAGTTTAACGCTATCAGGTCAACGTTCGTTCTCCGGAACGCTTCAAGCCCGATACCAAAGCCTTTTGGGTTTTCGAGTCGCTGGAAAGATCGTCGAGAGGTTCGTCGAGGTCGGGCAGCATGTTCAAAAAGGGCAGGTACTCTTCAGGCTCGATCCGACCGACTTTGACTTGCAACTCCAGGTTGCCCAAGCCGACTTGGCCGCTGCGAGATCGCAACTGGTGCAGATCGAGGCCGAGGAGCGGCGCTTGGCGGATTTGATCAAGACCCGATCGACATCTCAATCCGATCATGATCTGGCTGTCGCGGCCCGGGATACCGCGAGGTCTCGGTTGCAGGCGGCCAGCAACCGAGAGACTCTTGCCATGAACCAGCGCCAGTATTCTGAGCTCACGACGGACCAAGACGGTTTGGTCACTCAATTGATGGCTGAGGTAGGTCAGGTCATCACCCCTGGGCAAAGTGTTCTTCAGTGGGTCCATGGCAATGAACTCGAGGCGGCGGTGAGCATTCCCGAATCGATGCAGCCCTCGGTGCATCAGAGCAAGGCTTATGTCGAATTCTGGTCGATTCCTGGGGTTAAAGTCGCCTGCACCCTTCGCGAAATCTCGCCGATTGCCGACCCGTCGTCGAGGACCTACGATGCGAAATTTACCCTGATCGATCCCCCCGTGGATCTGGCCATAGGGATGAGTGCCAACGTGGTGATCGAACGCCGGGAAGACCAAGGTTTTTCGATTCCGATGGGAGCGATATCCCAAGTGGCATCCTCACCGATCGTCTGGCGGGTGGGAGATCAGGGCCAGGTCGAGTCGGTCTCGGTCGAGATCCTCAAGTATGGGAGCCAGAGTGCAACGGTACGAGGAGATTTGCGGCCCGGTGACCTGATCGTCAGCGCCGGGGTTCAGCGGATCGATTCGCAATGCCGCGTGCGCGTATGGAAGGATAACCAGTAGTGGGAACTTACGGCGTTTTGCTCCTTGGGATTCACGATGCTTCCAACTGACGACCACGACTCGGATCGCCGTCAACTGCTCGCGAGCGATCTTGGTTGGAACCTCTCGCGATGGGCGGTCACGCACCCAGCGTTTGTTTGGTTTCTGATGATCGCAAGCAGCATCGCGGGTTTGGCGGCCTATTGGCAGATGGGGAGAGCCGAAGACCCCACCTTTGCGATCAAGACGATGGTTGTCGGAGCGGTTTGGCCAGGAGCCACCGCCGAAGAGATGCAGCGCTACGTCGCTCGTCGCATCGAGGACAAACTCAGGGAGACGCCCAAGCTCGACTTTCTTCTGACCTACTGCATCGCAGACCGGATGATGACGCTTGTTCAGATCAAGGACTCGGTACGTGGCAAGGATGTTACGGATACTTGGTATCAAGTCCGCAAGAAACTCGACGATATTCGAGGGGAGTTGCCATCGAGCTTGATCGGACCGAGCGTCGACGACGAGTATGGGGATGTCTACAGCGCCATTTACGCGTTTACAGGAGACGATTATTCGCTGGCCGAGCTCAAGAGGATGAGCGAGGAGGCTCGCAAGCGGCTCTTGAAGGTCAACGATATCGAGAAGGTCGACCTTATCGGAAATCAGCAGGAGCAGATCCTTCTGGAGTTCTCTCATCGCAAGCTGGCCACCTTGGGGATCACTCCCCAGCAGATCTTCGATAGCGTCGCTCGGCAAAGTGTGATGCTCCGATCCGGATCGGTCGACACCCTGGAGGATCGTATCCATGTCCGCGTCGATCGAAATTTCAGCGGAATTCAACAGATTGAGGCCGTACCGGTAGAAGCTTCCGGCCGTGTCTTTCGTTTGGGGGACGTTGCCAAGGTCACTCGAAGCTACGAAACCCCTCCGAGTTTTCTGATGCGATTCAATGGCAAACCGGCAGTTGGAATCGCTGTGGTCATGCGCAAGGGAGGCAATGTTCTGGAGCTTGGGAAATCGTTGATTCGCGAATGGGAAGCTATTCGAGAAGAGGTCCCCTCGGGCGTTCAGATCGACACCATTGCATTTCAACCTCGCGTGGTTGAAGCTTCGGTTGGGGAGTTTTTAAATACATTTTTCGAAGCCTTGATTATTGTCCTGATCGTTTCGTTTTTAAGCTTGGGGCTTCGGACCGGTATCGTCGTTGCGTTGAGTGTACCGCTGGTGCTTTCGATGTCTCTGGTGATCATGAACAGTATGGGGATGAACCTCGATCGGATCACTCTCGGAGCCTTGATTCTATCCTTGGGGCTTTTGGTTGATGATGCGATCATCGCAGTTGAGATGATGGCAGTGAAGATGGAGCAGGGGTGGAGTCGGCTCGACGCGGCCACGTTTTCTTGGACCAGCACTGCTTTTCCGATGTTTTCTGGAACTCTGATCACGGTGGCGGGTTTTCTACCGGTGGGCTTTGCCCGTTCGACCTCGGGCGAATACGCGGGGGGGATTTTTTGGGTTGTTGGGATTACGTTGATCTGTTCTTGGATTGTCGCGGTCCTTTTCACTCCTTTGTTGGGACTGAAGTTGTTGCCTGACCCTGCGGTGCGCGGCTCAGGATCGGCAGGCAGCCATGAGGATCATGACGCGTTCGATACCCCTTTCCACCGCTTGCTGCGTCGGATGGTTCGAGCCGCAGTGGCTAGGCCATGGCTTGTCATTGCGACGACTTTCGGTCTATTCGTCGTGTCCATTTACGGGATGTCCCAACTGCAGCAGCAGTTTTTCCCGCAATCCTCAAGACCTGAACTGTTGGTCGATGTGCGGATGAATGAAGGTTCGCCGATTGGAGCGACATCGCAGATGCTCGCAAAAATCGAAGAGAAACTAGAGCCCTTGCGTGCCGTTCCCGGCACGGCTCTTGCCCATGCCGAACCCTCGGTCTCGGTGGGCGATGCAAGTGCCCAGGCGGCTCAGCCCGGAGACATTCAGTACTATACGAGCTATGCAGGGGCAGGCTCGGCCCGATTCTTTCTCGCGTTGAATCCGGATCTTCCCAACCCGAGCTTTGGCAAGATCGTGATTCAATCCTCAAGCATTGCAGCCCGCGAGCGTCTTCGCCGATCGCTCAAAGAGACCTTTCGCAACGATCCGGTGTTCAGCTCGGCCAGCATGCGAGTGCTTCGACTGGACTTTGGTCCCCCGGTCGGATTTCCAGTTCAATTTCGCGTGGTCGGTCAGGACCCACAAGTGGTTCGGCAGCTTGCAGACCGAGTCAGGGAGATCATGCGCCAGAATCCGTCGGCCGTGGACGTCAACTTGGAATGGGAAGAGCCGGCCAAGACAATTCAAGTCAAGATCGATCAGGATCGAGCTCGGCTCTTGGGGCTTTCTCCCCAAGAAATCGAGTTGGGGCTTCAAACGCTCTTGAGCGGATCGACGGTATCGTTTTATCGCGAGGGGACCGAAACGCTGCCGGTTGTTGCTAGGGCCGTCGACGAGGAGCGATTGGATTTGGACAAGTTCCAGGACATCACTCTATTTACACTCGGGGGCAAAAGCGTCCCTTTGCAGCAGATCGGGCAATTGGAATACGCTCAGGAAACCCCCATCGTTTGGCAACGCAATCAGGAACAAATCCTTTCGGTCCGTTGCGATATCATCGATGGGGTCCAAGCCCCGGATGTCAGCAAGCAGATCGATCGGGAGCTTGCTGCGATGCGATCGGAACTGCCCCCGGGATATCGCATCGATTTAGGGGGGAGCATCGAGGAGAGCAACAAAGCCAACAGCGCATTGTTCGGAATGTTTCCGATCATGATCCTGGTCATGCTCACGCTGTTGATGGCGCAGGTTCAAAACTTTCGCAAGATGATCCTTATTTTTGGGATCGCTCCTTTGGGGATTATCGGGGCCGTAGCATCGCTTCATCTATTCCAAGCACCCTTTGGGTTCGTCGCGCTTCTGGGGGTGATCGCCTTGGCCGGAATGGACATGAGAAACTCGGTGATTCTGGTCGATCAGATCGAGCAAGACATCCGCCAGGGGCTCAGTCCCTGGGAAGCGGTCATCGAGTCGTCGGTCCGACGCGCCCGGCCGGTGATACTCACGGCAGCCACGGCGATCTTGGCGATGATCCCGCTGACCTCGAGCGTCTTCTGGGGGCCGATGGCTATGGCGATTATGGGAGGACTTTCGATCGCGACCTTCCTGACGTTGATCAACTTGCCGGCCATTTATGTTCTTTTGTTTCGAATCAAACCCGAGCCCCAACCCGTTGGGGAGTAATAATGGGACTGCCGCGTTTTCTGGTCGATCGGCTCGAAGAGCAGGGGATTCTATGGCTCTGCGAATCCGAATCGCACCATGCTTCTCGGGTGCTTCGTTTGGGGATTGGTGATCGATGCGTTGTGTTCGATGGCCAAGGGTACGAAGCGGATGGGACCATCGAGTCGGTTGAAAAGAAAAGTGTAGGGGTGAGTTACACTTCTCGTACCTTTGCGCCTCGGGATCATGAGGATCGATTGCACTTTGCCATCGGGATGCCCAAAGGGGACCGGCAAAGGAATGTCATCGAGAAACTTGTTGAACTTGGAGTCGATCGACTCACACCGATCGATACGGAGCGGAGTGTATCGAAGTTCGATGCCGATGCGATCGAGAAGCTCAAGCGATATGCGATTGAGGCCTGCAAGCAGTCCCAACGCAATCGGCTCATGCATATCGATCCGAGCATTGGGTGGAAGGAATGGCTTGCAAGTTCGGTCCAATGCGAGCAGTCGAGTCTTTGGATGCTACATCCTCAGACACTGCTTGAGGCTGGGGTAACTCGGGTGCGGTTTGTCCGCCCGGATCGATGGCTGGCCGAGGATCAGTTTGAAGTCGGATCGAGGGTTGGATCCAAGAACAGGGTTGTTTTCGCAGTAGGTCCCGAGGGGGGCTTTACCGCAGGGGAGGTCGCCCAGGCACTTGAGCAAGGCGTCGGGCTTTTGGATCTTGGGGAACGGATCCTTCGTGTCGAGACGGCAGTCAGTGCCGCGGCGGTGTTGGGGAGTTTAAGGATAGGACAGAGTGGAACGTAGCGTTTTCTCGCTATCGCGAATTTTCTTGCTTCGAAGCCCGGGGGGCGAAGGGGGGCACTGGCTTGACTAGTTCGACACAAACGGTTCGATGTCTGGCAAAACCCACGAGCGATCGAAGTAGGCCTGAGTCGGCCCGTAGAGTCGGAAGTAGGAAAACCAACCTTTGCCTGGGAGCGTCTGGATCCAATTGCTCTTTGGTTTTCCATTAGGAGCACTCGGGCCAAAGTAGATGTCTACAGTACCATCCGCATTCTTGACGATCGCGTCGCGCGATGAACGATCTGGCTGAACCCCGGTATCGAGAATCCTCACCATGGCGAGGAAATCACCTACTGCCCTTGGGTATTGCTACTTTGTTGGTTTGGGCGCAAGAAGGCCACTGCATCGATTAACCACGGAAGACACGGAATACACGGAAGGAGAGCACAGATTCTCTTGGGGCTTATTTCCGTGTGTTCTGAGTGTTCCGTGGTTCTATGGTCTTTCCTATGAGACTACTTGCTCTGTTAGTTGTTTGGAAGAGTTTGGAAGAGTTTGAAACACAGAGGCACAGAGGGCACGGAGAGAGAAGAAGGGGAGGGGAGAAGGAGAGGGGAGGAGAGGGGAAGAAGGGGAGGGGAGAATCTGGAGATTAGGTTTTGGGGGAGTCTTTTAGGACCTTCGTGCCCAAGGGGGTAATCACTCGGCCTCGCTGGGTTCGGATGATCA
>QWPJ01000113.1 GCA_003671195.1 Planctomycetota bacterium
GAGACCTATGTTCCCCCCGAGGTTCCGGCTGGGGAATACCAAGCGGTTTTGAGGATCGAGCAGCAGGAGCAACCGATCGAACTCTCGGTGGTCTTGCGGGTTCATGATCGAGTGATTCCCAAGACACTGAGTTTTCTGCCGGAGATGAATTGCTATGGGCTTCCGAGCAACGACATCGATTACTACCGGTTGGCTCAACGGCATCGAACGGTCGTCAATCGAGTCCCCTATGGGCAGGGAGGTAAGCTTGCCGATGGCTGCGCCCCGGAATGGAAAAACGGGGTTTTGGATTGGAGTGCCTTCGATCGAAGATTCTCTAGGCTATTTACAGGCGAGGCCTTTGAGGATTTGCCAAGGGGCAAGGTCCCGATCGAATGCTTTTATCTTGCGATGCATGAAAACTGGCCTTTGCCGATCGATCCTAACTACAACGGGAGTTACTGGGCAGACCAAGCGTTTCCCGAATCGTATCGCCAAGCGTGGGTTTCCTCGGTATCTCAAAGCGTCGATCATTGTGCGGATCAACGATGGATGGAGACTCGATTTCACGTCTATTTGAACAACAAAAACAATTTCAAGGCCAAGGGCTGGTCGAGGGGTTCATCTCCATGGCTTTTGGATGAACCAGCTAATTTCCAAGACTACATCGCCCTGCGTTATTTTGGGCTGGCCTTCCGCGATGGCCTCGAAGCGTCCCGAGTTGCGAAAGCCGCCGGTGGGGTTGGCAAGGTTGATTTTCCGAGGGTTGTGTTTCGCGCTGACATTTCGCGCCCGCAATGGCAACGAGACACGCTCGATGAGATGCTCAAATTCAACGTGGTGGCCAATGGAGCGTTCAAGGAGTATGAGTCGCTGGTGCTCGACCGGAAGTTTCGATTTGGCCATGAAGTGGTCATCTATGGCGGAAACAATCCTATCGGCAAGAGCAATGCGACGGCCGTCGCTTGGAGTTGGGATGCTTGGAGCTCGGGGGCCGATGGAATTTTGCCTTGGCAAACCATCGGCACAGCGAATTCATGGAAGCAAGCCGACGAGTTGTCGTTGTTTTATCCTTCGGAGGATCCCAAGTTGGCCGGTCCGATACCGTCGATTCGCTTGAAGGCCTATTGTTATGGCCAGCAGGATGTGGAGGTTTTGCATCAGTTGGCCAAGGAGTCTGGTCAGGATCGCTACCGGTTTGGCCAGAGGCTTCGCAAGTCGCTGCAACTGAAGTCTGAGGATCGGGCCGAGGGTGATTATGCGGAGCCCGCGACGTGGAGCGATTACGGGGCACTGACGCCGGAGATACTCCATCGATGGCGGGTGGAGCTTCTGTCGCTTGGAATATAAACTTGGGGATCAAGCCTGGGAGTTGGCTACCAGGAGGCTTACTTTTCGGCCAGTCCGTCTTCCATCAGCATGTGGAAGACTTGGGAGACACTTCGGTCGAACGGTTCGCTCGAGATTTTGTACTTTTCGCAGATGCCGAGGACTCTTCGGTGGAATTCGCGAATTTGATCGTCGGTGACATCCTTGCGGAGGCTTAAGCGTCCGGAGCGTGGCTCTTTGAGTCCGGCGGTTTGGAAGGCGAATTCCATTTCGGTCATCGAGAGTCGGCCTTCTGATGCGCATCGCAACCAGCGATCGCAGGTCTTTTGGATATCTTCCTTTTCCTCGTCGTTGAAACCCGGTGAGGCTTTGACGTAGCGGAGGGTATCCTCGACGATTCCCCATTGCAGGACGGTCGAATCGGTCATGCGGATACCCAAGCGGCTGAGTTGACGGGTGGTCAGTTCACCGCGTTCCATCTTGGACGAGAGGTCATTGAGTTCGTCGATGATGGCGGTTTGATCGGTTTTGCTCAATGCTGAGTCATCGACCCAGGGGATGAGTTGTTCGCGAAGGGCTCGGGCGGCGCGGGGGCCTTGGTTGCCCGTAAGCATAAAGGACATGTAGGCTACAGCGATGCAGACGAACATCATCGCGACGACGGCGACGACCAAGCAAGCGGGTCCCAGGGAGACATCTTTGCCGTCGGGAGCATCGTTCGATGGAGGGTTGCTATTGGTGCTCAAGTCAGATGGTCCAGGTTAGATTTCGTCGAAGTGAATTTCAAGAACTTCATACCGCAGAGTCCCTGCTGGGGCTTTGACCTCGACGGTTTCGCCAACTTTTTTCCCCATCATTGCAGCGGCAAAGGGGCTCGTCGTGAGTATCTTGCCCGTTTCGTAGTTCTCGTCGCCGGCGCCTACCAGGGTGTACACTTCTTCGTCGTCGAACTTGAGGTCTTTGAGCTTGACCGTTGCTCCGAAGGCGACACGATCTTTGGGCATCGAGGCGACATCGACGATTTGGGCGCTGGAGAGTTTGAATTTGAGCGAGTTGATTTTGGCCTGCATGAGCCCTTGGTTTTCTCGCTGCGCGTGGTATTCCGCATTTTCCTTGAGGTCACCTTCGGCTCGGGCCTCGGCGATCTTTTCAGCGATGCGCGGCATTTCCTCGTTTTCCAGGCGTTCGATCTCGGCCTTGATTCGATTGTACCCTTCTCGGGTCATAGGTACTTGATCGCTCATTGCAAACTCCTGTTTCGACAGAAAAAAAAGATGCGACCTTGTTCGACTCGGCTCGAGCCAAAAGGTCGCATCATGTCCGACTTCTTATTTCAACCTCAATATATCTTTCATCGCTGGTGCGAAATGTCAAGTAGCGAAACGGCTAGAGAAGCTAGCGCGAGGTCGCTTCGTAGATCGGAAGGTGCCTGTAGGTGACCTCCAAGGATAGCAAATTCATGGTAGTCACGTAGAGTCGGCCGGCATATTCCCCCCAGGCGTCGGGGATCGGCCCAATGGGCTCCCAAGACCCAGCGTAGGGGCCTTGGGTGACCTGCGATTCGATGAGCATCGGGTAGAGGGCTTGGTACCAACTTGTCCAGCGATCCCCCCCCATATGGAACAGAACTTGGGTGGCGTAGTACCAGTAGTAGGTATCGCGTTTTGGAGCTTGTTCGGTCCCCATCTCCGGTGGGCGTTGGAGCAACCAGTCGGCTCCTTTGGCCATGACGCTGTTGTCGCGTTTGAAGCCCATGTAAAGCCGCATGAGCAACCCCACGCTGGTCATGACCGGTGTGGGCAGAGCACCGTGTTTGGTTTCCGGGGTATTGGCTAACCAGTTATAGCGATACAGATGCTGTTCGCGCAAGGAGACTTGGGAATGGTCGAGCCATTTTTCGATTCCCTCGAAGGTTTGTTTAGGAACATAAAGACCTGACAGTTCGGCGCTTTTGAGGGCCATCATTCCCCAACCCGTGACGCTCGTGTCGCTACCGACGCGCGGGATGTATCTCCAACCACCTTCCTGGCGGTCCTGGCTGTAAACCAAAAAATCGACCGCCCGTTGGGCCGCGCTCCGCAGGTTCTCGTCTTGAGTCATCCCGTAGGCTTCGCATAGGGCCAAGGTTCCGATGGCATGGCTGTAGAGCCATCCGTTGCGATCGGAGGCTTCCTCCATCGGTCGATAGAGATCCCCGTTGGATTGCTGTCCAGAGATGAGGAATCCTAGTGCCTTGCGACACTCTTGCTGGTACTTGTATTGCACATGGCTATACCCGGCTCCTTGAAACGCAAGGAGCGAGAGGGCCGTGGCCGCTGTGTCGCTGCGAATGACCGTCCTTTGTCCGAAGTCCTCGAGTTTCCATGACCCGTCTACCCGCTGATGTTTGGCTAGAAACTCGAGGCCTTTCTCGATGGCTTCTTCGGTCTTGGGGCCAAGTGGCCCCATCGCTTGGGTGTCTTGATTGCTCGACTCATCCATCCGTCGCATCCGCTGTTCAAAGGCAGCCGCCGGGATCGGCACGAGCCCCTTGCCGGTCCCCTTGTTCGCTTGGCTCGCTGGGCGAAATTGGTCCAATCCCAAAAGAGCGTTATCCGGTTGGCTGGGGCTAGGGAGCCGAGCCGTTGTTGAGTCTCCGATGGCCGCCGAGTTGGGTGCTGGCGATGCGATCCGACCGACGATGGGGTCTTTCCAAGGTTTCACGTCGAGCGAACCGTCGGTATCCCCCCGGATCGACTCCAGCGATCGAACCCCTGAGGAAGGGATCTCGCGACGGGCAATCTGAGCGCGGTCGCCGAGCAGATCGCCGACACTGGGTAAGCCGACACTGGGTAAGCCGGGCGCATCTGCAGAGGCTTGAGTGGGATTGGTCTGCGAATCCAGACGGATCGGACTGGTCGATCGAGGCAGCTCGGGTCGCTCGCGGCGAGCTTGTTGCGAGCGCATCGTCGAGAGGACTTCCTCGTTGGCCGAGGCTAGGGGGGACTCCAGGGCGGCATTGAGCTGGCGCTCGAGTCGGACTTGCTCGGCCCGCTGGTACGTTTCGGCGGATTGCGATTTCTCGGTCGGTGTTTCCAGCGGGCGAGATTCCAGCAGGCGAGATTCCGGTGCCATCGTCGCGCGTTGGAAGCCGGGAGTTTGCTCAGGCGTTGGACGTTCGAGCTCCATCGGCTTGGATTCGGGCAACTCTGCTTGGGCCAAAGCCGTAGGGAGTACGTTCTCGACTTGGATCGCTTGCCGTGGTGGTTCGGCGTTTGTCGGCAAGGGCCTTTGCATGGCCTGTGCTTGCTCTGGGGTCAACTGCGGTTGAGTGGGTTCTTCTAGAGCTAGTTGCTGATCGAGGATCTGCTTCTTCGAATCGAGGCTCGATGTCTCTTGGGGGTCGATCCGTTCGAGGGCCGTTGGGGGTGGGGCCTCAGGTCGCAGTTCGACTCGGGTCGCCGGATCGATGGTACTGGGCACGGGTTTGAGGTAATCGGGTGCAGAGACATCGGTGGATCTGGGTGGAGTCAGGAACGAGGACCCTTGCGACATGTTCTTGAGTTGGACTTGGACCTCCTGGGTGCCATCCTTCCACACCCCTGAGAAAAGGACGGTGTTGATCGCAGCGACTGTCAGCCCCAGATGCATCAAGACACTCAGGAGAAATCCGGTTTGAATCGATCGCTCGGCGCTCTGGGGGATCAAGACATGGGCGAGCATGGTCGATCCGACGATGACCGTTGGAATCGCCAAGCAGTAGGTCCAAGCGTTGTACAAGACGCGAGGGTCATCGAAGCGAAAGACTCTCAGGACCATCATCATCACGAGGAATCCGAGCAGTCCGATCGCAAGATCCACGAGCCATACGCTGGAGTTCGATCGGTTCATGGCCCCCCCAGGTCCGGGCGAAGAGTCGGCTCGGGCGAATCCTCTTGGGTGGTGATCCGATACGAAGGGACTTTCAAGCGATTGCAAAGATCGATCAGCGAGACGACGGATTGGAATTCGACCCTTTTGTCGCCACGGAGAATGACGGTCTGCTGGATCGGGTTGTCGATGATCGCTTGGGCCAAGACCGATTCGAGTTGTTGGATATCCAAGCGTTGTCCTCGGAGCATGTAGGTTCCATCCTGGCCGATACTCACGACGAGTTCCTCGGGAGCGACGGTCATCGGTACGGCGTTTTTGGCCGAGGGGAGTTGGATCGGCAGTTGCTGGTCGTCTTGGGAGAACTGGGTGGCGACGAGGAAAAAAATCAGCAGCAGGAAGACCACATCGATCAGAGGCGTGAGGTTCAGGGCCTCGAGCGCTTTTCCTTTTTGGATTCGGACGGACATGGTCGGCCTGGGAGTGGGTCTTGGGAAATAGTCTTGAGATTCCGCGTCATTCTACCCGTTGGCATCGTGTCGATCCACTTTGGGGTTAGGCCCAGTGGGGAGGAATTTGCCGGAGACTCCGAATAGATTGATTCAACTTTAGGAATCGGATAAGCCGAAAACTCCTTCTAGTCGTTCGGTCGAAGTCGTACCGACGACGTCAAATAAGCCGTGTTCTCGGGGGGGAATTATGATTCGCAAGGCGCTATTGGTTGTCGCCCTGGCCTTCGTTGCCAGTATTTCGACTGCTTCTGTTTCTCATGCACAGCAGTCGCAACAAGCTTACGGTAGGACTTGGGGCGGAGCGGCGAGCAATCGCGATTACTCCCGCTTTAACCACTATCCTTATGTCTACTACCCCCAGAATTTCTATGGGGCTGACTACTACAAGAGCAGCGATAGTCTGTACCATCGCTACGCTCCTGAGGCTCAGATTCCTGTTTACAACCGACATTGGTACAATGAGTATCCGACCAATCGCCGGTACCATTGGGGTCATCATTACATCCTCGACGTGTTCTAGGCTGCTAGACAGGCCTCGAGACACGGCAGTGAAGGTTTTTCGATTCCGTCGATGAACCTCCCTGGAGCGATGGCAATACGCATTCCATTTCCCGCACACCGCAGGTTGCAGTCGGCAGCCTGCGGTGTTTTGTTTTTGGTTTGCTCCTGGTTCCGTCCAACGGTCCGAGTCCCATCGTTTCGAGTTTCAGTATTCCAAGTTTCAGTATTCCGAGTTTCAGTATTCCGAGTTCCTTTATGTCGGATGCTCCGTCACAACGCAACGTACCGAAGCGTCAAATTGCGCGTTTGATCGGCTCGTCGGTCTACCCGATGTGGGTGCTCTCGGAGGATTCTCAGTTGGTCTTTACCAACGAAGCGTTCGATACGCTCTTTGCGGATCGCATGGAAGATAGTTTAGGTCTCGTCTGCAAGGTCGATTCCCAAGGAGCCCTTCCGGATCAAACCCTCTTTGCCCGTTGGCTAGCGTTGCCGGCCAACGGGTCGCTCGCCTCGGTCCGCTGTGTGCAAGATTCGATCCCCGAGGGAATCTCTGCGGATTCGAGCGTTGTCTTGAGCCACTCCGAGGGATCCAAGCTTCGATCGCTCCTGCGGTGGATATTGCCGCTGGACGACTCGGCCAGTCCATGCCATCTGTGTGTGCTCAAGCCTGATTTTGGGGATACCCAGGCGATGCTCGATGCGGGCTTTCATCAGCGGATCGAAGTCCCGTCGTTATCGCTGTTGCTCAGCGATGCAAAGCTCGATGGGATTTGGTATTTGCAGAGTGCTTCGGTAGGTACCCAGACGCTGCGCAAGCAGTTGGCATTGGCGATTGCCGGTGAGCACCCACTTCGATTCGTCGCCCATTGCGGCAACTATCTCTTGGCTTTGGCGATTGTGTTGTTTAAAGAGCGACGTGCTGCGCGCGGCGAGCGACCGGCTCGGATCGCCCCTTTTGTCATCGATGGCTCGCTGATGGATAAAGATCTTCTGCAGAGTACACTCGACTGGATCGATGACACTCGGCAGAGCCCGAACCTACCCGAGGTGATATTGCATCGCATCGAGCAACTCCCCTTGGAACTGCGTGAACCCTTGGCCAGACGATGCCACGAGCAAAATTGGAATTACCTTGTGACGGTCGGACATTCCAGCGAGCAGGGGCTGGTCCAAGGTGGGGATCTGTGGGAATCGATGATCGCTAGGGCATCGGTGCAGATTATCCCAATACCGACCCTTTCGTCCCGCACCGGGGAGATCGAAAGCTTGCTGGTCGCTTGGATGCGAAGAGCCCCACAGGCTCGCTGGAGCCAAGCGTTTCTCGATACCCTGCTCGCTTACGCTTGGCCCGAGGACATCGACGAGATGGATCGAGCGCTCGAGCATGCGATTCGCCAAGCAGGAGATCAAGTGCTCGATGAATCGCACCTACCGATCTCATTGCGAACCTATCCATCGCATATCGAACGTGTTCAAGCCAACGAGCCGATCGTCTTGGATGAAGTCCTTGAGCGAGTTGAGCGAATGCTCATCGAACAAGCCCTGGCGAGCCATCCTCGCAACAACACCGCGGCGGCCAAGTCGCTTGGGATCTCCCGCGCACGACTTCTGCGACGCATGCAGCAATGGGGACTCGGTTCGGCACCTTCGGCAAGCTCGCCGGGGGATGAGGTGATCTTCGAGGAACTCGATACCCCGGATGAATAGCACCCGGATGAATAACATCCCCGATGAATAGCCATTAGCCAAGTACCTCCGACAACCCGTCTTTCCGAACACCCGCGCAACGAGCAATCCCATCGTGTCCCAACGCATCCTTGTTACTGGCTACGGAGGTTTCCTCGGGGCGGCGATCTGCCGTCAATTGATCCAGCAAGGCTACCGAGTCCGGGGTCTGGCTCGCGGTCGATATCCGGAGCTGGCCGATGCGGGCGTCGAGTGCATCCAAGGCTCCATCATGGACCCTCGATGTGTCGAGGAGTCGATGCAGAGTGTCGATGCAGTCATCCATACGGCTGCGATCGCAGGAGTATGGGGCAAACGATCCGACTACGAATCGACGAACATCACCGCGACCGACCTGCTGCTCAAGTCCGCTCAGGCACATCGCATCGGAGCGTTTGTCTACACAAGTTCGCCCTCGGTGAGCTTTGATGGTTCTCCGCAATCCCGGATCGATGAGCAAGTCCCTTACCCGGACCGTTGGCTGTGCGATTACCCGCGCACCAAAGCGATTGCAGAGGGGCGGGTTTTGGCTGCCTACGAGCCCGGAAAGATGGCCACCTGCGCGCTGCGTCCGCATCTGATTTGGGGGGTGGGTGATCCGCACCTGATCCCTCGGGTGATCGAACGGTGTCGCCAAGGTCGATTGAGGCGCGTCGGTACGGGCCGAAACCTCATCGACATTGTCCATGTCGATCATGCGGCACATGCCCACGTACTGGCGCTTCAAAAGATGCTCCTCGGGGATCCTCAAGCGGCTGGCCGTGCGTATTTCATCACCGACGGGCAACCGATCGAGTGCTGGGAATGGATTTCTACGATTCTCCAATGTGCAGGGCTTAAGCCCCCGAGCGGCTCGATCCCGGTCTTTGCTGCCTATGGAATCGGTGGGTTTCTCGAGACGCTCTATCGCTGGTCGGGGCGTGCCGACGAACCGCCGATGACTCGGTTTGTCGCGCTGCAACTGGGAGTAGATCACTACTTTGATATCCAGTCGGCCAAAGAACGCTTGGGGTACGTTCCGTGGCTCGATCGCCAAGCAAAGATTGAGGAATTGAGAGACTGGCTTATGCCACAATCCTAACGGTTAGATTATAAAGTTCGTGCCTCGCATCGGATTTCGTCGTACTCGTACTCAGTCCGCCGCGGCGGACGGTACTCAGTGAAACGGTACTCGTACTCGATGGCTGTTTGAACTGCGGCGATGCCGATCGTTGATCGAGGCGGTTTGCGGTAACTTGCGGACCAATAGATCGGATTGCTATACTGAATTGATTCGAGTACGAGTACGAGTACCGCGATGCTGAGTACGAGTACGAGAAAACGCACGAACAAAGCAGTGGACCGAAGTGCTCGATCGGGCGTTTTTGATTTGTGTAAAGTCCCCTCATCGCACTCGGTCAATGCGAGTCGGAAATTCGATGCCCGCCGTTCATTCCATTGGCACTTGCACGTTGAACCTACCATGAATGCACTGACCGTCTCTGCCCTATCTGGTCCATACCTTCCCTTTCGAAGATCCATGCGGATTCATCAGCTTGTCTGCAAGCTTGGTTTCCAACTTGCAATCGTCTCGCTCCTCGTAGGTTGCCTATTGGTCCAGGGCAAGGCCCAGGAGGCCAAGCTTATTCGCGATACATGGGGCGTACCGCACTTGGTTTCCGATGATGAAACGGCTGCGATGTATGCATTTGGATATGCGCAGGCCCAAGACCGACTCGAGGACATCTATATGGCGGTCCGGACCGGAGTCGGTCGGATGGCTGAGATCCAAGGTCCATCGGCGCTCGAACAAGACTACATGATGCGGTTGGCTCACAACGACACGCTGCATACGGAGTATTTCAAGAAAGCGCCCGAGAAGGTCCGCAGGAATCTCGAAGCATTCACCGCAGGCATCCGAGCCTACATCGCCGAGCATCCCCAGGAGGCTGCCGCAGTTGCCATCGACATCGAACCTTGGCATCCACTGGCCGTCGGCCGCGCGATGATCCTGCGCTGGCCCCTAGGTACAATGCGCGACGATCTGGGCAAAGCCCCGGTTCGGCCCAAACCTGCCGCAGGCTCAAACCAGTGGGCCGTTTCCCCAAAACGCTCTGCGGACAAGTCAGCGATCTTGCTCTCCGATCCGCACCTGACATGGGAAGGACTCGCGGTCCTCTACGAGGCTCGCTTCCACGGCGGTGATCTGCACATGAATGGCTACTACTTGATCGGATCGCCCATGTTGGCGATCGGACACAACCAACGTGTCGGCTGGGCATTGACGACCGGTGGGCCGGATACCTCCGATGTCTACGAGATCAAGATCCGAGCCAATCCGCTCCCTGAATACCAGTACGATGGTCAATGGCGTCCGATGAGAATCGAGAAGTTTCGCATCGGTCTCAAGGATAGCGAGCCGATCGAAAAGACCGCGCTCTATACGCATCTCGGACCGGTCATCTCCGATCCCGATTTTGTCAAGGGGATCGCTTACGTCGGCGCATCGCCGTACCTCGAACAAACTGGACTCTACGAACAGTTCGATGCGATGGCTCATGCCAAGGACGTCCACGAGTTCAATGAAGCGCTCGGTCGGCATCAATACAACGAGCAGAATGTGATGTCGGCAGACGTTCAAGGCAACATCTCCTACGTTCGAAACGGTGCGACCCCGATCCGACCCGATGGCTACGATTGGACGCGGCCTGTCGACGGCACGACCAGCAAGACGGCTTGGAAGGGTATCCACCCTCAATCGGACTTGGTCTGTTTGATCAATCCGACCAAGGGCTACATGCAGAATTGCAACATCAGTCCAGCGAACATGATCGTCGATTCGCCGCTGACTCCAGATAAGTACGCTCCTTATGTTTACAACGTCACCTGGGACCAAAACAATCCTCGCGGTCGTCGCACCATCGAAATGCTTGAATCGAACCGATCCGTCACGATGCAAGACGCGATGAATGTGGTGCTGGACATCTACGACAACTTGGCACCGCGATGGCAGGCAGAGCTTCGCGGAGCCTATAACTTGCACGGCAAGAAATACCAGGACAACAAGACCTTTGTCGAGGCTCTCGAAGGCATCCTGGCGTGGGATGGAAACTACACGATCGATGCGACCGCTTCGGCTCTGTTCAAGTATTGGAGGCTCAAGTGCGGTGAGAAGCTCAATCTAGAACCTTTGGGCCAGTCCAAACCCCTTTCGGAAACAGACCGCCAAGAGATGCTCGCGTTGCTCGCACAGACCATCGATGAAATGACCACCAAGTACGGAGCTTGGAATGTGCCTTGGGGACAGATCCACGTCGTCGGACGCGGGGGAGCCTACTTCCCGGCACCCGGTGCGGATTACAGCTCCGGGGACAAAGAAGCCAATTTCTCGGAAACCCTACTCGATGTCCGCAGCACCGATCTTAAGGAGTTTCCAGGAGTCCAAGTTGCCAACAGCGGTTCGATGGCCATGATCTTGATGTTCTTCGATCAAGAGCACGGCGTGCGATCGTTTACCTGCACGCCATGGGGGCAATCGGGACACGTTGAGTCCCCCCACTACGTCGACCAAGCCGCCGCGCTGTATTCGAATCGAACCATGAAGCCGACTTGGTGGAATATCGATGAGTTGATGCAAAACACCGAGTCGACCCAAACCATGCAGTACACCAAGTAGCCCATCCCTCTATGAACAAGTCACTGCTTTTCGTTTTGGTTTTATTCGCGATTCTCGGTGGATCGGCCTGGTGGTTGACCCGCAGATCCGATGGAATCCGTGTCGCGGAAGTCGATAAGCTCATCGCCGAATCGGCTCGAGTCGGGCTTGAAACTGCGGCCAGCGGAACGTCGTTGCCTTCGGAAAATGCCAGACTCGCTAGCTCCGATCCACGATGGAGCTATCCAACCAAATTTCGGAACATCAAACCCGATGTCGCTTACGTTGGCGATAGCAACTGCGCCCAGTGCCATCAGGAGCTCTGCACGACGTTCCACCAGCACCCCATGGGCCGCTCGGCAATCGCCGCCGGGTCCGACGGATTCGAATCGCTCGAAGTCGATGCGATGAACCCTTGCCAAGTCGGACCCTATGAGATGAGCGTCTCGATCGAAGACCGCACGATGGTCCATACGCTCGGTTCAAAAACCGTCGATGGAGAGGCCATCGGCACGATCGATTTTCCTACGAGCATCGCGATCGGATCGGGGACCCGCGGTCGCTCCTATTTGGTCTACGACGCCGACTCGGTTTGGCAGTCGCCCGTCAGTTGGTTCACGACCAAGAAACGCTGGGACGTTTCCCCAGGCTTTGATCTTGGGACAGCGACCCAGCGGCCTACGACCACCGAGTGCCTTTACTGCCATATCAACCAGCACGAGAAGATCCCCGATTCGATCAATCGCTACAAGCTACCTTTGAGTCCGTTGCAATTGTCGATCGGCTGCGAGCGATGCCACGGACCCGGCGAATTGCACTCAAAGGAGCGGACCGAAGGCAAGCCGCTAGACGCATCACTGGGGGGCATCGATACCTCGATCGTCAATCCGAAGCATTTGAGCGATGACCTGCAATTGTCCATATGTGCCCAATGCCATTTGAGCGGCAAGGCACGGGTAACACGCAAGGACCGTTTGGCGCACGATTTTCGTCCTGGGATGCCCCTGGAACTGTTCATCAATGCGTTTTTGGCACACCCGGAGGCGAAGTTCAAGAACAAGGCTGTCGGGCATTTCGACCAGATGCTTCAGGCCAAATGCCGTACCGCATCGGGTGGCAAATTGCTCTGTACGACTTGCCACGATCCGCATGCATCGTTCGAGCCCCAAGAGGCCCTGCGTCGATTCCTCGATGATTGCAAATCTTGCCATCAAACACAGGTTTGCACCGAAGTGCAAGAGGCTCGCGAAAAGCAGCAGGACAACTGCATCGAGTGCCACATGCCAACGAATTCCAACACCAATATCGCGCATACCAGCCTGACCGACCATCGCATCATGCGTCGCCCCAGCGAGCCGGCCGCCTCGAACGACGGCCCCAAGGACAAGTCCCTGCTGGTTCCTTATTTCCAAAACGATGTGCTCAGCCCCGAGGATCAACGCCGGGATCTGGGCATCGCATTGATCGGCTTTACCGAAAAGATGCCGATGAACCTGCCGATCAAGCGACCGACGGTCGAACAAGCCCGGACGATGCTCAAAGAGGCTCTGGAACGCGCCCCCGATGACATCGACGCTTGGATCGCCTTGAGCACCGCTGAGATCGCAATCGGCAACCCCGATGCGGCCCTTGCAGCGATGCAGTCTGCCATGCGGGCGGCTCCAAAGAGCGAAGAGGTCCTAGCCCAAGTCGCTTATGTCGCAGAGATCGCAGGGCGGCTCGATCTGGCGATCGCAGCTCTGAGCGACCTAGTTGCCAACAATCCTGGATCGCCGGCCTATCGGATCCAAAAGATGGTCATGCAGGTAGCCAACGGAGACTTTTATGAAGCGCAGGCCGAAAGTCAGGAGCTGATCCGAACCAATCCGCTCCAACCTACGGCTCGCCTAGTCCTGGGCATGTGCTTGTACGGGTCTGGCGATAAATCGGCTGGTCGCAAAGAGGTTGACATCGCGATGAACCTCGCCTCGACGCAGCAACAGAAACTGATGATTCAGACTTGGTTCAATCGCTTCGTGGCCTTCCAAGCAAAAAACGAACAGGATGGACCGGAGGGTTCGCCCGAGCGCTAAGCGTCCCTCGCGAAATTCTCTCCGGAAATTCTCTCCGAACGGCCGGGTTCAGCGGGCGGGCGCGAGAGACTCTCGCTTTGAAAACCGCCTTATTCGCCCGCTCCGTTTCAACCCTTGGTTCGTCGTCTTCTGGATTCTCGAAAGCAGGTCAATTCAACTTCAGTTTACACCGCCCGTCGCATCATGCCATGCCTGCTCTGAGTTTGCGAGCGATTCACAATCACAATAACCGCCATTCTCGCGTAGCCAATTCACTACAGGTTCAATTGGTAGATTGTTCAGTACCAGCCATTCCGTTGTCAGCCGAAGAGTATGATCACATCCACGTTGCGACAATGCTTCATCGAGCATGTCAAACATCGATTGGAGGTGCTCGCCTGTCAGCGGCAGCTTTGCTCGCGCAATTGCACGTTGGTCCGCCTTCCAGCGGTCAAGAGCCTCCTTCCGACTCTGTTTATTCTTGCGATCTACCATGGTACCATCAGAATCGACGAACGGCATCCATCACCCATGGCGCCGCGAAAAAAATATGATTCAAATTAGCGGCCGACCGGCGACTTGGGTGCATCGCTTGGTTCGGCGCTACAACTACACACGCTTGAGTAACTTTTTATAACCACTGAACTCGTTCTTCCAATCGCCGTAAACCGCCGTGAGCCCGCACTTCGGACAGCGGCAACCGAGGTAAAGCCAGCGAACATCTTCACTATCTTCGTATAGTGACACCCCGATGGTGATCTCAAACGCCTCGCCGCCACAAGGGCAGGCACATTCCTCCAGTTCCGCCTCCTCCAGAAACTCCTCGCTGTCGCCAATGGCATGTTCGGTCTTGCAACCAACGCAGGTCCGAACCGCCGCGCCCTCATTGTCATCCAGCGAGAGTTCAAACAACTTCCCACCGCATTTGCAAATTGCGTCAGCGAAATGATGGGCTGCGTGTTCGTTCTTCTTACCGTATCGAAGGAGTTCATCGCGAATGTCCGCTTGGCTATCGCCGTACTGGTACTTGCCACGTTTCTTCAAGGACATAGATCATCTCCGTAGCCGAACGACTCGCATTGATCGAATGCGATGAGAAAAATTCACCAATTCAGGGCGCGGCGACCGAGCACGTCGGTCCAATGCTTTGTTCGTCGCTAGGCTTCCGAATTCTGTCCATAATTCGTGTGATCATACCACAATATGTAGCCAGAATAAACCAGCTCGTTGGCCAAGCAAGCGTCTTCAAACGCCCGTTCAAGATCCTTTTGCGAATCAAACCCATATTTGGTCTTGAGATTGTCACGACAGAAATCGTTTAGTCGCCAGCAATCAAACCCATTAATCTCCCCAAGCTCGCCGAAATCGAAGTCAACGTATACCTGCTCGTTTTTAAAACGGCATCCGTAACCATGTTTTTGAATCCGAGTTCCAGTCGGAATGACCAATTCATCAGGCAGTCTATAGAGTGCCCACTCGTTGTTTGAAGTTGGTTTTGGAACGCCCATCGAAGCCAATGAGTCGATGGCCACACGTACAGCAGCAACATAGTCATCAATCAGTTTCCGTAGTCGCGTATCGATAGACTAACCTCCTGCGACGAACGAACGTGGTCACCAATGCCGCCGGAGACCACGATTCTAAAAGTTAACAACCCACCAGCGGCGGCTTTGGTGCACCACTTTGCTCGTGCGTTTTCTCGTACTCGTACTCAGCATCGCGGTACTCGTACTCGTACTCGAATCGATCCAGTATAGCAATCCGGCCTATTGGTCCGCAAGTTACCGCGAACCGCCTCGATCAACGATCGGCATCGCTGCAGTTAGAACAGCCATCGAGTACGAGTACCGTTTCACTGAGTACCGCTTCGCTGAGTACGAGTACGACGAAATCCGATGCGAGGGCACGAACATTGCGATTTAGCCCATCCGTGCCATCATCCGGGGCCATCATCCGGGCCATTGCGTTTTTTTCGATAGTCCGACCATTTCGAGTAGCTTGAGCGCATTGGTCGTCGGGGTCACCCCAGATCGCATCTTGTAATCGAATCGCATCTGCTCGACGCCGTCGATCTGCCTTCTTCTCGTACTCGTACTCGAAGCGATCCAGTATAGCAATCCGGCCCATTGGCCCGCAAGTAGCCGCGAACTGCCTCGATCTGCGATCGGCATCGCCGAGGGTCAAACAGCCATCGAGTACGAGTACCGTTTCACTGAGTACCGCTTCGCTGAGTACGAGTACGACGAAATCCGATGCGAGGGCACGAACATTGCGATTTAGCCCATCCGGGGCCATCATCCGGGCCATTGCGTTTTTTTCGATAGTCCGACCATTTCGAGTAGCTTGAGCGCATTGGTCGTCGGGGTCACCCCAGATCGCATTTTGTAATCGAATCGCATCTGCTCGACGCCGTCGATCTGCTCAAAATACTCTCGGAAATGAACCACCTGGGCCACCTTGACGATCCCCGGGCAATTGGCCAACTCCAAATCGTGGGTGCTTGCGACCACCAAAGCTCCTAGCTGAACGAATTGATCGAGCACTTGCTCGACGGCGATCTGTCGCTCGCGCGAGTTGGTCCCTTGGAGGATTTCATCGAGCAGAACCAGCGAAACCCGCTGGCCGCCAGAAGTTTGGTGCCTGCGGGTAGCGTCGCTGATCGATCGAAGGCGTTTGAGCTCGGCCATAAAAAACGAAACGCCGTCGGCTAAACTGTCTTGAACCCGGATGCTCGAGGCCAAAGCGCAATTCGGACCCGTCCAGGAACTGCAAGCGACGCGACTTCCGAGCCGCCCCAAAACCGTATTGATCCCAAGGGACCTTAGCAGCGTCGACTTGCCTGCCATGTTGCTCCCGGTGACCAGCAGCAGCGGTTGGCTTTCGGCAATCTCCACATCGTTGAGAACTCGAAGAGGATCTGGGATCAGCGGATGCCCCAAATCCGTGACTCGCAGATCGCGGCAGGAAACGTCAAAGTAGGTCGGATATTTCCAAGCAGGATATTCGTCCGAAACGGCAGCGCCACTGAGGAGAGCTTCGATTTGCCCAAGTCCCTCGATCCATGATGAAACTTTCTTCCCATGCCGAACCTTCCAGGCCTCGAGCGATTCCAAAACCCGAGCGTCCCAAAAAAGGGTCAATTGGAGAAACCAATAAGGGATAAAAAGCAGCGGATTGCGTTGAATGCCAGCCCACTTCATGCGCCGCTGAAGGCTCGCAATCGCGTCGGTCGAGGGGATATCTCCAGCAAAAAATCGTTTCCGCAGCTCGATCAACAATGTCGACTTCGGCTCGAGTTTCTCGACGAGTCCAAATAGCGCATTGAGCGACGACAGTTCGCGATTCGCGTTTCCAATCTGGACGAACAAATCATGGATTCGACCGATGATCGAAACGGTCAGGAGCAAATTGATCGTCACAGCACCGAGGAAGGCGAAAAAACAGATGCTGAAAACCGATGCTTGTCCCATCAGGACCCCCGCAACCATTCCAGCAATCGAAATCAGCACTCCGATCGGTCCGATCCATGTAAGTTGTCGAAGCCAAGTTCGTTTGTCGAAGAACCCTGGGGATTCGCCCCAGGCTGCAATCCTCTCGGGCGAAGTATCGCAGCCTCGAAAGCCTAAAGCTGCATCCCAAAAGGACTCTCGCCAAACGCGCTGGTTGCTTAGCTCCTCGACGGCTTGTTGACGGTCGACAATCTGGGAAACGGGCGACCAGTTCCCCATCCAATCGGCGATCGTCTTTGCACCCGATTCGGTAACGGCCAACGAAAACCAACGGAACAACGATCGGTCGCCGAAAAGATCGAGGTCCTTCGATAGCTCATTGGCAAAACCCACTGCCGCTTGCTCGGTCGGCAAGGCAGGAAGTTCACTCCAATCCCTCGCGCAGCGGGCCTGCATCCGACGGTAAAAATTTCGTTTATGGATCGACCAATCGAGCTTGTCACGAAGCACCTCCTGCCATGACGCGAAAGCCAAGAATGCAACGATCAATAGCAACCCTAACTGCCAAACGAAACTCGGCAGTTGGGGCTCGCTGAAACCTGCGATGGCCAAGAACAATCCCGGTAAGGCGGTCGCCAAGCGAGCCATACTGAGTTTCTTCGAGAGCGCCTCGCCTTGGGAAATCCGATCGTCGAGTCTCTCTTTATTCCTTAGATAGTCAGACTGTGCTGTTCCCAAAATTCGCTCGCGATCCTTCCGATTTCAAGAAAACAAAGCTGCAGCGAAATCGTCGGGTGAGAACTCTTGGAGGTCCGGTAGCTTTTCACCGATTCCAATGAACTTCACAGGGAGCCCAAACTGCTCGGCAATCGGAATGATTACCCCTCCCTTGGCCGTCCCGTCCAGCTTCGATAGAACGATCCCGGTGCAGCCGGCGGCCTCCGAAAACCCCTTGGCTTGGCTGATCGCATTCTGTCCGGCCGTCGCGTCGAGCACCAACAAAACCTCATGCGGGGCAGTCTCAACGTGCTTTTGCAAGACTCGCTTGATTTTTTCAAGCTGTTGCATCAAGTGGCTCTGCGTCTGCAATCGTCCGGCTGTATCGACGATGCAAACGTCGTACCCTTCTTCTACGGCCCTCTGCATCGCTTTGAAAGCCACCGAAGCTGGATCCGAACCCTGGTCCCCCATGACAATATCGCAACCAATCCGATCGGCCCAAATCCTCAATTGCTCCACGGCCGCGGCCCGAAATGTATCTCCTGCAGCCAACAAGACTCGCTTGCCCTGGCGTGTCAATCGATGCGCGATTTTCGCGATCGATGTGGTCTTGCCCGATCCATTGACTCCAACCACCAAAATCACAGCAGGCTTGGTATCCGGAAGATTGAGCGTCCCACCCTTGCTCTTGAGCGACTCGGCGACTCGGTCGCGGATGATCCTCAAAACATCCTCCTGATGCACCTTGCGAGCGCGATACTGATCGTGGATCGATTCCTTGATCTTCGTCGCCATGCTCGGCCCCATGTCGGTCCGGATCAAGATCGCATATAGATTCGACAGAAACGCCTCGTCGACGAGCTCCCCTTCGGATTTCCACAAGTCTCGGATATCGGTGCGAAGCAGGTCGTTGGTCTTTTGCAACGCTCGCTTGAACCAACTGACCTTGGTCGACGCAGCTTCCGAAGAGGCGACCTCTGGGACCGGAGCATCGGCTTGAGCCATGCTCTGGGAATCTGGAGGAGTCTCCAGAACGGAAGCATCCTCGCTAGGGCTCTCTTGCGATCGCTCGGAGAGGCTCTCGGGTATATTAGCCGGTATATTGCCGGTGCCGTCGTCGTTCGAAGCCGACTTCTTTTTCTTCCAGAAAATCATGGGTGCAAAGGTCCTTACTCGGAAGTGCAGTCCCAAGGTTTTAGTCGGGGGGATTCGAGTCGACAAGGGAGAATCGATGCGGTCGGTGAGCTTATGCCTTTTTTCCGCAAAAAACCAAATGATTCACTACGAAAACGAACCGAGTTTGCGACCCGAGGAGTTCATCGATTGCTTGATTCGATCGACCTTGGCAGAACGTCGTCCCATCGCAGATCCCAAGCGGATCGAGGGCATGTTGCGCCATGCTGATGTGGTGCTCACCGCAAGAAATCCCAAAGGCTTGCTCGTCGGAGTCGCACGGGCGATCTCCGATTTCCACTACTGCACTTACCTCTCGGACCTAGCCGTCGATGCCCAGTTCCAAAAACAAGGGATCGGCAAAGAGCTCATCGCAAGGACGCACCAAGCAGCCGGTTCGCACACGACCCTGATCCTGCTCTCCGCCCCCAAAGCACAGACGTACTATCCTCATATCGGACTCATCCAACACCCCAGCGCCTGGACCGTCCCACCGAAGCCTAACGCCTAATACCTTACTTCGGCAGCAGTCCAAGAGCTGCGGTCGAAGGCCGAGCGATGACATGGCAAGCGATGAGCTTACCGAGCCCCTCGACCTTGGGTTTGGCCGCTTCAATCGCTGCACTGACGGCAGCGACATCGCCGCGGATGACCACCGTGACGTATCCACCACCGAGCTTTTCCTTGCCGATCACATCCACCGAAGCGGCCTTGCACGCCGTGTCGATCGCTTCGAAGACGGCCGTGAAGCCTTGGGTTTCGATAAAGCCTAGAGCTTGACCATTCGCATTGGACATAATTTCAGATTCCGAAAGAGGTTGTTTGACGACGGCTTGCTCGATCAGAGCGTTGAATTCCGGGGGACTTAGAATCGCCCTGAGCGCGTCGCGATCAGGGCTGTGTATGAAATGACTCGAGCGGTACTGCTGCATCGATTTGGCAGCAGAAGCGCCAGCCTCGATCGCCGACTGCACATCGCTGGGCGAGCCGAAGATCTTGAGGACCGCACCGAGCATATCGTTCCACTCGACTTGGATCACCGACACGTTGGCCGATTTGGCCATCGCATCGCAAGCGACCATGCCGGCGGTCCAGCCGTTGGTCTCGAGGATCCCGATCGAAGGGAAACCGTTTTCGTTCCCCGGTCCCCAAGCGGATTGATCGGTCAGCGAACTAGCCATCGGTTTGGGTTTTCAGGGGTAAAGTGCTACGGGGGTTCGGTTCAAGAATCAACGCACGGCAAAGGCCCGTTGGAGGCAAGGCTAGTTCGTGAATTGCTCATGTCAAAGCGTCAAGTGATTTTTTTATTTCCTGCACCCAGCCAGGGACCGCTTCGATCGCCGGTTCCTGAGCTTCGTACTCCAGAGCTACCCAGCCGCTATAGTTGGAATCCTTGAGTATCCTCAAAATCCGCCCTAAGTCGGCCATCTCACGTCTGCCGCCGGGAAACATCTCGACCTTGATTTGCGCGTTGATTGCATAAGGAGCGATCTGGGCGAGTTCTGCGTAAGGATCCTCCGTCGAGCGAAAATTCCCCGAGTCGAAATTCACCCCGAAACTCGGGGCCTGAACCCCTCGAACAATCTCCAACAATCCGTCGGCTCGGGCCGTGACTCCCCCGTGATTCTCAAGAGCCAAATAGACCCCTCTGGTATGAGCGTATTTGCAAACCTCTTCGAGAGCCCCGATGCACCGATCGCGCGTCGCTGGCCAATCCTCCTCCTTGGGTTGATTTCCCGCAAACACGCGGATAGCTCCCGCACCGAGCAAGGCGTAACGATCGATCCATAGCTTGGTATGCTCGATATCGCGACTGCGCTTTGCGTCATCAAGCTGGCAAAAATCGTTGGCGATCGCGCCTCCGGAAATGCTCACTCCCCGACGTCGACAATGCTCCTTGAGCTCGACGATGTAAGCGTCCGAGACATCGGTTGGAAAATAGTAGCTCGTTAGTTCCGCTCCCGGAATCCCAAGGGCATGGCAGTAGTCGACGAATTTGAATAGGTCCCAACCTTCCTTGTTCCCCTTGAGCAAGTCGCGAAACGAATAGGCGGCCAAGCTCAATTGCATACGTCCAGGTGCGATCCGTGCGATGGGTTCGATCCCCATGGCCTGGGGCATCAGCCCGCAAGGTCGGTCCCATGCGATCAGGGCAGCACAAGCCGTCAGCGAGCCGAGAATCTCTCGGCGATTTGCGATAGGTCTCTTCATGGAGTTTCCTTGGGATCAAAGATCTCTTCGGGAGCTTAGGTAGCAACAATATCGGTGATCACTTTTCCAGTCGAAATCCGATGCGGGCGGTTCTCGCGATCGAGCAGCATCGCCGAGCTATCGATCCCCATTTGATGCAGGATCGTCGCAGCGAAATCCTGAGGGGATACGGGATTTAGGCTAGGGTAAGCCGCATGACGATCGCTCTGGCCATAGACGGCCCCCTTGGCGATTCCGCCACCGGCGAGGATCCCGCTGTAGCAATAAGGCCAATGCTCACGGCCTGCATTTTGAGGGGTGATCTGGGGTTTGCGTCCGAACTCGCCGACCCAAGCGATGATCGTATCGTCGAGCATTCCGCGAGCCTCGAGGTCTTCGATCAATGCGGACAAGGCCATGTCGGCCGGGGGGATCAAATCGTTTTTCAAACGGTTGAAGTTATTCCCGTGGGTGTCCCAGAAGTTCTGCCCGTCGTTGTGCCAATTGACCGAAACAAGGGAGACACCATGTTCGATCAGCCGTCTTGCCATCAGGACGCATTGGCCATGGATGTTGCGACCGTATCGATCCCGAGTTTGGGCTGATTCTTGATTCAAATCGAAGGCTTGCCGGACCTTGGGACTCGATAGCATCTCAAAGGCTTGGAGTTGCTGTTCGTTCAACGCTCCAGTTTCAGCGAGCCGCCGCATCGATCGATGCTGGGCTTCGATCGCCTTGAGGAGTTGCGTGCGAGATTCGAGACGCTCGAGCGTCACATCCGCCGGAAGCGAGAGGGCCTGGGGTTTCCACTCGGGGTGATTCAAATCCCCTTTCAAGAGCACACCGTCATAGGTCGGACCTAGCCAGCCGCCATGTTGACCGGGTGCTTCGCCACCGGGTGCGGCCGGATGAAGGGCCTTCCAAGGCATGGCGACAAACGAGGGCAGGCCGTCGGCCTTTGGCCTGAGCTTGGTCAAGAGACTTCCCAAATGGGGCGAATCCTTTTCGCTCGGCGGATCCGCATCGCTCTTAAGGACCGGTGCTAGATTCCCCGTGAGCGTTGCGTGACCGCTCGAAAGGTGGGCTGGGTCATCGTGGGCCAGCGAACGCAGGATCGTCAGCCGATCGGTCAACTTGGCGAGCTTCGAAAAGTGCTCACAGATTTGCAACCCGGGCACCGCGGTCGAAATAGGACGAAATTCGCCTCGAATCTCCGCCGGTGCATCAGGCTTCAAATCAAAAGTATCGAGTTGGCTCGGCCCACCCCACATGAAGATGAAAATGCACCGCTTGGCCCGGATGGGCAAATCGCTGGAGGCTTGGCTTCGCGCGGTCCTAAGCGTCGGTCCGAGTCCGAGCAGCGACAGGGCCCCGGCCTGGAGGACTTGCCTGCGGTTACTCTGAAGAACTCGGTGGAAATCGGTACAGTACGGTGAAGATCGCATCCGTGTGGGGGTCGCCTAAGGTGGGAGTCAAAACCGGAAAATGCAAGGCAGGGCGGGGACGACAGGCTCAGGCCCAAAACCCCGCCGAGGGCTGTTTGGACAAGCGGTGCCGCAGATTGATTATAGCACAACAAAATCCACCAGACGGGTCGAATCGTAGCCATCGGCTGCCAAGCGTAGCCTTCGGCTGCCAAGCGTAGCCATCCGCTGCCAAGCGGTGGACAGCGGGGCGAGAATACCTCCACCGTCTGGCGACAGGTGGCTACGTCCGAGGAATCGTAGCCATCCGCTGCCAAGCGGTGGACAGCGGGGCGAGAAAACCTCCACCGTCTGGCGACAGGTGGCTACGTTAGTCTGGCGACAGGTGGCTACGATTGCGCGGTAGCCATCCGCTGCCAAGCGGTGGACCGCGGGGCGAGAAAGGCCTCCACCGTCTGGCGACAGGTGGCTACGTTAGTCTGGCGACAGGTGGCTACGATTGCGCGGTAGCCATCCGCTGCCAAGCGGTGGACCGCGGGGCGAGAAA